>JAGBTT010000101.1 GCA_017631175.1 Bacteroidales bacterium
CCGTTGATCACGATGTTACCTTTACCAGGCACAACATAAACGCGAGCGACTGCTGATTTACGTCTTCCAAGGGCGTTTACTACTTTCATGCTCTGCTTAAATTTCGTTTAAAGTGATTGTTCTAGGGTTCTGTGCCTGGTGTGGGTGCTCGTTACCTGCGTAAAGATACAGGTTGTTGATGAGCTTCGCACCGAGACGGTTCTTAGGAAGCATACCCTTTACTGCCATCCTTAAGACTTCAGTAGGCTTCTTTGCCATCATCTCCTTAGGTGTAGTGAAACGCTGTCCGCCTGGGTAACCAGTGTGGCGTACGTACACCTTGTCAGTCATCTTCTTACCAGTGAATCTTACCTTGTCCGCATTGAGAACGATGACGTTGTCACCGCAGTCCATGTGCGGAGTGAAAGATGCCTTGTTCTTACCACGAAGAACGAGAGCAAGTCTGGCAGCAAGACGGCCTACTACGAGATCAGTAGCATCGATCACAACCCACTCCTTCTTGATATCACCTGCCTTGAGGGATACCGTTTTGTAGCTCTGTGTGTCCATCTTGTACTTTTAAATGGTTAATACTTAATTAATTATAATAAAAATTGCGATCCCTACACTACATAGGGGTCGCAAAGATAGGAATAATTTTTCGATTGACAAAATTATATTGACAATACATTCAGCACGTTAATCAATTCACGGTCAATAGGCTTATCCACTCTGATGGCCTTGTTGAACGGAACATAGACGATCTGGTCGTTCTTGACTCCGACCATGATGTTGCGCTGTCCGTCCTTGAGGGCTTCTATCGCTGCAACGCCAAGACGGCTGGCCAGGATGCGGTCATTTGCCGTCGGGATACCTCCGCGCTGGAGATGACCGAGAATGGTCACGCGAGCTTCATACTCCGGATACTCATGAAGGAGCCTGTCTGCATAATACTGTGCGCCTCCTGTACCGTCCTTCTTGCTCTCGGACACGAGCACGATCGAGCTGTTCTTGCTCTTGCGCACTCCTCTGCCGATGAATGATGCCAGCTGGTCGACATCAGTCTTGTCCTCCGGGATGATGGCAGCTTCCGCGCCTGTAGCGATGGCGGCGTTCTGCGCAAGGAAACCTGCGTCACGGCCCATCACCTCCACGAAGAAGATGCGGTTGTGGGAGTTGGCCGTATCACGGATCTTGTCCACACAGTCCATGATGGTATTGAGCGCCGTATCGTAACCGATGGTCGTATCCGTG
The DNA here is from genome assembly GCA_017631175.1 of Bacteroidales bacterium. Lineage (GTDB taxonomy): Bacteria > Bacteroidota > Bacteroidia > Bacteroidales > UBA932 > Cryptobacteroides. Next base: position 1,234 of record JAGBTT010000101.1, read on the forward strand.
CCATAGAGGTCATTGTCGATTGTGCCGGGAAGGCCGACGCACGGGATATCATATTCGGAAGCTATCACCTGGGCACCTGCAAGAGAGCCGTTGCCTCCGATCACGATCAGGGCATCGATTCCATGGGCCTTGATATTCTCATACGCGCGTGCGCGTCCTTCTTCATTCATGAAGTCCTTGCTTCGCGCCGTACGCAGGATAGTACCTCCACGATTGATGGTTCCGCTGACGCTTTCCGATGTGAAATCCTTGATCTCATTATTGATAAGGCCTTCCCAGCCACGGTAGATTCCCTTAACCTTCCATCCGTTATAGATGGCCGCACGTGTGACGGCTCTGATCGCCGCATTCATTCCGGGAGCATCACCTCCTGAGGTGAGCAGACCTATTGTAGATATCTTTGCCATGTCGTATGAATTTATCTTCGCAAATCTACAAAATTTCTGCTAATTTTGCAGGCTGATTATGAATATAGGTAATATAGAATTAGGAGACAGGCCGCTGTTTCTGGCGCCTATGGAGGATGTGACCGACGCATCCTTCCGCTTCATATGCAAGGAATTCGGTGCAGACATGATGTATACCGAGTTCATATCCTCAGACGGACTCATCCGCGACGCACGTAAATCCCTCGAGAAACTGGTCACATACGACTACGAAGCCCCTATCGGAATCCAGATCTACGGCAACATACCGGAGGCAATGGTGGATGCCGCAAAGATGGCCGAGCAGGCGGCGGAGATAGCCGGAGGCCATGGTGCTGACCTTGTGGACATCAACTTCGGATGTCCTGTAAACAAGATTGCCCGCAGAGGTGCTGGCTCCGGAATGATGCGCGAGCCTGACAAGATGGTCGAGATCACCCGCCAGGTCGTGGAGGCCGTGAAGCTTCCAGTGACCGTGAAGACACGCCTGGGATGGGATGAGGATTCGAAGATCATCGTGGAACTGGCGGAAAGGCTTCAGGACGTAGGTATCCAGGCTCTGACCATCCATGGCCGCACCCGCTGCCAGATGTACACAGGAGAGGCAGACTGGACACTCATCGGAAAGGTAAAGGAGAACCCGCGCATGCATATACCTATTATAGGTAACGGCGACATTAACTCTCCACAGAAGGCAAAGGAATACTTCGACCGCTACGGAGTGGACGCCATCATGATAGGCCGAGCGACCTACGGACATCCTTGGATCTTCCAGGAAATCAAGCACTACCTCCAGACCGGAGAACTGCTGCCGCAGATGAGCGTCATCGACAGAGTAGCACTGGCAAAGAGACACCTGGCCAAGTCGATAGAGATAAAGGGAGACCGAGTGGGCATTCTCGAGATGCGCAGACACCTTTCATGCTACTTCAAGGGTCTGCCTGACTTTAAGGAGACAAGGCTGAAGCTGGTGACACTGAACGACCCCGCAGAACTCATGGAAACGCTGGACTATATTGCCGGACGCTGGGGAGAAAATGAGGCGCCGCTGGCGGGTAATGTATATAATATATAGAATGGACAAGATATTATTATTTCCATATTGGCTGACGCTGAAGGTCAGACACTTGCTTTTCGACAACGGATGCCGCAAGGTTTATACACCCGAAGTCCCTTCGATATGCATCGGCAACATCACTGTAGGCGGAACGGGAAAGACACCGCACACAGAGATGCTCGTGCGCACTCTGCTCGAGGACGAGCAGTGGTACGGAAAGAACATCGCCGTGCTTTCACGCGGATACAAGCGCAGAAGCAAGGGATTCCAGCAGGTTGTAGCTGACGGAAGAGCACTTGACTATGGTGACGAACCTCTTCAGATAAAGAAGAAGTTCCCAATGGTCACCGTGGCCGTGGACAGTTCTCGCAAGGAAGGATGCACTTTCCTGACTGACCCTGAAACAGTAAAGACATCCAAGAAAGGCAGAAGATGTATCCATAAGGATTTCCCTAAGGCTGACCTCATCCTTCTTGACGATGCGTTCCAGCATAGAAAGGTAAAGGCAGGAGTGAACATCGTCCTCGTGGACTACAGCAGGCCTGTCTTCAAGGACCATCTCATGCCGCTGGGCAAGCTCCGCGACCTTCCTGAAAGGATTGCAGCGGCTGACATCATCATAGTTTCCAAGTGTCCGAGGTACATGGACGGATGGGAAAAAGGAATGTGGGCAGAAGCCCTCGGCCTTCATGGCTATGATGCCACCGAGTGCTCCGGCACAAGAAAGAACGGAAGGAAGCAGAACCTTTTCTTCACGACCATAACATATGATACGCCGCAGGCGATATTCCCGGAGGGAGACTCCCGCTATCTGTATGCACAGAGGCTCATCCTCTTCACAGGCATAGCCAACGATGCGCCTTTGGCAAGATACCTCTGCGGAACATATAAGATCGTGAAGCACTTCAACTTCCCTGACCACCATAAGTTCAGCCGCAGCGACATCATGTCCATAAGGAATGCCGGCGACGCCTTCCCTACTTCGGTGATCATGACAACAGAAAAAGACTGCCAGAGAGTGCGCGACTCCAAGGCAGTCCCGGAATCTTTGAAACAGAGGCTGTTCTACGCTCCTATCAAGACCGAGTTCCTGCGTCCGGAAGACAAAGAAAGATTTGATATTGTACTGAAAGAGCTCCTGAAGTAATTCAGAAGATCTTCTTATTTTATTTACCGGAAATTATCTCATTCTGTACTTCTACAGACACCTCATGGATGGCATTGAATACCGTCTTGATGAAGTCTTCGGGCAGACCATACTCTTCTCCCTTTGCCATAACCTTTGCCAGCACCTTGTCCCAGCGGTTTGTCTGGAGGATGGCGATGTTGCTGTTTCTCTTGATCTCACCGATCTGACGGCTGATCTTCATTCTTGAACCGAGAGCGTAAAGGATATTCTCGTCAATGATGTCGATCTTGGCGCGGAGCTGGTCGATGTTCTCCTTCCACTCCGGTGAGTCCGAGTCCTTGTCCTTAACCTTGATCTGCTTGTAGAGAAGGTCGCTCAGCTCGTCAGGGGTAAGCTGCTGCCTTGCATCGCTCAAGGCTACGGAAGGATTGCAGTGAGACTCGATCATGAGTCCCTCGAATCCGAGGTCCAGAGACCTCTGGCTGATCTCGCGGATATAGTCCTTGCAGCCGGCCATATGGCTTGGGTCCACAAAGAACGGCAGTTCAGGATAGCGGTTGCGAAGCTCTATGGCTACCTGCCACTGCGGGTCGTTCCTGTAGTTTATCTTGTCGAATGTGGAAAATCCTCTGTGGATGATGCCGAGCTTCTTTATGCCCGCGCGGTTCAGACGCTCCAGCGCGCCGATCCACAGGTCAAGGTCAGGGTTGACAGGGTTCTTCACGAGCACAGGGATATCTGTATCCTTCAGCGCATCCGCAATCTCCTGCACGAGGAACGGGTTGGCTGTAGTTCTTGCACCGAGCCACACCAGATCCACACCGAACTTAAGGCACTCGAACACATGCTTTTCGCTCGCGACCTCAGTGGCGATCTTCAGTCCGTACTCTCTCTTCGCCCTCTGCATCCACCTCAGGCCTTCGGAGCCAACACCCTCGAACGAGCCCGGATGCGTCCTTGGCTTCCAGATTCCAGCACGGTACACATTTATACCCATTTCACGGAGGCCCTTCGCTGTCTCCATGACCTGCTCTTCTGTCTCAGCACTGCACGGGCCGGCTATCACGCTCGGTCTCGGCTCTGTAAACATTCCCCAATCATACAGGGGAATTATATCTAGGTTTCTTGTTGCCATTATCAATAGTTTTTCATTGTTATTGCGCGGATACGGTCTGCTGCTTTCTTCAACACTTCCGGCTGTGCGCAGAGTGAGATGCGGATATAATCTTCTCCGTTCTTGCCGAAGATGAATCCAGGGGTTATGAATACACCTGCTTCATAAAGGATCCTGTCGGCAAGAGTTTCACCCTTGCCTTCCGGCACTCTTCCCCAAAGAAACATTCCTGAGGAATTGCGGTCATATTCCACTCCTAGGATATCGAAGATTTCCCCTGCGAGGACCCTGCGGCGTGCATATTCCTCATTCAGCCGTGCGAACCATTCCGGGCCTTGCTTCAATGCCTCGACAGCAGCGAGCTGAAGCGGCTTGAACATTCCCGAGTCCATCTGACTCTTGACCTTGAGTATCTGCTCTATCACGTCAGCCTCCGCCGCTACCATTCCTATGCGCCAGCCTGCCATGTTATGGGCCTTGCTGAGCGAGTTGAGCTCCACGCAGCATTCCTTGGCGCCAGGCTGTGCCAGGATCGAAAGCGGGTTGTCGTTCAGGATGAAACTGTAAGGGTTGTCATTACATATCATTATGCCGTGACGCTTGCCGAAGTCAACCAGCCTTGCATAAAGGTCCTCTGTGGCCTGAGCTCCCGTCGGCATGCCGGGGTAGTTGGTCCACATGATCTTGACTCCGCGAAGATCCATGCGTTCAAGTTCTTCGAAATCCGGCTGCCAGCCGTTCTCAGCCTTGAGGTCATAGGTCACGATCTCAGCCTCTACCAGTCTTGAGGCTGACGAATATGTCGGATAACCCGGATCAGGGACAAGAACCTTATCCCCCTTGTTCAGGAATGCCAAAGAAATAAGCAGGATACCCTCCTTGGAACCGACCAGAGGCTGGATTTCCTTGGAAGGGTCCAGCTGCACTCCATACCATCGGGCATACCAGTCTGCGAATGCCTGTCTCAGTTCGGACAGTCCTACATAACTCTGGTATGCATGATTTCCAGGCTGGACAGCACTGGCCGTCAAGGCCTCTATCGCCTCCTGCGGAGGCATGCCGTCAGGCGAGCCTATGCCGAGGTTGATCACCGGATCCTCCCCTGCAGCAGCCCTATGTGAATTAATGAGCGCTATCTCCTTGAGTTTCCTCGAGAAGTAATATTCCTGGACAGATGATGTCCTTTCTGCCGGATGTATGATCATAAGGAATTAGTTTGAGGAGGCTTTCCTTGCCTTCTGCTGTTCGTACTTCAGACGATACTTTTCCAATACTTCGAGATCCTTTCTCTGCTGCTCGGCCTGATCTTCCAAAGCCTTACGCTTGCGCTTGCGTTCTTTCGCAAGTTTCTTTGCAGCCTTTGCTGCAGCCTTATCGGCGTCCCGCTTGTCGAGTTCCGCCCACTTTGCTTCCAACGCCTCCTGCTTTGCCTTCTTCTTTGCAGCGCGGGCAGCCTTCTTTTCAGCCTTGGCCTTTGCTGCGGCCTCTTTCTTCGCAGCCTTCTCAGCAGCCTTTATCTGCTCAGGAGTAAGGACAACTGCCGCAGTATCCGCTGCTGCCAGAGAATCGACAGCATGCATGAGCGAGTCAGCTGATGCAAGCGAGTCAGCAAGATGGGCCTTGCTCAATGAATCTGCCACAGCAAGACTGTCTGCCCTTGCGAGAGAATCCGCCAGTACAAGACTGTCAAGGCGGGCAAGACTGTCAAGACGAGCGAGTTCGGCCTTTCTGGCCTCTGCCAGCTGACGGTCACGGGCGCGAATCTTCTGAAGCGAATCACGCACCTCCATCTGACGGTACACGTCCTTCATGTAGCCAGGGAAGTATATGTCGGTCTGTGTGAACTTTGCATGCGGACGGGCGGCATAGGCGCGACGCTCAGAGGGACGGAGCGAAAGCGGAGTCACGGCGTTGCGGTCAGCCGGACGCTTTTCCGACTGCCAGTTGAATCCTTTGAGACGCTGGTCCTCATCTGACATCTGCACTATAGGATAGGCATCGTTCTTGGCCTGGTCATAGTAATATATCCTCTGGATGTTGCCATCCTTGAATGTTGCGGAAAGCATCTTCGACTCAGGCTTGTTGACTGTCGCGAGAACCTCGTTTTCTTCTATGTAGAACAACGCTGACGCACCTCCGAGCACATCAAAACGCTCCAACGTACCATTGTCATCGAAGAATGCCAGCATCTCCGTACCCTTGATCTGGTCATAATGGGTCGTATCCTCCTGGATATGGATGAATGCATTTGCCATGAGGCTGGCCTTTTCCATTCCACCGTTACGTACTACGACGCTTATACTGTCTGCCGAATATTGCCTTGTTATGTCCTGCCATATTATAGGCTCGACGAAAAGACGGCCAAGAGAGTCAAGATCAGAATAAAGGAGCGAATCGCAGACGATCTGCATGTTCTTCTTGTATATCCTCACATTCCTTATGGCTTCAAGGAAACCTATCTTTGTCGTATCCTTCGGTTCCTCAACAACCATGGTATCAGTGACAGCCATGGTATCGGACAGCATCAGGGAGTCGGCAGAAATTGACAGGGAATCGGTCATCACCGTCAAGGAATCCGAAACGACTGACAAGGAATCTGTCCCTCTGGACAAGGAATCCGCGACCGGTTTCCTGCCAGATATTGCCGGTTTCTCCTTCAGTGACGGGCCTGCAGGTTTCTGCGACTGGCCTATGGCACCTTGAGGCTGCTTAGGTCCCTGAGGGGCATTCTTAGGTCTGTAATTAGGATCGTTCTTGGCCGCCTCCTCAGCAGCCTTCGCTGCAGCTTCTGCTGCCTTCTTACGATACTCGCCCACAGGGTCTACATCAATGGCCTCCAGTCTTTTCTGCGCATCGACCACGACCAGGCTGTCGACATCACACATCTTAAGGGTATAGTAAACCAGCTTCTCCGCACCAAGGTAAAGCGTATCTATGCTTCCATCCTCTTCTGTAGTCTGCGATATGACTGCCGGCTTGCGGGTCATGGTAACCTTTGAAATCGAGTCCACATAATGGATTCTGCCTGCAAGGCCGAAGACATTACGGGTGGTATCGGTTACCTGTGCATTGCCGAGCATGTCGACGTCAGATGTGTTCCTGTAGAAATAAAGAGTATCGCTCCAAGCCTCCTGGTCCTCCGACATGACATGTACACGGTCTGCAAAGAAAAATATCTCCCGACCTCTGTCATACCATCCTCTGTCCGATGACAGCATGTTCTCGTCCTTCCACACGTCAGTAGCTGAACCGAAAGTGGCAAGATTGAGGTCAGACTCATATTTCAGCGACCTTGTCTTCACGAAGATCGAATCGGTGAACATGTTCACGTCATTGGTGAATGTGAAGGTCTTTATCTTCGAATCGTATGTTCCGTTGCGGCTTTCAATTATCTGTCCGTCCTTGTCCCTCATTGCACCACCGTTCTGGAAAACAGCGACAGAGTCCTTGGTATTATAATCCAGATATCTGGTCCTCAAGGTATTATGATCCTTATCCGTAAGCTGGACAACTGATCCGCGGAACTCCGCCATATCCATATCTATGCGATAGGTCAGCTTGTCGCTTGTAAGCACGGTCTCCTCCTGCAGGATACTGACATTGCCCCATGCCTCTATTATCTTCGTCTCCACATTCCAGAGGGCTGTATCGCAAAGCAGATAGGTTCCGTTATGAAGGAACCTTGCCGGTCCCACGATCTTCCTGTAGCTGGCACCCTCGATATCGACCATCTGAGCAGACTTGGAGCTGAGCAGCACCACAAGACTGTCCTTGGTCTCCTTCTCTTCCTGCTTCTGGACCTGAGCTCTGGACATGCCGGAGAACCCCGCCAGAATGACGAGAACAGGGAGTATCAGTTTCTTGAGGAATTTCATAATTACTTACGCACCTTCTCTTTCCAGCCTTCGCGTTCGAAGTCGCAGTCGCCGAAAAGAGGATCGATGACAATGTATGTTGTCTTGATTTTCGAATCTATAAAGTCCTTTATCGCCTTCTCTTGCAGCTCGGACTTTGCCTGTCCCAGAAGAAGAGTATAGTCATTGCTGAATGTTGCCGGATGTGCTGGGATGACCTTGTCGAGCTTTACGATCTTGTAAACGAGGTTTCCGTCACGTCCTTCGTTGTCAAGGGACTCAAGAGGCTCGGATATTTCGCCTTCCTTGAGGTCCTTGATGGCCGCATAGTCCTGAGGCTTGAGCTGATCGATCTCGAAATATGATGATCCTGTTGTCGGGTCAGCCATCTGACCTCCGTTTGTCCTTGTAGCAGGATCTTCAGAATAGAATCTCGCCGCCAGTCCGAATGTTACCGCATCATTGAGGATCTCTGTCCTGAGGCTGTCGAGCGTATGGAAACCCTTCTGCCTGTCCTCAGACGTATACTCCGGCTTGAGAAGAATGTGGCGGGCGTTGAACATATCACCCTTCTTCTCTATTACTTCTATGATATGGAATCCGTCAGGAGTCTCTACGATCTGGGATACGACACCAGGCTTGAGCGACATGGCTGCATCCGAGAATGCCGGCCAGAAGATTGACTTTGAAGCCATTCCAAGTTCACCACCCTTTCTTGCAGAACCGGGATCCTGCGAATAGAGACGTGCAAGGGTAGAGAAACGCTCACCGTTGATGATACGTTCACGGATAGCAATGAGACGCTCCTTCACCGCAAGGTTTGCAGCTTCACGGTCCGGGTATATACATATCTGGCTTAGCTGATATTTCACCGGAACCATTGGCAGGTCCTCTACATCCGTCCTCTCTACATACTGCTGTACATCGTATGGAGTCAGTTCAGGAACTTTCGAAGCGATCTCCTGCTGCATCTGCTGGGTCAGAGTCTGGTCCTCGATGGCCTGTCTCCATTCCTGACGGAGCTTGTAGATAGGCTTTCCGAACTGCTTGGCAACTTCCTCCTCGCCACCGAGATTGGTCTTGAGCATGTCAAGCCTGTTGCTGAGCTCGCCCTCAACCATATCGTTGTTGACAGCAAGTGAGTCAAGTCTTGCCTGCATGAGAAAGAGCTTAGTCGCCATCATCTCCTCGAGAATCTCACATCTTCCCTTCTTGTCCGACATCATGCCATAGGCCTTCATCATGGCAACCTCATCTTCGAGGTCCGAGAGCATGATCACCTCATTTCCCACTATGGCTACAGTCTTGTCGATAAGACCGCCGGAGTATTTCTGCGCAGATGTTGTCAAGGCTACAGCCGAGAAAAGCACGGCAGCCGCCAGTCTCTTGATCCAGAGAATATTCATATCAATCAAAAATTACAAATTGTCCGTTAACGCGCGCGTCTTCCAGCAAATCACGTTCCAAAGATGTGATCAGGTTCTGTTTACGCGCACTTATTATCATGTCTTTTATGAAAGGAGTGCTGTATTCTATCGGCGACATGGAACCCTTCGGTGTGATTTCCGATACATATGCAATATTGGACACGCCTGTAGTATCGGTCCTCTCCAGCCAGCCTGACTTCATTGACGCAAGGATCGAGGCCGATTCGTGCCCGAACTCCTTCGCCAGAGTCGATGCATCTATCCACTCGTCATTCCATGTGGAGAACTTGTAGGCTGACGAGAATGCCAGGCTGTCCGCTTCCATGATATCCTCGGCCTTGTCCGACGACATCTTCTTCCTTATGGTCTTGAGCATCGGCGAGTCCTCCGATATGCTTATGAACCTCGCCTTGACGACAGGACGTTGGAGCACGAACCTGTCCTTATGAGCTTCATAATACCTTTCCACCTCATCGTCAGTGACCATTGTATCAAGCCTTTCATTGATGTAGAGCTGCTCGTAACGAAACTTAAGGAGAGACCTCCTGTATGTCTCAAGCTCTTGAGTGACATCCATCTCCACCTTTGACAGCTGTTCCTCAGCCCTCTCCAGGAAAATCTGGTCGAGCGCCCACATGTTGATGTACTGCCTGGCAAGGCGGGTACTGTCTTCAGGGTTCATGCCGCTCGGTATGACCTTGTCCAGATCCACCCTCTTCAGCTTGGCCGAGCCTGCCTCCGCCACAATCTCGCCACTGTCAAAAAACTCCGAAATCGCCTTGCACGATGCGAACATCGGCAAGACGATCCCAAAGATTGCCATAATATATGCTATCCGCTTCATCAGCAGAATGTTATCTTGAATAGTTCGGAGCCTCGCGTGTGATTGTCACATCGTGTGGATGACCCTCGAGGTAACCGGCGTTTGTAATACGCACGAACTTAGCCTCACGAAGTTTCTCGATGTTTGGAGCACCGCAGTATCCCATACCTGCACGGAGACCACCTACGAGCTGATATACGACCTCGTTGAGAGTACCCTTGTAAGGGACCTGAGCCACGATACCCTCCGGTACGAGTTTCTTGATATCTGCCTCCATATCCTGGAAGTAGCGATCCTTTGATCCCTGCTGCATAGCCTCGAGCGAGCCCATTCCGCGGTATGACTTGTATTTACGTCCGTTAAGGATGATAGTCTCTCCCGGTGACTCCTCGACTCCTGCGAAGAGCGATCCTGCCATGATTGTGCTCGCACCTGCTGCGAGAGCTTTCACAACGTCACCTGAGTAACGGATACCACCGTCAGCGATTACCGGAACACCTGTGCCCTTGAGAGCCTCCGATGCCATCATCACAGCTGAAAGCTGAGGCATACCTACACCGGCGATGACGCGTGTTGTACAGATTGATCCTGGTCCGATACCGACCTTGACCGCGCTTACACCTGCGTCAGCGAGAGCCTTTGCACCCTCAGCGGTCGCCACGTTTCCTGCAACGATCTGCACGTCAGGAAGAGCCTCGCATGCGCTCTTGATCACGTTGAGCACACCCTGCGAATGACCGTGAGCCGTATCCACAACGACAGCATCCGCACCGGCGCTCACGAGCATCTCGATGCGCTCGATAGTCTCTGAGTTCACACCTACGGCAGCCGCTACAAGAAGACGGCCCTTGCTGTCCTTTGATGCGATAGGATTGTCCTTTATCTTCATGAGGTCCTTGTATGTGATAAGGCCGACGAGCTTGCCGTCGCCGTCCACTACAGGGAGCTTCTCGATCTTATACTGGCGAAGGATGTCTGTCGCCTCAGGAAGGCTGATACCCTGACGGGCTGTAACAAGATTCTCCTTTGTCATGATCTCTGATACCGGCATCTTCGGATCCCTCTGGAAACGAAGGTCGCGGTTAGTCACGATACCTACAAGGTAGCCGTTCTCATCAACTACAGGGATACCGCCCACATGATGCTGAGCCATCATTCCGAGCACCTGACCAACAGTTGCGTCAGGGTGGATGGTGATAGGATCATAGATCATTCCGTTCTCCGCCCTCTTCACACGACGAACCTGGTTCATCTGCTCTTCAATGCTCATATTCTTATGAATAACACCGATACCGCCGGCACGAGCCATTGCTATGGCAAGTTCCGCCTCTGTAACGGTATCCATTGCAGCAGAAACGATCGGAGTCTGGAGAGTGATGTCTCTCGTGAATTTAGAAGATACGTCTACAGTTCTGGGAAGAACCTCAGAATGTGCAGGAATCAGCAATACGTCGTCGAAGGTAAGTCCTTCAATAATCGGAGAGTTAGTAAAAGTATCCATCTTACGTCTAAAATTTGGCAAATGTAATCATTTTTTCTGATATATGTAACATCAAGCAGGGTAAATACCTGATCAATACCCTTTATCGGGCTACTTCGCGTTCACCTCAGCCCCACATGCGCACACCTAAACACCTATCTGTCAAACAGATAAAGCCTCATCCTGCCTTCCCTTCCATGCAGGACATTCAAACAACACCCTATAAATCAAAAACTTATGTAATACGTACACTTTCAGAAACTACTCTGCTAACTGCTTCCGGACTTCCATATTGAGAAACTTCTCCAATTGACGCGTCGTGGCCGCCGTTTGGATTTTCAGCATTTGAGCTATCCTGATCTTCTCATCCAGAGGGAGCAGCGTCACTTTTCTGGTCTGAACCGTCTGGAGATTCTGTCCTAAATACCTTTTTACCATTCCTATCATATCACCATAAACAGTCCCTGACTCCGGCGAATATTTTTCTTTAATATCATACTCGCTGCCAGAAGTACTCCGCATCGCGTGAATCATGTCATCATAACTGTCATAATACGATAGCAAGGACTCCCGATCAAAAGGGAAATACTCACGGATAATGTGTTTGGCCAACACTTCACGTTCTACATCATCAAGTTTGAGAAACATTCTCCTTAAGCGCGCATATCCAAGATACGCAGACTTCTCCTTCAAGTCGCGAACCTCCTTGAACAGTACCTTCATCTTCCTGCTCAACGCCCTGACAGGAACATGGCCGTATTTCTCATTTGCATAGAATGCCAGAAAATTCCAGAAATATTGTTCTGGTGAACAACACAGATTCTTTTCTACGGGATTATTTCCTATGTAAACTATTGTCGTACGAATACTCTTGCTTCCTCGCTTAGGCGCACTTCCGAAACTTTTATGGAACAGCGGGCCTTTACGCCCCACATCTGCATTATACTCCCGAACGAACATTGACGTATAGTGCATCACGAAACGGCTTATCTCGTTAAGACTCCTCGACGACATCAGAACATGAATATGATCTATCATGATACAGAGTTCCATGAGCGTAACATTATATTGACGTGCAACAGTCGCGAAAATCGTATAGAAGACCAGATAGTCTTCCAGATCATAAAAAATATTAAACCCCTTCACCGCCCGCTGGTAAACATGCATACATTCACCTGGGACAAATCTTCTCTTCTTGTACTTCATGTCACAAATAGTTTAAAATTCAACTTCATGGAGTCCTCGAGCGTTTCACGTAATGTCTTAAACGTCAACGAGTTCCGACTTTATCCTGCATGGCTAGGAAGGCAGGATAAGTTCATAATCCGCTGAATTTCAGAGCAATACATAAACGCACCCGCATCATCCGCTCACTGCGAAAGTACAGGTAACTGAGATGAAAGAGTTTAAAATAAAGAAAAATGTGGCGAATTTATTTTTAAATCGAGCAACAAATTCGGAATTTATTCTATTTTATAGAAAAGAGGGAGCAAGCGTTGCACGCAAGCTGCTGAACATCAGCGCATTGGTTAGATATCCTGCATGGCAAGGAAGGCAGGATACCAAGGTAAAACATTGCAAGACAAATAGATACACGAACACCCTATTGGAGGCACAGAAAGCAGTCCTAATAACCGGCGACGAGAGGAACTAGGAAGAATCAAAGAAGGCGGCCCTGCCAGGTGTCGCGATCCTCAAGGCGTTGGTCAAGCAGACGGAGAAGTTCCACATTACGGATGAGCCCCCATGGAGTTTCGTTGACAAAACGAGGTGGTACTTCACCCGCAAAGCGTTCGATACTGAGAGTCGGACGGAGCCGTTCCAGCATATCAGTGAAGAAGTCCAGATAGCCATCCAGGGAGAAACGTTCAAAGTCCTGAGGACACTCAGCATATTCCTTCTCCATTCTGGTTCCCTTCACAATCTGGAGCTGATGAAACTTGACGGACCTTAGTGGCAGTTCATTTATCATGGCACAGGAATCCAACATCATCTGACGTGTCTCTCCTGGGAGGCCAAGAATAAAATGTGCACCGACATCCAGACCACGCTGCGCAGTAGCATGCACAGCCCAACGGGCAGTCTCGAAGTCATGTCCACGGTTAATGCGCTGCAAAGTCACATCATGACATGATTCGATGCCGTATTCCACAATCACAATCGGGGCCGTCCTATCCGGTTCGCCTGCGAGAGAACGCTTCCAATCGGACAGTACACGCCCGTGGGCAAGATCCGCAAGATAATCCAGTTTCTCATCGTCTACACAATCCGGTCGGGTTCCTATGACTATACCCACGACAGACGGATGTGAAAGCGCTTCCTCATACAAGGTGCACAGACGTTCCAACGGAGCATATGTATTCGAAAATGATTGAAAATAAGCAAGATAGTGTTCCGTAGTGCGATAACGGACCTTATGAAAACCTATACCCTCATCCAACTGCTGATGCAGACTTTTGCCGGCAGTGCTGTAAGAAGGATGAAAAGCAGCATTGTCACAGTAAGTGCAACCACCACGGCCAACCTTGCCATCACGGTTCGGGCATGTGAAGCCGGCATCGAGGACTATTTTCTGGAGGCGCTCACCATATCTGCGCTTGAAATAACCCACGAATGAATTGTATCTCTTCCCGTCCGGGAATCCGTATTTCTCAAAATCCTGCAACATGTCGGGCAAAATTAATTATAATTTTCATATTTTTGCATCAAAGCCAATCAAGCAGGAATAGCGCGAACACATAAACTGCTATCCATCAGGTAGATAGGCTTTAATCCTGCATGACAAGGAAGGCAGGACATTTATATAAAACATTGATAATCAACAAGGACGATGAAACGCATAGTGAAAATAATCGTGCTGACTTCGCTGGTAATTGGCGCAGTGACACAGACTGCAAATGCACAGACAAAGAGGATGGCGGTGACAGCGCTGTCGGAGAACATGATGAGGGCGCTGCCTGATTATGAGTCGGCGCTGGAGACCCAGTCGCTGATGGGAACCATCGTGGAGATCGTCGGCGAGGAAGGATACTGGAGACAGGTCGTGACACCGGAACCATACACCGCATGGTGCACCAACCTCGGACTGGTAGAGATGACTCCTGAGCAGATCAACGAGTATAAGGCTGCACCTAAATATATATGTACATCCCACCACAGCGGCGTATACAGCAGTCCATCCGTAAAGTCGGAACGTCTGTCGGACCTGTCCATGGGTAATCTTCTGAGGGTGGCATTCACGGAAGGAAAGAAGACCACACCGTCGGTGACCAAAGGTGCAAAGGGCGAAAAAGGATGGGCGGAGGTGATCCTGCCCGACGGAAGAAAGGGCTGGACGCCGGCATGCGACCTGGAGAGGTTCGAAACATGGGCACAGAAGCCGAAGCCGTCTGAAGCCGGAATCATAGCTACCGCAAAGCAGTTCATCGGAACTCCATATCTCTGGGGCGGAGCATCCAGCAAAGGGCTGGATTGCAGCGGCCTTGTCAGGCTTACATGGTTCATGAACGGTTACCTTCTTCCGAGAAACGCATCACAGCAGGTATTCCTCGGACGTGAGATCATAGTAAAGGCAGACCACAACATAGGAAAGGATAACGAAAACCTCTATGATGAGATGTGCAGGAGGATAGAGAACCTGAAACCGGGAGACCTGGTGTTCTTCGGAAACCCGGAGACAAGATGGAAGAAGGAATCGATCACACATGTAGGCATCTACATCGGAAACGGGGAAATCATCCACGCATCGCATAAGGTACGTGTGAATTCGCTGATTCCGGGAAAGGCAAACTATTACGAGAACTCCCACCGTCTGCTGAAGGCGCGCCGCCTGTTCGACTGGAAGGGAGAGGGGCTGACACCTATCAGCCAGAGCAAGGCATATAACCTGTAAATTATATCGGAGATAAAGATTTTTTATTATCTTTGTCCCCGTTATAACAAAAACAAATTAATACGTATTTACCATGAACCTTAGAGTTTTTAAGAAAGACATCGAGTATTTCGTTGCAGAATTCATTGATGATTGCGCACTTTTCGTAGCACTCAATCCACACAAGGATGCAGACGAGATCGCACAGATAATCGACGAGGCAGTAGAGCTTTACAACAGCCTCAAGCAGAGATCGAATCATCCTGAGGGCAACAAGAGAGCATTCTACAGAGAGCTCACCAAGGAGATGTTCGAGAAGCTCGACGAGCTTTGCGAGAAGCTCAGCGCAGTAGTTTCAAAGCAGTAATATGTAACTGAAAGCAAAACAGAAGGACGTGAAGGCAATCACGTCCTTTTTTTGAGTATGAAAAGAATCTTATCCATATGCATGGTGCTGTGGTGTACCGCTGCAGCGGCACAACTCAAGCCTGAGGCAGTTCAGGCGCAGACGCTCATAGAATCAATCGCAGCAGACCCGACCCTGGAGAATGCCGTGACAGGCATATGCGCCATGGCTGGAGACGGACGCGTGCTTGTCGACATCAACGCAAAGACAATGATGCTGCCGGCATCCAACATGAAACTCATAAGCACTGGAGCCGCGATCCACAAGCTCGGTCCGGACTTCAGGTTCGAAACCGCCATAGGGCATGACGGCGCAATAGAAGACGGAGTGCTTAAAGGCAACCTGTATATAATCGGAGGTGGAGATCCGACCCTCGGGTCGAAAGACTCGATTGCCGTAAGTCTGGAGAAGATATTCGCCGAGTGGGAAGGGATGGTACGTCAGGCCGGTATCAGGAAGATAGAGGGCAGGATCATAGGAGACGGCCGCAGTTTCGAAGGAATGATGGAGGAACCTACATGGCTTTGGAATGATATCGGAACATACTACGGATCAGGCACATCCGGACTGATGTTCTACGAGAACATGCAGTCCTTCTCCGCAGCGGCCGGAGACAGCGTCGGAGCGCCGGTAAGGATTTCGCCTTCATATCCGGAAACCCCATGGATGGAATTCAGATATAACTGTACCACTGGCGAGGCCGGTACAGGAGACTTGCTTTTCATGTATACCAGCGATCTTGCGCCTGTGGCTGAAATCCGCGGAACATTCGGTCTGGACCGTGGGAAGAAGAGGGTTGACTGCAGCAACAAGTTCCCCGAGTACACGTGTGCATATTATTTCATGAACCATCTCAAGAAAAAGGGAATAGAGTGCACGGAAGGTGCGGGAGACTTCAAACTGGACCCGGACTGGGAGACACATGGAGATATAAGCATACTTGGCAAGACATACTCGCCTACCCTTGACAGAATCATCTTTGAGACCAATCATGCCAGCAACAATCTCTATGCTGAAACAGTGCTGAGAGGCCTTTCACGCGAGATGACAGCAAGCGCAAGCTATGACTCGGCCTATGTAGCTCTTGAAAACGTATTCAAGGAACTGAAGGTTGCGCTCAAGGGAGCGGACATCCAGGACGGCAGCGGACTGTCAAGACAGAACTACGTGTCTGCGGAATTCTTCTGCAGGTTCCTCGAAGGCATGATGTCGTCTCCTCATTTCGAAGCATATGCTGCCAGCCTGCCTTCTCCGGGCGGCAACGGCACGCTTAACTATAACATGAAGAGTTATCCGGCAAGCGTAAGAGAACGTATCCTGGTAAAGAGCGGTTCGATGAACGGAGTGAGATGCTACAGCGGATATATCATCCCTACAGACGGCTGCAAGGATGACTGCATAATCTTCTCCATAATGGTAAACAACTGCACAGCGCCAACATGGAAACTCCGTCCACTTCTGGACAAGATCATGGGGACACTGGCCGGGCTGAACTAGTTTCCCTTGAAGAGAGAACGGCAGAGGGCAGGCACATCTGCGACCTTTACGACCTCTATGCCGTCAGCCTGACCGGCCAGTCCCTCAAGGCTGCTGAAGCTTGACACATATATCTTCTTGAATCCCAGACGCGCAGCCTCAATAACGCGGCGCTCGGTCTGCGCCACAGGGCGAACCTCGCCGCTGAGTCCGATCTCGCCCGCAAAGCAGATGTCAGCAGGAATGGCGAAATCGAAATTGGATGAGAGGACCGCACAGATGACAGCAAGGTCACATGCCGGGTCACTGACCTTCAGGCCTCCGGCCATATTCAGGAACACGTCCTTGACGCTCAGCTTGAAGCCTGCACGCTTCTCCAGCACAGCCAGGAGCATGTTCAGGCGACGCACATCAAAACCGGTCGCACTACGCTGAGGTGTTCCATAAGCCGCAGAACTCACAAGTGCCTGGACTTCGATCAGGAATGGTCTTGTGCCGTCAAGCATGGCACTTACAGCCACACCGCTGAGGCCTTCCTCGTGCATAGGGATCAGCATTTCCGAAGGGTTGCTGACCTCGCGCAGTCCTTTCCCTGTCATCTCGAATACAGCCAGCTCAGAAGTCGAGCCGAAACGGTTCTTTATGCTCCTGAGAAGTCGGTATGTACCTCTGTTATCACCTTCGAACTGGAGGACGACGTCTACGATATGCTCCAGAATCTTTGGTCCAGCTATGCTTCCTTCCTTGGTTATATGACCTATCAGGATCACCGGAACACCAGTCTCCTTGGCAAACCTCAGAAGCATGGCTGCAGTTTCCTTTATCTGTGTCACAGAACCCGGAGATGACTCCACATTCTGCGAAAACATGGTCTGGACAGAGTCCACGATCATCAGGTCGGGCATCATCTCGCGGGCTTCCTTGATGATGTTTTCCATCAGCGTCTCACTGTATATCATACAGTTGGCATCA
Organism: Bacteroidales bacterium; assembly: GCA_017631175.1. GTDB lineage: Bacteria > Bacteroidota > Bacteroidia > Bacteroidales > UBA932 > Cryptobacteroides. The sequence continues at coordinate 19,268 of JAGBTT010000101.1, forward strand.
TCACCTCCGATACGTGCGGCTCTGAGCTTCACCTGGCGGGCGCTTTCCTCTCCTGTCACATAAAGGGTCTTGAGACCATTGCAATGAAGCGGAATCTGAAGCGAAAGCGTTGACTTTCCTATGCCCGGCTCTCCTCCTATTAGCACAAGCGACCCCTCCACAAGACCTCCTCCAAGGATACGGTCCACCTCTGCGTTATTCAGCGAGATCCGCGTCTCCACTGACGAGTCTATATGCGACAGCGGCATAGGTTTATGACCAGCTCCGGGAACAGATACAGCAACCCCGGGCTGCTTCTTCCCTGTCGCCACAGTCTCCTCCACCATTGTGTTCCACTCACCACACGCCGGACATCTGCCCATCCATTTCGAACTCTCGTTTCCGCACTCCTTGCAGAACCACACCGTCTTTGTCTTTACTGTCGCCATATCTGTTTTATTTGGAAAGCAAATATACAAAAAGATATTGTCCGGAAACCCGGACAATATCTTTTATTCAAGTCACAATCAGAGATCGGATTACTCACAGCAAGTCGCTGTGCTGTCGCACTGCTGCTCGCAGCCCTCGCAAGCCTTTGCGCAATCGCCGCACTCCTTTGCCTCCTCGTGCTTTGTGCAGCCCTCGCACTCAGCCTTCTCGCCACACTTTGTCTTATCGCCGCAGCACTCCTTCTCAGCCTCGCAGCACTCTGTCTTCTCGCAGCAAGCCTCTTTATCTTTGTTGTTGCAGCATGAGCATGATGCAAACGCTACCATTGCCGCAACCATAGCAATTGCCAAAAATACCTTCTTCATAGTCGTACACTTTTAAGGGTTAAACAAATAAACGAATTTGGTACGAAATTAAGAATATTTTCGGAGTATTCCAAAAAAACATGTGCGCTATCGGTCTAGTTCAAAAACCTCCATATCTGAGATCCTCCCCTCATCAAGACGGAAGCGCAGGGCTGTCCTGACCAGATGAAAACCCTGGATTCCCGCCGCGCCCGGATTGAGAACCATCATATTACGCTTAGAGTCCCTTACGACCTTCAGAATGTGGGAATGACCACATACGAAGATGTCCGGCCTCAACTCGTCAATCAGCTTGCGTGCCCTTGCATCATATCTTCCGGGATAGCCTCCTACATGAATCATGAGCACCTTGAATCCTTCGCATTCGAAGAATCTATGTACAGGATGCGTATATCTAAGGTCATAGTTGTCACAGTTTCCGGCAACGCCCACAAGCGGCTTGAAAGCCGCTATTTCCTCTGCAGTCTGGAAACCGCCTCCGAAATCGCCGGCATGCCACACTTCATCTACAGGAGCAAGGAACTCGCGGAACTGCTCGCTGAAAACGCCATGCGTGTCAGATATGAGACCTATATACTTCATTAGAGCTTTATGAATACCTTCTTTTTATATAAAATTACTGCGATTACCAGATGCAGGAGCATATACAGCAGCGCAAATACCAATGAGAGAAACTCGGTCGAACCGAATACGGTAGTGTAGTCCCAATCTATGTATCGCCAGTTTATCTTCATCAGAAGTCCCGAGAGGACAAAGAGCGCCAGGGCGTTCATGCCCAACGCCTTGAACGGAAAGAATGGCTTCTCCCAACCTTTGTAATCAATCAGATACATGAGCAATGCAAGGACAAACGACGCCCATCCAGCCGTATAGAAGACATACGAGACAGACCATAGAGGCTTGTTCAGCGGAATTATAATGCTAAGGGCAAGACCTCCGAGCAACAGGCCGGCAGAAACGGCAAAGGTACGTGCAGATACCTCAGTCTGGGACTGATCCAGGCCACCGCTTCCGATTGAGCGTCCGATAAGATAACCGATCAGAACGGTACAGGTGCCGGTAAGGACACCCAGAAGTCCTTCCGGATCGAACGGGACGCCATAGCCGCCATAAATATGATTCTCCCCGAATACAGCAATGTCCAACCTACGTGCAAAGTTTCCTTCAAGAGTGAACGCACCTTCCGGTCCGGCAAACAGGAGCAGGAGTCCGACATGAAGAATAGACAGCACGCATATGGCTCCGACAATCTTCTTTGACGACCTGAGCCACAGAGCCAGAACAGACGCAAGAACATAGCACATGGCAATTCTCGGAAGAACTCCTACCAGACGGATTCCCGAGACCCATTCGAGCCAGTTCTGCCAGAAGGATAGAGCCGGATCCATATGTGCAGGATAAAACGGGAACGCTGTCAAAAGCAGGCCCACCAGATAGAGCAGCACACCCCTCTTCAATACCTTCTTCAGCGCATCCGCATTCAATGCGGCATATTTTACCAAGGCAAAGGCCATGGAGACACCGACACAGAAAAGGAAGAATGGGAAAACAAGGTCACATGGCGTACAGCCATCCCACGACGCGTGACGGAGCATCGGGTATATCTTAGACCATGAACCAGGATTGTTCACGACTATCATCATTGCAACCGTCAGCCCCCTTAGGACATCCAGTGATACATATCTTTTCATAAGCAGGCTGTTTGATATGCAAAATTAGCATTTTGATTATATTTGCAAACCCAAAAAGCCCGAAGAATTTTTATGGAACTTTTCTACTCACAGGACATAGAGGGCGGAATCTGCCGCCTGGACCATGACGAATCAGGACATTGCATCAAGGTGCTCAGACACCGCGCCGGAGACGAAATCTCGGTTATCGACGGCCGCGGAACACTCTACAGATGCCGCATCACCTCAGACAGCCACAAAGGCGTTGAGGCTGTTGTGGTAGACAGTACTGCCGACTGGGGATCGCATCCATACAGACTGCACCTGGCTGTATGCCCGACCAAAAACAACGACAGGTTCGAGTGGTTTGCAGAAAAGGCCTGCGAAATGGGATTCGACGAGTTGTCTCCAGTGATCGGAGACCATTCCGAGAGACGGGTACTCAAGACTGCAAGAGTGGAAAAGATTCTGGTAAGCGCTGCAAAGCAGTCACTCAAGGCAGCTGTACCTGTGGTCAACGAACCGGTTTCTGTCAAGGAATTCATCGCGAGCGAACACCCCGCCATATCGAGCGAAACCGACCATTCTGCCCCGCTCAAGCTCATAGCCTACTGCTTCGACGACGAAAGAGTACCACGACGCAGCATCAAGGAGGTCCTCAACGGTTTTGAGGGCACAGACGTCATCGTCATGATAGGTCCGGAAGGCGACTTCTCACGCGAAGAGGCAGAGCTGGCGCTGCAAGCCGGCTTCATCCCTGTGCACCTCGGCGCATCGCGCCTGCGCACCGAAACCGCAGCCCTCGCCGCCACCGCCGCCACATATTTCCACTACATGTAATCATCACTTAACTTCCTGTAACACAGGACCTTAAATATTAATGCCTGCTCCCAAAAGTAGCAGGCATTAATAGTAAAAATGCTGATTATCAGGCAATTAAGTGCCGACAGTCTATTTTCTAATGATTTCAATCGAGTAATCAAGTCCGACCTTGATGATGGATGAAGAGTGACCTGTGGAACCTTTTTCCAATGAAGGTTCTACTATGTGGTCAACAGCAGACTTTATCGGATCCGATATCTCAGCGAATTTCTTTGGAGTCGGTTCTCCGGAGATATTGGCAGAAGTCGACACGAGTGGACGGCCGAGCTTGGCAACAAGCTGCTGGCAGAAGTCCATCATCGGGATACGGATACCGACCGTACCGTCTTCCGCTACCGTGTTGAAGGCAAGGCATCTGCGGTCCGCCTTCGGAAGAGACCTCTCGACTGCGCTCGAGGTGACAGGAGAAGGACCGGCAACTGCGCCAGGATAGATGATGGTCATCGGCTTGTCATTGACTTCAACGAGCTGGACTGCCATTTCAGGCACTTCACGGACATATCTGCATATCATGTCCATGTCGCTGGCGAGCAGCACAAGCGACTTGCTGTCCTCACGATTCTTGATCGCATATACCTTTGCAACAGCCTCAGGGTCAGTCGCGTCGCAACCTATGCCCCAGACAGTGTCAGTAGGATAAAGTATGATACCACCATTGCGAAGCACCTCAAGTGCCTTCTGTATCTCTTCGTTCATAATCATAATGCAATTTCAGTTATTACAGGATAATGGTCCGAAAGCTTGACCTTCGGGGTTTCATGGGTCACTACCGTGCATGACTTCGGACATAGGACATAGTCGATCCTGAGCATCGGCCATAACCTCGAATACGTTGCGCCGAAGCCATCTCCCGCCTCGACAAATGTGTCCTGGCGGTCACGCATCATGCGGAAGTATGTGTACGACATCGGATTGTCATTGAAGTCTCCGCAGACAAAACTCTCCACCGGGCAACTCTCGATGTCATGGAACACCTTGTCGACCTGTTTAGGCCTGCGCGAAATGGAACGCCTCATCTTGATACCAGTCTCGGCAAAAAGATCTTTTTCCGAGCTCATCATCGCACGGGCTATACCGGAGAAGGATATATTGTAACTCTCGAAATGGCAGTTGTAGACACGGAAGACCCTGCCGGCATGTTCATAGTCACAGAAGATAGCCAGATTTGTACCGCCTTCGAACTTCACCACTCCCCTGTTCCTCACAGGCATGCGGCTCAAAGTCAGGTTTCCTGTAGACCCGTTGCTGCCGGTAAAAATATAGTATTCAGATGAATATCCCGGCATCCGCTTCTTGAGGTACTGCTTGACCTTGCGTGCATCCTTGATCTTGAACTCCTGCAGACAGACTATGTCAGGCTGCTGCTCCCGGATGTATGAGAATATCGAGTCGGCACACTGTTCAAACCCACCGACACCGGCCGAAGGCTGATGGAGCGAGAAGCGACCGACATTCCACGAAATGACCTTCAGTACATTTTCCGACAGCACTGCCGGAGGCTGCTCGTCGCCACGGACATGAACATATCGGGTCATGAAGAAAATCGCCGGGACTATCGCCAGAAGCGGTATCATGAACGCTTTGGAACGACGTACGAATGCCCATATCAGAAGAAAGATATTGAAGAGCAGGAATGGCACGAACATAAGTCCTGCAAGAGACATCAGCCAGAGTTTTGCAGGATTGATGACCATGGAAAGGTATGAAAGCACAAGCAGGAGCGCCGCCAGAAGAAGCAGCACCCTGTTCGTCAGTCCGAAAAACCTGTTCCTTGCCATATACAGAGCTAATTTCTACCGTAAAGTCTGTGCTTCTTCTTCCAGAACATGAGCAGGAGGAAGGCGAAGATGAGGCCGCCGAGATGGGCGAAATGCGCCACATTATCCGCAGGATTATTAGATATACCCAAGAGAAGTTCGATGCCCGCAAATATGAGCACGAACCATTTTGCCTTCATGGACACAGGCGGGAATATGAGCGTAAGCATCGAATCAGGATACAGCATCGCATATCCCATCAGGACTCCATATATGGCTCCCGACGCACCCACTGTCAGAGCAAAAGAGCCGGTCAGATACTGCACGCCGATATTCACAAGCGCAGCTCCGATTCCCGTCACGAAATAGAAGGTCAGGAACTTCTTTGTGCCCCATACATTCTCCAGCACGCTGCCGAATATGAACAGCGTATACATGTTAAAGAAAAGGTGGCCCAGGCCGCCGTGCATGAACATGTATGTGACCAGCTGCCACGGTTTCCATATGAATGAAATCGGATTCAAAGCAAACAACCTGCTCATCAGAGGGTTGTTCAGGTAAGTAAGCACCAGCATCAATACATTGATGAGGATTATATGCTTTACAGCCTTGGGCACATTGCTCATGAAGCCGCCCCTGCTGCCGTTATTGTAGTAATAGCTCATTCTAGAATTTCTTATCAATGTCTTCAACCGAGACCAGCGCTATGACGCGTCGGCCCGAAATTGTGTATTCTGGATTTTCACATGCAAGGAGGCTGTCAATCAATCTCTGTGCCTCCGCAGGGTTGGTTACAGGATCCGACGAAAGTGCACCCAGCTTGGCCAGACGTGAAGCCATATTGGACACCATCATCTCCGGAAGGGCGCTGTGATCCTCGGCCAGCACAAGCAGAAGGTCGCTGATCATGGCATGAACCTTTCCTGCCTCTGCACTATAACCCTCCGGTACTCCGTTCACCACGATGGTGTCCGGTCCGAACGGCGCGATATCGAAGCCGAGCGAAGCAAGCATCTGCGCATGTTCCTGGAAAAGACACATATTCTCCACTCCAACCTGTACAGTCACAGGGAAAAGTGCGGTCTGAGTCAGATGGGCGTTCTTTGACAAGGCCTCCGTGAACCTGTCGTAAAGGATACGCTCCATCGCGCGAGGCGCGTTGATGATCATAAGGCCGCTGCGCGATGTCGACACGATATATTTGCCATGGACCATGAGCACCGCCTTGCCCGGAGACAGCTTGTCCTCGAAGAGCTTGCCGTAGTCATCGCGCTTCTGGATGAATGCCTCGGCGCCATAGACTCCGAACGATGGGCCAGATGACTGCTGGCTGTACGACACTCCGCCGCCATATGTGCGCGCTGCCGCAGCATGCGTAGCTTCCGCTTCCTTGTCCAGCCCGCCGATGGTGTTGGCAAATGGTGATGAAACCGAAGGGAAGCCGTCATTATCAAACGGATTGTATGTATCGTCGATCTCCAGCTGAGGCTCGGTGACAGGCCTGAACTCGTCGAAGTTGCTTCCGAGAGCCGGAATTTCAGGCATACCCTCACGGTCGAAGTCTATGCTCTCGCCGAAGGAGTTCCTTCCGAGCACCTCCCTGATGCAAGCGAAGAGGGTCTGGAAGATGATGCTGTCGTCTTCGAACTTGATCTCTGTCTTGGTCGGATGGATGTTCACATCCACCGCCTGAGGATCTATTGTCATGTATATGAAATATGAAGGCGTATATCCGTCCGGTATCATGTTCTCATAGGCCTTCATCACCGCCTTATGCAGGTACGGACTCTTGAAGAAACGGCCGTTGACGAAGAAATACTGATTTCCGAGCATCTTCCTCGCAGCGTCCGGGCGGCCTACGAATCCGCTGATGAGAGCTACCGACGTGTCAGCTCCTATATCCACCAGGTCATCAGTCACGTTCGCTCCGATGACATCCCTGACCCTGTATTTCAGGGACATGGCAGGCTTGAGAACATATACGTCCTTGCTGTTATGGGTGAGAGTGAAACCTATGTCGGGACGGGTGAGAGCCACCCTCATGAATTCGGTTACTATATGCTTGAACTCAACGTTGTCGGACTTGAGGAACTTCCTTCTTGCAGGTACGTTGTAGAAAAGGTTCCTGACACTGAAGTTGGAGCCCCTAGGTGTCGAGATTTCTGTGGTAGAGAGATGCTGCGAGTCTGCAAAGTCAACCTGACATCCCAGTTCGCTGTCCTCCTGACGGGTCTTGAGCGTCACTTCAGCCACGGCCGCTATCGAGGCCAGCGCCTCTCCGCGGAATCCGAAAGTAAGTATGTTGCTGAGGTCTTCCGCTGTCTGAAGCTTTGACGTCGCATGGCGCTCGAAACAGAGCACCGCCTGGTCCGGGGTCATTCCGCAACCGTTGTCGATGACCTGGATCAAGGTCCTTCCGGCGTCCTGGATGACTACCGTCACCTGGTCAGCACCGGCATCCACCGCATTCTCCATCAGCTCCTTCACCACGGATGCAGGTCTCTGCACGACCTCTCCCGCGGCGATCATGTTCGCTATATTGCTTGGTAATATTCTGATATCCATATATTTGTCTGGTTCCGGGCATGTATGGACCGGCATACGTCCGGTCAAGAATCCGCCCGGTTATTTTGTCAGGGAATCGATCAGGACCGGAAAATACTTGTATATGAGGAAAATCACGGCAAACAGAAGAATCGTTGTAATGACTCCGATGATCTTCTGGTTCTTGCCGACTTCCTCGGTACGAGAGTAGTTGCCGTCACGCAGGCTGCCCTTGATGTATTTGCCTGGAGTATATGCCTCATCCTGGGCATCCTCCGGCCTGCCATATCTGGCATATCTCTTTCTGCGCTCCTCCTTTTCCGGATCATAGAAACGAGGTTTGTAACTGAACTTGCGCACTTCCTGTGTGCCGAAAAACTTGAAACTGAATCCCATATATGTTTTCTATTTATTCTCTTATGCATGGGCAGCCTTTGTTGCCTGCCCCTATGGCACCGTCCCTCTGTGGGCCCATCCTTAACTCCGTCCTCCCCGGGGCCTGCACCGGCCACCTTATGCATTAACAAGCAAAATTAAGGATTTTTATTTATTTTTGTGGAAATAATTTCATGTTATGGACATCAGGATAGGAAACGGATATGACGTACATGCTCTGGCTGAGGGACTTCCATTGTGGCTCGGCGGAGTACAGATAGAGAGCCCGCTGGGCTGCATTGCACATTCTGACGGAGACGTGGCTATACACGCCCTCTGTGACGCCCTTCTCGGCGCACTGGCATTGGGTGATATAGGCAAGCACTTCCCTGACACTTCAGACGAGTTTGCAGGAATAGACAGCAAGATTCTTCTGGCGCGTGTGATGGAACTGATCGACGCAGAGGGCTGGCATGTCATCAATGCAGACATCACCATCGCCATGCAGCGTCCTAAGCTGGCTCCTTATATAATACCTATGAGGGAGTGTCTTTCGGAGATCATGGAGATATCTCCTGCGCGAGTGTCCGTCAAGGCTACAACGACCGAGAAGCTTGGCTTCGTGGGTCGCAGCGAGGGTTGCGAGGTTTACGCGGTCGTGCTGCTGGGACGTGAGGAGGATCTGATTTTCGGGTAGGTGGGAGCAACATGGACAGGTCGCAGCTAAAGCACTGTAGATCAATGTATTAAATGAACGAGGGTAGGTTATTTTTACCTACCCTCACACACATAACTATATGAACATCAAATCATTAAGTGCTGCCCTCATCATGCTGGCTGCGTTCACGATTATGGCAGCATGTGGCAAGCGCGACAGGCAGGCCGGAGACTTCACCGCAGCAGAGCTGGCAATGATACATGAATCTGACAGCATCATGAGGGTGTTGACTATAGATGCGCCGTCAGACCTTGCTGTTCTGAGATCCTTATCATATGATCTGTCTGATCCTGCTCTGCTGTCTGACGATTTTAAAAGACTGGCAGAGCTTATGGTGGCAACCGTGACACATCCATCCCAGGACGGAGTCGGCATTGCCGGTCCACAGGTCGGCCTCAACAGGCGCGTCGTTGCTGTACAGCGCTTTGATAAAGAAGGAGAACCGTTTGAGGTCTATCCTAATGTGCGTATTGTATGGGCATCGGACTCGCTGGCTGCCGGCCCTGAAGGCTGCCTTTCTGTCCCAGATCGTAGAGGTGAAGTGCTCCGCTCACAGGAGATTGTCATTGAATATGCGGATATAACAGGAGTCGAACATTCACTGCAGCAGAACCGGTTGGAATCCAATCGGCGCGCAAGGCCGGTTCCGATGGTACGCGATACGGTCAGCGGCTTCACCGCCGTCATCTTCCAGCACGAGATCGACCACCTCGACGGCGTGCTGTATATCGACAGACTTTAGACTCTTTAGCTCGTCAGCAGCTAACTCACTGTGTATCATAGCGTTAATGGTTGTTGCCTGCTGCATTTTGCAGCAGGCAACAACCATTAATATACTGTCAACCAAGGAGTTAAATGCTGACGCGACATTGCTGATTAGAAGCGATATCTGACGGACAGGCACGGAATCGAGCCGAGTATGGCATCTGCGCCATATATTCTGCAGCTGCCGCCTTCTATAGCGACTCCTGCTGCAGGTCTTATGTCCAAGGAAACCTGAAGAGGAAAATTAAAATTGTACTCAAGACCGACCTGAGCTCCGACTGCCAGATATCCGCCGACCCAGAGGTAACCCATCTTGACTGCAGGTCCGGCATAGAAACCCCACTCACCTTTCTGAGTCCACTTAGGCTGGGCCACCATGAAGTTGTATCCGGCGGCGGCATTCAGACCAACTGCATAACCATAGACAAACTCTACTCCGAGATCCACTTCAATAAAGTCATTTGAAGACATGCCATGCTCATAACTCAGCTGGCAGTCCATACCAGCCCTCAAGCCCAAAGCCCTCGGCTGTGAATTCGCCACGAAAGTCGTGGCAATAATTGCTATCAAAATGAAAGAAAGACGTCTCATAGGCAATTCAATAGCGCTAATTTATTAGTTTTCTTCAATTTTTTCAAAAAAGTTTTGCATTTTAACAAAACATTCATACCTTTGCAGTCCCAATTCAAAAAGGGGAAGCCAAATTGAGATATGGTGTAATGGTAGCACTACAGATTCTGGCTCTGTCAGTGAGGGTTCGAGTCCTTCTATCTCAACAAAGTTCCAAAACATAATGGCGGGATAGCTCAGCTGGTTAGAGCGCATGATTCATAATCATGAGGTCCGCAGTTCAATCCTGCGTCCCGCTACTTGAAAATCAAGCACTTACGAAAATTTCGTGAGTGCTTTTTTGATTTCAGGGAACACTGAGGGGACACCAACAGTCTACCCATAAAAGGGAGGCTGAACGTAAATGATATGGATAAATGCTATTCCTGTCCAGAAATTCATATGTTTTTGTGGATGGGAATGATCAAATCTTGCTAACTTTACAGCAACCATTAAATCCTAAAGCCATGACCAGGTTGCTTTCTTTGGCGCTTCTGCCGCTTATCATGCTTTCATGCACATGTACTTCAAATAGAGAATCTGCTCCGATGCTCATCGCATTGAGCTTCGACGACGGTCCAAATGACGTCACGACACCTCAGGTACTTGACATACTCGAGGAGTTCCAGGTACCAGCCTCGTTCTTCGTGATCGGCCAGAACATCAACGACGACACAGCGAAGCAGATGACCAGGGCCATTTCGCTGGGCTGCGAAATCCAGAATCACTCCTTCACTCACGGATTCATGACCCAGATGTCAAAGGAGCAGATCGAGGAGGAGATCAGAAAGACCGACGAAATCATAGAGAAATACACAGGCACACGCCCATGGATGTTCCGTCCGCCTTTCATCGACGTGAACCCGGCAATGCATGAGGCCATAGGTCACACATTCATATGCGGCGTAGGCTGCTTCGACTGGGAGCCTCAGCGTTCGGCTCAGGAAAGATACGACATCCTGATGGCAGCTGCAAAAGACGGAGACATCCTGCTGCTTCACGACATGACTGGCAACGACGACACTGTAGAGGCCCTCAGAATGTTCATTCCGGAGATGAAGAAAAGAGGGTACAAGTTCGTGACTGTATCCGAGATGTTCAACCGGAAAGGCATCAGCCCATCGCCACACAACGGAATCCTATACAGTAATGTATTACAGACAAAGTAAAGTCAGAGTGGCTGCCCGGAATTTTCGGGCAGCCATTTTAACTTTTGCACCATTCACTTGTCTAAAGATACCGGAACAAACCTCAACATAAGCCATGTCCAGAATATACAGACTACTCCTCACATCAGCACTCCTGCTTGCAGGACTTGCTGCTTATGCTCAGAACTCATTCACTGTCAGCATGAAGCTGATTGACGAAAAGACCGGAGAACCGGTAGGATTCGCCACCACATCCCTCACCGTCAAAGGCGGGAAAGAGGCCGCGAAATATGCCTTGTCGGACAGCGATGGAGAAGCCGTCCTGAACAAGGTCCGCAAAGGAACATATATCCTGAAGGCCGAAATCATGGGATACAAGGCTCACGAGCAGGAAATCCTGGTAGAAAAGTCTGTAAATCTGGGCACGATAAAGATGAAAGAGGATGTGGAAGTCCTTGATGCTGCAAGAGTGACTGATGTCGGCAACCCGATAATCATCAAGAAAGACACCATAGAATATAATGCATCATCATTCAGGGTGTCCGACAATGACATGCTGGAAGACCTCCTGAAGAAGCTACCGGGCGTGGAGGTATCCGCAGACGGAACCGTTACAGCGAACGGGGAGACAATCAACAAGATCACGATCGACGGCAAGACATTCTTTCTGGACGACCCTCAGCTTGCGACAAAGAACCTCCCGGCCAAGATGATCGAGAAAGTCAAGGTCGTGGAAAGGAAGTCCGAGCAGGCAAGGTTCACAGGCATTGACGACGGACAGGAGGAGACGATCATCGACCTGTCCATCTATAAGGGCATGATGAACGGATGGTTCGGAAACGTGATGGCCGGAGGAGGCCATGACGCGCCGGATCAGGGATATTACACGGGCGACAAGACATTCTGGAACGACGGCTGGCGCTATCAGGGAGCCGGCATCCTCGGAAACTTCAAGGAAAAGAGCCAGATCAGTCTCATACTGAACGCCAACAATACAAACAACCGCGGATTCAACGACCTTGCAGGAAGCATGATGAGAGGCATGATGGGAGGCGGTGGCGGAATGGGCCGCATGGGAGGAGGAATGATGGGCGGTGCCGGAATGTTCGGTGGCGGCAGCGGCATCACCAGTTCATGGATGGGTGGCATCAACGGAGCATGGGAACTGTTTGAGGGGGACATGGAACTCGCTGGAAACTACCTCTATAATGGTTCAGACACCTTTGTCGAGGAAAGCAGTTCAAAGACAACATTCATGGAGAACGGCAGTCACCTGCTCAACGACAACAACGGATACAGCACTACGGGTTCACAAGGCCACAGATTCGGAATAAGACTCGACCACAAGTTCAACGAGAACACCTCCGTGCTTTTCGAACCGCAATTCAACTTCGGTTCCGGAGCATTCAACCAGCACTCGGATTTCTCCACAAAGACCGCAATGGGGGCAGACACCACATTCACCAACAGAGGATTCAGCGACAGCAAGGGCGTGAACGGAAACTGGTCGACAAGCGGACGCTTCCTCTTCCGGCAGCGTCTCGGTAAAGCTGGCAGAACCCTCTCATTGTCAGCCAACTACAACTTCAGCAACAATGTGATGAACGGATACAACCAATCACTCACAATCACAGACCTGAACCTGGATAATGACTACGAATACGACCCTATCAACCAAAGATATGACCAACTGTCAAAAGGAGCATCATTAAGCGGACGTCTTGTCTATACAGAACCGCTCACTGACCAGCTCTTCCTAGAGGCGAACTACGAGTATTCATGGAACAGGAATACCAGCGGCAAAGACACTTACAACAGCGGCAGCCTCGATGCGGACGAAAATTCCACACACCTTACATACAATCCTGAAGGAGAGACTATCGACCCTATATATTCAAGTTCGATCATAAATCGTCACATCAACCAGAGGGCAGGCGTAAGCTTCACGTGGCAGAACGAAAAGATCAACGCACAACTCGGAGCACAGGTCAATCCGAACAACACCCACAACGAGACCAACGGGCAAGTCTACGACAACAAGGTCGTGAACTGGGCGCCTACAGCAAGAATAAGGTACATGATCGGCAACAATTCGCACCTGATGGTGTTCTATAACGGACGTTCGTCGCAGCCGTCGACATCACAGCTCATGCCTGTGCCTGACAACACCGACCCTCTAAACGTATCGCTCGGTAACCCTGACCTGGAATCATACTTCAACCACAACATGAGAGCCATGTTCAGATTCACGAACATGAAGACCTTCACATCTGTAAACGCGAGCCTCAACGGAGGATTCGTGCAGGATGCGATCACCAATGCCCAATGGTATGACAAGTCCGGAGCACAGTATTCGATCCCTGTAAACGGTCCGGGAACAGGCAATGCAAACGCGATGGTCATGGTGAACTCCCCTCTTGGAAAATCCAACTTCTCGATCATGTCGATGACAAATGCAAGATACAGCCAGTCAACATCATACATCGGCACAGGAGTACTGGATCCGGACAAATACTACAATGCAGAAAATGCAGAGTTCAACTATGACCGGTTCAATGCAGATTACCCGGATCTTGGCGCAACGGACGCATTCACCGAGAACAAGATCCAGACCATGAACATCATGGAGTCACTTCGCCTGACATATAGAAACGACTTCGTGGAGCTGATTGCCGGAGGACGCACCAATGTATCCAAGTCATGGTACACGCTTGAATCAGCGAACACGAAGACGACATGGAACAACAACGTATCTTTCGAGATGAACTGGACGCTGCCGTTCGGAATGAACATAATCAGCGACCTCAACTATAACTGGTATAATGGCTACTCGACAGCACAGAAACCTGAATTCATCCTCAATGCAGAAATCACGCAACTGGTATTAAAGAAAAAGGCAACTGTCGCCCTCAGAGCATACGACCTGCTCAATCAGGCCAAGAACCTGATGGTTACGGACGCATCGGACTATCACCAGGAGACACGCAACAACACCCTCGGACGATACGTGGTAATCTCATTCACATATAGATTCGGCACATTCGGCGGCAGCCGTAGAGGAGGCGGAGGAAGAGGACCGACGGGTGGTGGCAGACCTCCTATGATGATGGGCGGTCGTCCACCGATGATGTAAGGACATCATAGATATCACGATATACGCCCGGACGGCACTTATAGGTCACATCGGCCGCGAACAGCAACTGCTGGGCGTGGCCGAATTTCATTTGTGCCTCATTGGCGAGGTCATAGGTCTTGGCCACATAGTTTCCGATACGGTGCGACTCCAAGCGGAAGCCGGCGCGCTCGCGAAGGTCGCGCAGCGCCCTGCGACGGGCGAAGATGCCGGAGGTCTGCCATGTCTGCCAGACTTCCTTGGCGAACTCGTGGAGACTTGCTGCAGCGGCAGCCTCGAAACGTAATTCATTGACTGAATGCCTAATAGGATCAAGCGCCGCTTTCAATTCCTCCTTTAACGATTCTGCGTCATAAGCTGATTCAAGAGTATCTCCGTACTCCTGGTACACCCTACGGAATGCGAGCGCAGCTGCATCAGGGACACACGTCCATTCCTCAGACAAATATTGCAGCAGGTCATAAGCCCTGACCTGCGCCTCAAGCGTCACTTTTCCCGAAGCGGCAACTTCCTGCATATCAGCCGCACATCTTGCAATAATATCTTCCATCACACCTGTTATTTTTTACAAAAATAAGAAATTTATGGCGTATCTTTGCAGATTGTGGACATTGCATTATAAATTATGAAGAACAAGGTACTTGCTATCATCTTTAGCGCAATCGCGCTGGCAAGCTGCAACCAACCTAAGACGCAGACTGCCGCCCAGAAGGAAAACTACTATGAGACAATGGAGGTCACCCTCAGCGACCGCACCCTGACAACGGGCTATTCGGCAGCCATCAGCGGTGTGCAGACCGTGGAAATCCGTCCGCAGGTCAGCGGAATGATCACGGACATCCTCATCGAGGAAGGAGAGAGCGTGACAAAGGGTCAGGTGCTCTTCGTCATCGACCAGACACCTTACAAGGCGGCATACGAGATTGCTGTAGCGAATGTAAAAAGTGCTGAAGCCGCGCTTTCCACTGCAAAGCTCATCCTTGACAGCAACAAGAACCTCTACGAGCAGGATGTCGTCTCTGAGTTCGACCTTATGACGGCACAGAATGACCTTACCGAGGCCGAGGCGCGTCTGGCGCTCTGCAAGGCCGAGGAGGTGAATGCAAGCAACAACCTCTCATATACCGAGGTACGTTCGCCGGTGAACGGAGTGGCTTCAATGATTCCGTACCGCGTCGGAGCTCTCGTAAACAGCAACATCGCGCAGCCGCTGGTGACCGTATCGGACGACAGCCGCGTATACGCATACTTCTCCATGGCTGAGAACCAGATGCTCGACATGGTGCAGCAGTACGGCTCGCTGAACAATGCAATCAGACAGATGCCTGAGGTGGAGCTCGTGATGAGCAACGGCGAAAAGTACGAATACACAGGAAAGATCAACGCGATCAGCGGTACCATCAGCGAGAGCACAGGTGCTGTCAGCATCAGAGCCGTGTTCAATAACCGCAACCACCTTCTCCGTAACGGCGGAAGCGGCACGATCATCATCCCTATGACTCTTCAGAACTGCATGGTGATACCGCAATCGGCTACCTATGAGCTGCAGGACCGCGTGTTTGTATACAAGGTCGTTGACGGCAAGGCTTCTTCGACCGAAATCCACATCGCACCGCAGAACAACGGAGTAGAGTACATCGTGACAGACGGTCTTGAGGTAGGTGACATCATCGTTGCCGAGGGAGCCGGACTGATCAAGGAAGGCACCCCTATCAAGAGCAAGAACGAACTTCTTAACCAGCAGAACGAAGAGGAGGAACAGAAATAATGAATGTCAAGACCTTCATCGATAGGCCGATCTTTGCCGGTGTGATATCCATCGTCATCCTCCTGGTGGGTCTGATAAGCCTTGCGCAGCTTCCTGTCGAGCAGTTCCCTGAAATCGCGCCACCGACCGTCAGCGTTTCCGCAGCCTACGCGGGAGCTAATGCCGAGACAGTGCAGAAGAGTGTGCTCGTGCCGCTCGAAGAGGCCATCAACGGAGTGGAGGACATGATGTACATGGTATCGTCCGCTACAAACTCCGGATCGGCAAGCATCCAGATATATTTCCGCCAGGGCACCGACGGTGA
Source organism: Bacteroidales bacterium (assembly GCA_017631175.1). Classification (GTDB taxonomy): domain Bacteria; phylum Bacteroidota; class Bacteroidia; order Bacteroidales; family UBA932; genus Cryptobacteroides. The sequence continues at coordinate 35,735 of JAGBTT010000101.1, forward strand.
CATGGCCATGGTCAACGTGCAGAACCGCATCGCATCGGCGCAGAGCCTTCTGCCTGCCGAGGTTACACGAAGCGGTGTGACCGTACGCAAGCGCCAGACCAGCCGCATCAAGACCCTGGCCGTATATAGCCCGGACAACTCTTTCGACAGAAAGTTCATCACCAACTACCTCAAGATCAACATCGAGCCGAGACTTTCGCGTATCGCCGGAGTCGGCGAGGTGGACGTGCGAGGCGGTGACTATTCGCTCCGTATCTGGCTGGATCCTGGCAAGATGGCAAAATACAGCCTCATGCCTTCGGACATATCGGCAGTGCTCGCGGAGCAGAACCTCGAGGCCCCTACCGGAACCCTCGGAGCGGAGTCGGAGAACACCTTCCGCTATGTGCTCAAGTACCGCGGCCGCTATGAGGACGTGACCGACTACGAGAACATGGTCATCCGTGCGGAAAGCAACGGTACGGTGCTCAGGCTCAAGGATGTCGCCGAGATCGAGCTTGGCGAGAGATCATATGACTATGTCGGACTCGTGAACGGCCATCCGGGAACGACCATCAGCATCTCGCAGACCTCAGGCTCGAATGCCAACGAAATCATCGAGGCAGTTGACGCCGAGGTGGAAAGGATCAGGGCAGACCTACCTAAGGGTCTGGACATCATCGACCTGATGAGTACAAAGGACTTCCTCGACGCGTCTATCCATAATGTAATCAAGACCCTCTTCGAGGCCATCCTCCTTGTGATCCTCGTGGTGTTCGTGTTCCTTCAGAGCCTCCGCTCGACCGTGATCCCAACTATCTCGATCATCGTATCGCTTGTGGGAACCTTCGCCTTCCTGTTCGTGGCCGGATTCAGCCTCAACATGATCACTCTCTTCGCACTCGTGCTTGTGATCGGAACGGTGGTGGACGACTCGATCGTCGTGGTCGAGGCCGTTCAGGCGAAATTCGACGAGGGATATAAATCCGCATATAAAGCTGCATTGGACGCCATGGGAGGCATCTCCACCGCGCTCGTGGCCACTACATTCGTGTTCATGGCCGTGTTCATCCCTGTAAGCTTCATGGGTGGAACCACCGGTACATTCTACACTCAGTTCGGTCTTACCATGGCCGTCGCGGTGGGTATTTCGCTCGTGAACTCGCTCACCCTCTCCCCTGCGCTCTGCGCCCTTATCATGACTCCTCACGAGGAGATCGTCGAGGGACAGAAGGCCAGCTTCTCAAGCCGTTTCCACAAGGCTTTCGACACTGCGTTCGGAGCCATCGTGAACAAATACAAGCACCTTGTGTTCTTCATGCTCAAGCGCAAGTGGATCACAGTCATCCTGCTTGTGATCGCCTGCGGCGGACTGTTCTATCTGATGAACACCACAAAGACAGGTCTGGTGCCTAAGGAGGACATGGGTACAATCAACATGGACCTGCGCACCCCTCCGGGAACCAACATCGCCGAGACGGAGAAGGTCATGGAGGAGATCGACCGAAGGATCAGCACCATCCCTCAGATCGAGGCCTACTCGAGAACCACCGGATGGGGTATGATGTTCGGACAGGGTTCGTCTACAGGTAACTTCGTGATCCGTCTCAAGGACTGGTCGGAGCGCGAGGGCAAGGGCGACGACATCGACTCGATCATGGAGGAGATCTACGCCCGCACAGCAGACATCACATCTGCCGACATCATGGTCTACACACGAGGCATGATTCCGGGATATGGAGCCAGCAACGGATTCGAGGTCTATGTACAGGACCAGAAGGGAGGAAAGCTGGAGGATCTGGAGAAGATCGCCAATGACTTCATCATTGAACTGAACAAGAGGCCTGAGGTTTCGCGTGCGAAGACTTCGTTCGACACCAAGTTCCCTATGTACCTTGTCGAGGTAGACGCCGTACAGTGCAAGAGGAACGGAATCTCTCCGGGAGACGTGTTGAGCGTGCTGTCAGGATATGTGGGAGGTAGCTATGCATCCAACATGAACAGATTCTCGAAGTTGTATCGCGTGATGCTCCAGGCTGCTCCTGAGTTCCGTCTCGACACAGAGTCACTGCAGAACATGTTCGTGCGCACAGCCCAGGGCGAGATGTCGCCTATCAACCAGTATCTGAAGCTGACACGTATATATGGACCTCAGTCGATTTCGCGATTCAATCTGTTCACCGCGATTTCGGTGAGCGGACAGGCGGCGGACGGATACAGCTCGGGACAGGCTATCCAGGCTGTCCGCGAAGTGGCCGCGCAGGTGCTTCCTGCCGGATATGGCTATGAGTTCGGCGGAATGTCGCGTGAGGAGGCTGATTCGGGAAGTTCGACAGCCATGATCTTCGTCATGTGTATCGTATTCATCTACCTGATACTCTGTGCATTGTATGAGAGTTTCCTCATCCCTGTCGTGATCATCCTGTCCGTTCCGTTCGGACTGGCCGGCAGCTTCCTTTTCGCAAGGATGTTCGGACTTGAGAATAACATCTACCTCCAGATTGGTCTCCTGATGCTAATCGGTCTGCTCGCCAAGACAGCGATCCTGCTTACCGAGTATGCATCGCAGAAACGTGCTGAGGGTATGTCCATAACTATGGCGGCGATGGCGGCGGCGAAGGCCCGTCTGAGACCTATCCTCATGACGTCGCTCACCATGATCTTCGGCATGCTTCCGCTCATGTTCGCCCACGGAGTAGGAGCCAACGGTAACATATCCATCGGTGTAGGAACCGTAGGAGGTATGCTCATAGGTACTATTGCACTGATAATCGTTGTACCTGCCCTCTTCATCGTGTTCCAGTATATTGAGGAACGCATAATGCCTAAACGAGAGAAACATGAACAAGATATTTAGCAGAATACTTATTACAATAACCTTCCTGTCATTGACCGGATGCGGCCTCTACAGGCAGTACGAACGCGAGGAAATGCACTTCGTCGACAGTCTATACAGGAGGATGTCAGTCCCTACCGACTCGATCTCCACTGCCGTAATGTCATGGGACGTGATGTTCACAGACCCTCTTCTGCAGGAATGGATACAGACCGGACTGGACTACAACACCGACCTCCACGTGGCACGCCTGAAGGTACAGGAGGCCGAGGCGGCGCTGCTCGCTGCACGCTGGGCGTTGCTGCCGGGCGCCGACTTCACAATGCAGGGAGGCCTTCCGGGCCAGTTCTCCGCAAGCCTCGGAGCAAGCTGGCAGGCTGACATCTTCGGCGGGCTGCGCAACGCGAAGCGCCGCGCACAGGCTGCTCTGGAGCAGAGCGAAGCTTACAGGCAGGCTGTGCAGACGCAGCTCGTGGCGACCATCGCAGAGAGCTACTACACTCTGCTCATGCTCGACGAGCAGCTCAGCATAAGTTCAAGAACCATGACGACATGGGAAGAGAGCATCAGGACACTTGAGGCCCTCAAGCGTGCCGGAAAGACCAACGAGGCTGCCGTCCTCCAAGCCAAGGCCAACAAGCTGGGAGTTGAAGCGAACATCCTTACATTGGAGAAGGAAATCCTCGCTATAGAAAACTCATTGTGCGCATTAGTGGGTATTGTCCCTATGTCGATCACGCGAAGCACTCTCGCCGATCAGGAACTCCCGGAAACCCTTTCTGCAGGCGTACCGGCCGAGCTCCTGAGCCGTCGCCCTGACGTGCGCCAGGCGGAGCTCGCCCTTGCCCAGGCCTTCTACTCAGTCAACTCTGCGAAGGCGTCATTTTATCCTAATGTGAAGTTAAGCGGAACACTGGGATGGACCACAGGCAATGGAAACATTATCCTCGATCCGGGCAGTCTCATCACAAACCTCATTGCCGGACTGACCCAGCCTGTATTCGGACGCGGCGTCAACAAGGCACGTCTCCAGGCTGCACAGGCGCAGTACGAGCAGGCAGGCTACCTGTTCCGCCAGAGCCTTCTCGACGCCGGAGTGGAAGTGAACAATGCCCTCACGATGTGGCAGACAGCCCAGAAACGCGTCGAACTTGGCAAGAAGCAGATCGTAAGCCTCCAGGCCGCAGTGTGGAATACCCAGCTCCTGATGAAGCACGGAAACGCTGACTACCTGGAAGTTCTGACCGCCCAGAAGAATCTTCTGCAGGCAGAGCTGACAGAGGCTTCCGACAGGCTTGACGAGATAAAGAGCGTAATAAATCTCTACCGTGCCCTTGGAGGAGGGTATTAAATTTGCTTTTGCAGATATTAATGCTTAATTTTGAAATTCAATTCGCTCTGAAAATAACAAACCAAAACACAATAGAGTATGAAAAAGTTTTTTAAGTTTGCTGCTATTGCAGCGATCACAGCTGCTTTTGTAAGCTGTACTGAAAAGCCGGGCCCAGAGCCAACTCCGGAACCAGGTCCAGGAACAACTCCTGAGTACACTGAAGACCTCACCTTCACTCTTGAGGTGGCAGAAGTAGAGGCAGACAAGGCAAAGATCAAGGTTGAGCACAACGGTACAACAAAAGATACATGGTATGGTTTTGCTACTACTGAGTCTGACGTAGACAAGGCTATCGCAGATGTTCTCGAAGAGGGCAACGTTTCTCTCAAGAAGAACACGAAGACTAATGTTACCGTAAGAAATCTTGAGCCAGAGACTGAGTACACTTTCATCGCAGTAGGTATCAAGGCTGACGGCACAACATACGGCGAGCCTGCAACAGTGAAGTTCACTACAGCAAAGGCTGAAGAGCCAACTCCTCCAGCACCTACCCCTGGCGAATACACAATCAATCCGAACTGGACAGTTACGTATATCGGAGATTACGAGCAGGATGGAAAGGTTTATAACAATGTGATAGCTGTAGAGACAACCGACACAAACCCATATTTCGTTACAGCATGGCCAGTAGACTACTTTGAGGAGTTGGGCATCGCGACTATCGTCGATGAAGAGATCAAGGCTTGGGAGGACCTGCTCGCCCAGTATCCAGGAGCATCATGGGAAAATGACATCCTTTATGCAGAAAGCGTTCTTGCAACTGTTGGAATCGACCCTGCATATGGAACAAAATGGTACGCTATGGCTATCGGATGCGATACAAACGGAAACGCTACCGGCCTTTACGCACTCTCAGATGTTATCGACCTTGAGAACCTTGGTGGCGGTGACGATGTGGAGCCTACTGCAGAATATTCAGAATGGCTTGGCAACTGGACATTCACAGGCGCTAACGGTGTAGCATTCGACGTTACATTCTCAAAGGGAAAAGTAAACGAGTCATTCATCATGACAGGCTGGGAAGGAATTAACGATATTCCAGTTGCAGTTACATGGCTTCAGGAAGATCAGATGTGGTACATCAACGGACAGGTTCTTGCCGAGGGTATGCAGCTTACTAATACAGTAACTGGTGACGCCTACTTCTTGCCATATGCTGGAGACACAATCTACGACTCTGCAGCTTGTGTCGGCGGATTTACCGAAGACGGCACACGTGTCTCTTTGGCATACGAGGCTGAGACTGAAGACGGCAAAGTCGTTATGGAAGGCATGGGATATTGGGCATTCGGCAACGATGGTCAGACATATATCTTCTCAAGCTATATGCAGACTGGTCAGATTCCTTCATTCCCTATCACCATCACTCCTGCAACAAAGGCAACAACTACCGCAGTCAAGGAGTTCAAGGGTGGAAAGAAGACTCTTAACCCATTTGCACCTAAGACATTCCCAGTTTTCGGTCTTTGCGATATGGCTTTTAGAACTCTCTAATGGAGTTACATATTGATATCAAGCCCGGCCATCAGGTCGGGCTTTTTTGTGCTCGATAACTTATTTTTGGATATGAACCAACTTCTGTCTACCTTAGTAGTTTGTACTATGAAAGATACTTACAACATGAAGCTTTTAACAAAGATCGCCGCAATCCTTATGATGGTTTCGGCATTGACGGGCTGCAATAAAGAACCCGTAAACAATGGTCCGGAGCCTGATCAACCGGGAGTGGAAGTCGAATATACAGATGACATCGAATTTGCGATCGAGATCCTCTCTGTAGAGGCAACTGCAGCAGAAGTCAAGGTAGAGCACACAGGTACAAAGGACGACACCTGGTATGGATTTTTCACAACATCTACAAATGTAAGAGTAGCTATCGATGACATGGTAGCAGAACTTACAGAAAACGATGATGAGAAAGTCACAGGCCTGACAACCGGCACCAGCAAGACCATAAGTCTGACAGACCTTGAACCTGAAACAAAATACTACTACATCGTTTTTGCAATAACTCCTGAGGGAGACCTCTACGGCACTGAGGCATACGAAACATTCAGGACCACCACAGAATTCAAGGTCAATCCGGCATGGACCGTGGAATATACCGGCCGTCAGTACATCGGTGAGGAAGAATATGAAAACACCGTGACCGTCACAAGCACTGACAGCAATCCGTACTTCATGACCATTGTGACCAAGGACCGCTTCGAAAGCACTGAGATCAAAACTCTGCTCACAGAGGAACTCGATTCGTTCAAGGAATTCATTGACCAGTACAATGAGTACTATGGAGTGGAGACACTCTTCAAGAGCTGGTGCTACGATGAAAGCGCGACTGACGCATTCGGACTTGAGCCTGGACACACTTATGTAGCCATGGCGATCGGAGCATCAGAAGACGGCAACCTGACCGGTCATTATGCGTATTCCGGAGAATTCCAGCCTTATGAAGAAGAAATGACTCAGGCATATGCCTCATGGATCGGAGACTGGACATTTACAGGCGCCAACGGCGTTGCATTCGACATCAACATCAGAAAAGGCAAAAGCAACGAGACGTTCATCATGACAGGATGGGAAGGAGAAGAGGCCAGCCATTGCGAGGTCATCATGAACTGGTACGGAGACTCCTGGATGATCTGGTCACAGTATATCATGTCGGGAACAGATCAGACATATGGTAATTATGACATATATTTCTGCCCGGTAAATACAGAAAACGGCAAAGGATATATCGGAGACTACCCTATGTGCATAGGAGCCGTAACTGACGACGGATCACGCATGGTCGGCATTTACGAGGAGGAGGGCTTCACATTCACACATATGCAGTTCATCGCAGAGTGGCCGGACGGCCTTCACCCGATAACCAGGACAAGGCAGTTCCCTACTTTCCCTATCACGGTGACTCCGGCAACCAAAACAAAGTCAGCTGACTGCAAAGCCTCTCCGGTAAGGAGAATAAGAAACTGGTCCAAATAAGGGCCAGTTTTTTATTTGCACGGATGTTGGAATAGCCGGATATAAAACTGAAGTTATGACTACTATAGTTGAATGGCTCAACGGGATCATGACAGGACGCTTCAATATGAAGCCGGACCTCGCTGACACGATAGACGGCATTATAGCGCTGATTGTAATCGTTTTGATTGCAGTGGGAATAAACTGGATATTCCAAAGCATCTACAGGTGGATGAGCAAGCATAACATAAGGCTTATTCACTCGAAATGGCACCCATATCTTTCCGGACGTCGGTTAGGGCATCGAGTCCTGCTGCTGATTCCGGCGGTGGCTTTTTATTTCCTCGTGAACCTGGCCTTCGGAGATTCCGGCAAGACCGTACGTCTGCTTCATAGGGTCGACATAGCCTACATGATTCTGGTCTTTATTATGATCTGCAGCGCATTGCTTCTGACCATCCTGGATGCATACAGCAAGACCGACAAGTACAAGACGCACCCGCTCAAAGGTCTGATCCAGGGCCTGCAGGTCGTCCTTTATTTTGTCGGAGCGATAATCATCGTCGCTGTCCTGATAGACAAATCTCCGACCGTGCTGCTGACCGGATTGGGTGCATCTGCCGCAGTGCTTATGCTCATTTTCAAGGACAGCATCCTGGGATTTGTGTCAGGTGTGCAGCTGTCACAGAACAACATGATCCAGATCGGAGATTGGATCCAGATGCCGGACGGAAGCGCGAACGGAACAGTGGAGGAGATTACCTTGAACACAGTCAAGGTACGCAACTGGGACAACACCCTGTCGATGATACCGCCATACACCCTGGTCAGCGCTCCGTTCAAGAACTGGCGAGGGATGCAGGAAAGCGGAGGACGCAGAGCCGACAAATGCATATATATAGATGTAAACTCTCTGGAAATATGCTCCGAAGACATGATATCGGATATCCTGAAGGTCTATCCGATCCTGTATGATTACATGAAGGCCGCCGGCACGACCGGGCAACCTTCTTCACGTGAGACGGTTCCTCAGATGACCAACATCCAGATTTTCCGTGCATATATCACCAAGTACCTCCAGACGCATCCCGAAGTGAACCCGTCGCTGGACATCATCGTGACACAAAAGGAGGCCACAGCATACGGCCTCCCGATCTATGTGTATTTCTTTGTGCGCGACAAGGCATGGGCCTCATTCGAACGCAAACAGTCAGACATCTTCGCCCACCTGATGACCGTCGCTCCCGACTTCGGCCTCCGCCTCTACCAGCGTCCGTAAAATCCTCAAAAAATCTCATTTCTGTGACACGTTTTGTACATTTGTGCGTCATATAGACAGAAATGGGATTTAACGGAAAAGAAATATTCGTACAAAAAAGGCTGGACTTCATGTTCAGACTGGCCTGCAGCATCCTCGGACGTAGCGACGAGGCTGAAGATATGATGCAGGACGTAGCCGAAAGAATTCTCCGAAAACAGGTCCGTGATATCGGGAACATTGACGCCTTCCTCACCAAATCAGTCAAAAATGCATGTATCGACCGCATCCGACGAAGACGGGATACCACACCGAAGATACCCGATGTCCTAGATGAAAGAAATCCAGACAGGTGGAACGAACAACAGCTGATACATAAGGCTATGGCACGCCTGCCGGAAAAGCAGAGAATCACACTCCACCTCAAGGACATCGAAGGATACTCAACCAAGGAAGTGGCAGAAATCCTCGAAACGGACGAGTCGAACGTAAGGACGATACTTTCCCGAAGCCGAAAGGCATTAAGAGAAATCATAGAAAAGGAATTCGGATATGGAATATGACATCAATAAGATACGCAACCTCTGCGACAGATATTTCGACGGAGATATCACGGAAGATGAGGAAAGGACTCTGAGGGCATGGTTTCTCCATACTGAAGATATCCCAGCAGACCTGAAGGCAGTCAAGACAATATTCTGCGGATTCGAAAAAGCGGCCGAGATGACATACAGGCCTTCAGCGCCGAGAAAGAAGACACATAAGACAATAGGACGCATCTTCTGGGGAACAGTGGCGGCAGCAGCAGCGGCGTCGGTATGCATCGGTATCTTCAACCGCGAAATCTACGGATACGACGCAGACGGAAAGGCGATCACTGATCCGCAGGTCGCAATGGAAAGCACAGCCTATCTGGCATACCTTGACAACCTCAAGACAAGCATCGACATAGCCATGATGCTAACAATGGAAATGGAAACAGCAACTGACAAATAGATTATGAAACGAATTTTAACCCTATTGGCCGTACTTTCAGCAGCAGTGGCGGCACACGCACAGACAGACTCTCTCGTTACATTTGATACTCAGGGAGACCTGTTCGGAATCTCTATCGCCGGATTCAACATATCCCTGGGAGGTGACAAGGAGGAAACATATACCGATGCGTACATCTACCATGAGCCACGCAAGGGAAAGGTGACGACAAACTTCCTGGGAGCATCGTTAGGAGGCATGGTGCTTATCCCCAGCGTGTATTATGGTCCATGGGAAGGATCGGGAGACTTTCTTGAGATCTATCCCGGCAAAAGTTCGAGAATCGACCTTGAGATTGCGAACTGGACAATTCCTCTTGACAACAGAGGCATATCATACTACAGGATTGGAACAATGTTCTCATATGACAGATATCAATTCAAGAACAATATAACCCTAACCAACGACGATGAAGGCCGCCTCATGCCTGTCGGAATTGATGGAAACGTAAAGAAGACAAAGCTGATGGCAAACTACTGGGGTCTCAACATGGGATTCGGATTCAAGCGGAACAAAATAATGATCCTGATCCAGGGAACGGCCGAACTCCTCACGAAATCGGCTGTAAAATACAAGAACCCTGGCAAGAACGTCAATGCGGTCAATGGCCTGTACCCGTTTAGAAGCAGAATTTCATTGAGCACTACTTGGGACGGATACGGTTTCTACATTGACTATACCCTTACTCCTCTCTTCAAGCCAGGTGTCGGCAATGACACCCGCGCATTATCACTCGGCTGCAGACTTGGATTCTAGAACACCCTGAAAAATGAAACGATCATTAATAATATTCATACTATCGATCCTCCCTTTGGGACTTTCAGCCCAAAGCTCGATGCTTGACTCAATCTTCGAGGATTATACTGGGAAAAAGGAATACCAGAGCGTCATCTACGGAAAGACTATGCTGTCCATGATGAAAGACAACGCATCATCCGACGTCAAGAATCTTCTCGACGGAATCAAGATGATACGCATAATCAGCTACAAAGGAGAGGCAGAAGACCTCTGCGACGAAGTACTGAGCATCATCAAGCAGGACTACCGTCTCGTTTCCAGAATAACCGGAGACGGGAAAGTCTCAAACTTCTATATCTATGAGCCGAACAGCAGTAAAAAGGACATGTCCTTCGTCATGACAGTCTCCGGACCGGAGGAAAGCGTCGTACTCGAGATAATCGGCAAATTCGACGTCAAGGATATCACCCGACTATCAGTTATCGGTCAGAAACAATAAAAGTTATTTCAATAGGACCAGGTCGGCAAGGGCGATGGCGGTCATGGCTTCGACTACCACAGGGGTGCGGAGGGCGAAGCAGGCGTCGTGACGGCCCTTGATTTCGAGAGTGTCCATCTCGCCGGTCTGGAAGTTGAAGGTCTGCTGGGCCTTGCGGATACTGGATGTCGGCTTGAATGCCACACGGAATGTCAGAGGAGCACCATTTGTGATGCCGCCATTGACTCCGCCTGCGCCGTTCTTCAGAGGTCTTCCGTCCGCTCCTATAGGGTCATTGTGCTCGGAACCCTTCATCCCGGCTGCCTGGAAACCGTCTCCAAACTCAAGGCCACGGACTCCAGGGATAGAGAAGATTGCATGCGCGATTGTAGACTCTACGCTGTCCCAAAACGGCTCACCATATCCGGGGTCGATCTCAGGCACAGTACACTCCACCACCGCTCCAAGGCTGTCGCCTTCTTCCATGGCCTTGTCGATTGCCTCCTGCCATGTCTGCTCGTCAGAACTTCCTCCAAGTTCCACCAGCCGGGCAGTGACCTCCTTGGCAGGCGTCTCATCAAGAATGGTCAGGCTATAAAGCATCTTCTTCGCTACAACTCCGGCAGCAACAATCGGCAGGGTAAGCCTTCCAGAGAAATGACCGCTGCCGCGAGGATCCTGATAGTCATCCCATTTCAGTGCTGCTGTCAGGTCTGCATGGCCCGGACGAGGCATAGCTGCGAACTGGCTGTAGTCGGATGATTTCGTATTCATGTTCCTGAATACAATCGTCAGAGGCGCACCTGTGGTACATCCCTCATACACTCCGCTCACAAGCATAGGCTTGTCCTCCTCGATACGAGGAGTCGTGCCCTTAGCCCCGCTCTTGCGACGGGCCAGATCCTGTACGAAGTCCTCCTCGGACAGTTCGATGCCAGGCTGCACGCCGTCCAATACCACACCGATGAGCTCGCCATGCGACTCTCCGAATATCGACACTCTGAATTTTCTACCGAATGTGTTCATATCAGTTTTGCTTTATTATTTCAACTGTGGCGGGTAAAACACTGACCACCAATATCTTATAGAAACCTCCGTCAGCAGGAGGTTTTTGTAAGCACATGAGTTACAGACTTTTACGCGCCACGGCGGTAAAAATGTCATGGAACTGCGGGAAGGATTTGGCGACGCATGCTTCGTCGTCGATTGTGACAGGGCTGTCAGCGCCGAGAGAGGCGACCTTCAGGGCCATGACCATGCGGTGGTCGTGGTGAGAGGTGTAGGCTCCGCCTTTGAGAAGACCGGGAGCAACAGATCCCTCGGCTTCGCTCGGGATGACAGGAGGAACGTAGCTCGGGATGACAGGGGACATGAGTCTCTGCACCAAAGTGTGTCCTTCTATTATGAGCTCATCTTTCTCTATGCTTGCCTTGACTCCCATCTGGGTCAGCATTTCAAGAATTGCCTTTGCCCTGTCGCTCTCCTTGTTCGCCAGACGGCCGACACCTGCCAACCTGGAGGTTCCCTGACAGAAGGCAGCGAGAATCGCGAGGATCGGGAAGAGGTCCGGACAATTGGATGCATCGGCACTGAAGGCCTTCAAAGGTGCACGCTGGGCGGTGATGTTGCCTTTGTCGCCATCCAGCTGCGAGAGGCTTGCTCCTGCATCCATGAGGATATCCATGATCGAAAGGTCCGCTTGGAGGGATGTGGTATCGAGGCCTGAGAGTTCTGTACGGCCGAACACTGCTCCCGCTACGAGGAAGTTTGCTGCAGCACTCCAGTCACCTTCGAGATTGATGTTTGCTGCTCTGTATTTCTGTCCACCCTTCACCTTGAAGACCATCTCCGTACAAAGTGACCAGTCTCCTCCTGACTCCAGGAAGTCAGGCCCTCCGAGCATGTCGTTTCCGACCTTTATGCCGAACTTCTTGAGGACTTCGAGGGTTATGAACATGTATGGAATGCTCTTCGGATCCTTCACGATGACTGAGGAGTTCCTGTCGGCGAACGGCAGTGCCATCAGCAGGCCCGAGATGAGCTGGGAGCCATGTTTGCCTGAGATCTCTGCACGGCCGGCCTTGAGCGGGCCTTTTACTGTCAGAGGCACACGGAGGGGATCCGTAGATTTCTCGACTCGGTCTTCGACCTCGCTCGTAATCGACGAAGTCGCTTGAGCGTCAGCGAAAGAATTGACAGCCGAAGCCCCAAATGCCTCCATAATCTCACGCGCACCGGTCAGCGGACGATTAAGAAGCGTCTTCTCGCCAGTGAATGTAACAGGACCGGCACAGAGCTGAGCCATTACAGGGATCATCATTCTGGTCAGCAGACCCGACTCTCCTACATGGAGCTCAGTCATATCCATGCTTCCGAGACTAGCAGATATTCCCTTGATAGTTACTTCTGTTCCATTGACCTCAACCTCGGCTCCGAGGTTTCGGGCCACCTGGAGAGCAGCCTCATTGTCGCCGCATGGGGTATATCCATGAAGGCGTGAGGTGCCTTCTGCCAATGCAGCTGCGATTATCGCCCTCTGTGCAAAGCTCTTGGATACCGGCATGACCAGCGGCTCAGGCGTGTCAATGAACTTGAAGTCGCCATATGCAGCCTTGCGCATTTCATCCGTCGGCCACTGGCCAGGAGCAGCGGCCTCATCGGCACTGTGGGCCGCATATGTATACGGAGCACCATATTTCAGACAATCCAGACGCGACTGACGGCCTGCCTCGCCCATGCAGAACGCTATGAGGTCGATGTTCTCGGATTGAGCCCATTCATACAGGGCCATGACCCTCTGCACATCCTCTTCCGAATGCGCCGTGGTCACGAGCTTAACGACATCTGCTCCATGGTATCTGCACTTCTCCACCAGAGCCTTGAGCGCCTCGTATGAATCAGTACCTTCGAAATCATGGTACGAGCGGATGAATATGGTTCCGTTTTCATGGGCGGCGCTGCGGACCCTCTTGGACATCTGCTTCTGCGCTTCTATCTCCACATCCACATAGCGTGCGCCCGCCTCAATGGCCCTGACGAGCCTCTTTTCGGCGATCTGCATCGCCTTGATCTCACGCGCCGAGTCCGTCAGTCCCTGCAGCGACGGTTCGTTCTGCGTCAGCTCCGCAATACGGCATGTAGCCACCAGAGGCACATCGGATGTGAACACATTCTCGGTGTCCCTCGCCGAAAGTTCGCACCTGTCCAGACGGATCTCCGCCATCTCGCAATGCTCCAGAGCCTCAAGGATCTGCTCTGCAGTCTTGTTCTGTATCGTTGTACAAATCATAGTTCTATTTCAATAATTCCACAACCTCATCCACTGTCAGGTCATGCATGACCACATCTCCAATGGCCCGTGGCAACACGAAATGCACCTTGCCGTTCTCTGCCTTCTTGTCCTTGCGCATCGCCTCCGCCATGTCGTGGATGCTGTATGGGTTGTATATCAGAAGCAATGTAGCATCAAGGTCATGTTCAAGCGATGCAGCAAATCCCGGCTCCGCAAGTTCCAGCTTTTCAGCCAGATCTGCGGCATACACCATGCCGAGAGCGACAGCATGGCCGTGGTCTATGTCGTTGTGTCTCTTGTGTGACAGATATTCTATGGCATGACCGAATGTATGGCCGAGATTCAGCTTGCGACGCTCGCCGTCCTCGAACTGGTCACGCGAGACAACTCCAGCCTTCACTCCGGCTGCAGCGGCAATAAGCGGCGTCAGGTCCTGGAGCCTGTCCGCGAGCGCTTCCGGCCAGCGGGCCTCGCCGTCGCTCAGGGTCGCACCATCGCACAACCTTATGAAATCCTCCGTGAGGGCCTTGAGAAGAGTGATGGCCTTCTCATAGTTGCCGTTGTCCTCGATGATGAATGTCTTGAGCATCTCCGCAGCTCCGGCCTGGAAATCCTCCATCGGCAGGCTTTCGAGCACCTGCGGGCAGATGTATGTGAACTCTGGCTGACGAATGGTTCCGAGCATGTTCTTGTAGCCGGCGATGTTGACTCCGGTCTTGCCTCCGATTGACGCGTCCACCTGCGCCAGAAGGGTCGTAGGCACATATGCAAAGCGCACTCCCCTCTTGTAGATCGACGCTGCAAAACCCACCATATCCGTGGTTATGCCGCCGCCAATCGCCAGCACCATCGCATCTCTGTCGGCACCGTTCTCCAGCAGCCATCCGCATATGTCCATGACGGTTTCCATGCACTTGGTTTCCTCTGACACCTCAACCAGCATACCCGGTACGCCACGACGGTTCAGCATGTCAGCTATAGTTCCGGCCGCATAGCATTTCATCGCCACATTTTCATCCATCACGGCATAGACATGTTCATACTGCTCCAGACATTCTTCCAGTCCCTCGACTCCGTCCTGCACCAGTATGCGGCTGATAACCTGCTCGCCTTCGTATATGTTTATCTGCTCCATTCGATTTCTGTTTTATAACTTACAAATATAATAATCTTTGGGGATTATTCGTTGCTGTCGGGAGGTTGATAGGAGTTGTTGGGAAGTTGTC
>JAGBTT010000102.1 GCA_017631175.1 Bacteroidales bacterium
AGATGAGCTTATGTGCACCGTCATTGAAGATCACGCAGTTGGTAAGAACCTCCATCACTGAGCAGCCGTCATGCTTTGCAGCAGAGAGCATGATCTCCGATGTGAGCTTCAGCTCAGAGTCCAGAGATCGTGCGAAGAATGTACCCTTGGCACCGAGGACAAGGCTACCAGGATTGAACGGATGTTCAACTGTTCCGTACGGAGAGGTCTTTGAAATCGCTCCGAAACGTGATGTTGGAGAATACTGACCCTTTGTCAGACCATAAATCTGGTTGTTGAAAAGGATTATATTGATATCAACATTTCTTCTGACTGCATGAATGAAGTGGTTTCCACCGATAGCCAGTGCATCACCATCACCGCAAGCCTGCCATACGGTAAGATCCGGATTGGCAACCTTGATTCCTGTTGAGATTGCTGTAGCGCGGCCGTGGATACTATGGAAACCATAAGTATTCATATAATAAGGAAGACGTGACGAACATCCGATACCGGAAACGACCACATATCTCTCCTTGCTGTAGCCCAATGCTTCAGTCACATCAGGAAGGGCTCTCTGCAATGCTGCGAGCACACCGTGGTCACCACAACCCGGGCACCATCTTACTTCCTGGTCACTCTTGAATTCTTTGAATGTATATCTTGGCATAACTAAAAATTCTCTTTGATTGCTGTTGTAATCTCCTGTACGAGGAACGGCTGTCCCTGTACCTTGTTGAACTGCTCATACTTGAACTGAGGCATAAGAGCACGGAGATAATTCACGAACTGTCCGCTGTTGAGCTCGCATACGAGGATCTTATCAAACTTCTCGAACACGTCAGCTGTATTCTTTGGAAGAGGCATGATGTAATCGAAGTGAGCAAAGCTTACGTCGATTCCCTCAGCGCGGACTTCCTGTACTGCTGAAAGAAGGTGACCGTATGTTCCTCCCCAGCCGACAACAAGGAGTTTGCCGCTTTCTGCGCCATCGACCTTGAGTTCAGGAATATAGTTAGCCACTCTCTGCACCTTCTCCATTCTCTCCTTGACCATGAGATCATGATTCATAGGGTCTGAAGAAATCACACCGTCATGGTTCTTCTCGAGACCTCCGACACGGTGCTCGCATCCTGCCATGCCTGGCACTGCCCACTTGCGCGCAAGTGTCTCAGGATCTCTGTGGAACGGCTTATAAGGAACGTTTGGCTGAGCAAACGGAGCTACGATCCTAGGATAATCCTTCATTGAAGGGATGAGCCATGGCTCCGAACCGTTTCCGAGGAAGCCTTCTGTGAGAAGGAGTACAGGAGTCATGTGCTCGACTGCAATCTTTGCAGCATTGAAAGCTGCGTCAAAGCATCCTGCAGGAGAGTGGGCAGCCATAACTACCATAGGGCACTCACCGTTTCTTCCGTAGAGGGCCTGATTAAGGTCAGTCTGCTCAGTCTTTGTCGGGATACCTGTAGATGGACCGGCACGCTGAACGTCAACGATAACGAGCGGAAGCTCGGTCATGACTGCAAGTCCCATAGCCTCTGACTTAAGAGAGAGACCAGGACCTGATGTTGTGGTCACTGCCAGGTTACCTGCGAATGCCGCACCGATAGCTGTACAGATACCTGCGATCTCATCCTCTGCCTGAAGCGTCTTTGCGCCGAGGCTCTTATGGATGGCAAGCTCCTCAAGGATACCTGTCGCAGGAGTGATAGGATATGAACCGCAGAAGAGAGGCAGATTTGCCTTCTCTGCAGCTGCGAGAAGTCCCCAAGCTGTCGCCTGGTTACCATTGATGTTTCTGTAGAGTCCCTTAGGCTGAGCAGCAGGCTCGATACTGTAGGTATTTGCAATGGCCTGAATATTTGCCGCATAGTTGAAGCCATCCTTGAGCACCTTCTTGTTAGGCTCGACAAGCTGTGGCTTCTTTTTTCCGAACTTGCGCTCCAAATACTGGAAGATGTACTCCATCGGACGGTTGTAGATGTAGCAGGCCATTCCGAGAGTGAACATATTCTTGCACTTCTCTATAGTCTTCTTGTCAAGACCGCTGTCCTTGAGGCTCTCGTGCGTGAGAGTAGTGATTGGAGCAACGATGATTGTCCTGTCTTCGATGTGCATTTCAGCTATCGGATCACCCTCAAAACCGGCTCTTGCAAGACCTGTATCGTCAAATGTATCCGAGTCAATGAGTACCATCGCTGTCCTCTTGAGCCACTTTGCATTGGCCTTGAGGGCTGCAGGGTTCATTGCTACGAGAAGATCACAGAAGTCACCAGGTGTGGTGATATGCTCGCTGCCGATGTGTACCTGGAATCCGGATACACCCGATACGGTGCCCTGAGGCGCCCTGATTTCCGCAGGATAGTCTGGGAAAGTCGAAAGTTCGTTACCAAAGATGGCTGACATATCTGCAAAAAGAGACCCGGTGAGCTGCATACCATCTCCCGAATCTCCTGCAAATCTAATGACAACATCTTTAGTATCAATTACCTTATGTTGCATAGCTAGTGTTATAATTTTAAATCAAAGATTTAGATTGTCCTACAAATGTATGCAATTTTCCTTAACGTTGAACACAAATATGAAGTTTTTTAAAATAAAAATGGCCGGAAGCATAACTTCCGACCAAATTCATTCATCATTTGTCTGAGACCTGGATTACATACCCTGAGCAGCCTGTGCCTTGGCCATCATTTCCGCCTGAAGAGTCTCAAGAGTTCTACCCTCTGGAATATTGAGAGCAGTCCTGGCCTCAGGTGTAAGATTCAGCATCTGAGCCTCATCAACATAAAGGAAAGATGCCTTCTCGAAAACTGCAGCAACGCCCTGAGCCTTTGCGAGCTCGTTGACAACGTTGTTTACCTTCTCGATGATAGGAGCCTGAAGCTGCTGCTGGAGCTGCTGGATCTCCTGCTGAAGGCTCTGCTGAGTCTGCTCGAGTCTTGACTGGATCTCCATGATCTCCTTCTCCTTGATTTCGCGTACTGACTGAGTCCATGTTGAGGCCTTCTGCTCGTACTGCTGCATCTTTGTCTGATACTCCTCATACATTGACATGAGGATTTCCTCGTTGGTCTTAGAGTTTTCCTCAAGGGTAGCTCTAGCCTCGTCCATCTCCGGCATGAGCATCACGAGCTCGTTAAAGTCAACGTATGCGAACTTCTGTGCGAATGCAGACACTGACATAAGAGCCATTGCTGCGATGATGATGATTCTTTTCATAATTATTAGTTTTTATTTTAATTATTCATATTAGAACTGCTGTCCGATCACGAAGTGGAACTGGCTCTTTCCGTTTACAGGATCGTCAAATCCCCATCCCCAGTCGACTCCAAGAAGACCGATCATAGGCAGGAATACTCTCACACCGACACCGGCAGATCTCTTGATCTGGAACGGATTGAAGTCCCTTATGTCAGACCAGCAGTTACCTCCCTCAAGGAAGAGCAACGCATAGATCGTAGACTGAGGCTGCAGGATGACCGGATATCTCAGCTCGACAGTGAACTTGTCGTAGACATTACCGGCGTAGTAGTTTCCTGTCGTACTGTTTTCAGATGCCTGAGGAGTAAGTGAATAGTTGGTATAACCACGCAATGATACAATTTCCGAGCCATACGTATCATAACCTGACATTCCGTCACCACCGACGCGGAATCCCTCGAATGGAGAATATCCCCACTTTCTGTTATAATAACCAAGATATCCGAACTGGGCACGTGCCATCAGGACAAGGTCGCCCACAAGTTTTGTATAAAGAGCTCCCTTGAACGACCACTTATGGTACTCGATCCATCTGTAGTGGTTCTGGGATGACTGGAATCTGTAATCGATATCCTTCGGATTGCCCACCTTGGTAGGATTTCCATCCTCATCGAGAAGTCCGTAATCCTTCTTTCTCAAGAGCGAATATGGCGGAGTCAGCTGAAGCGAGAAGCTGAAATCAGATCCTACGCGAGGATAGATCTGCTGGTCTGTCGAGTTTCTCGAAAGGCTCAAGGTATAGCTGAGGTTATGCGAGATACCCGTATCGAACATAAACTGATATATCCAGTTCTGCAGATTATATGTCTGCCAGCTCAGCTGGTTGTAAAGCACGAAGTAATTGTCTGGCCATTTGAGGCGCTTACCTATACCTGCTGCAAATCCATACACTTCCATGAACTGGTCATTGTTGAGGATATTGAGAGCAAGATATGAATTTGTCTGCCTTGTATAATACAGGGACATATTCAGCGAGGTCGGCTTCTTACCGAAGAGCCATGGCTCGGAGAAGCTTGCCGAAAGGCTGGTATAATATGTTCCGTTAGTCTGAAAACGTATTGAAAGGTTCTGAGCATCTCCAAGAGGGACAGGACGCCATGCCGACTTGTCAAAGAACCTGCGGGTCGAGAAGTTGTTGAAACTTACACCGACTGTCGCTACGAATGTATTTCCTCCCCATCCGCCGGAAAGTTCAAGCTGGCTTGAAGGCTTCTCGGTCACATTATATACAAGGTCTACCGTATTGTTCAGCTGGTTAGGAATGATCGAATATCCTTTCGCCGGGTCCATTATGGCTTCCGGGTCAAACTGTCCCATTGAGGCGATCTCACGTATTGAACGCTCAAAGTCAGACTGGCTGAAAAGATAACCGGGACGAGTAAATACCTGACGGCGGATAACCCTCTCGTTTGTAAGATCATTGCCGTTTATCACGATATTGTTGAGAGTTGCAGGCTTTCCTTCAACCACTCTCATCTCCACATCCACAGAGTCTCCCTCGATATTCAGCTCAACTGGCTGGAGGTTGAAGAACAAGTATCCGTTGTCTCGGTACAGCTTCGATACGTCATATTCATTCTGTTTTCCGCCTCCGAAGAGTCGTTTCTCCATTGTAACCACATCGTACACGTCACCTTTACCGATCTTGAGGACCTCGTTGAGCGCCTCAGTCGTATACACAGAGTTACCGGTCCATGTGATATCCCTGAAGAAATACTGCTTTCCCTCATCAATCACGAAGTCGATCTGCAGACGACCAGGTTCTATATAATACATCGTATCCTTCACAATCCTGGCATCCCTGTATCCCGCCTCATTGAAGGCACTGATCATGGCACGCTTGTCATTCTCGTACTCAGCCTCATTGAACTTCTTGGAGCTGAAGAAACTGATGAATCGGGTATCCTTGGTCTTTTTCATCGACCTCGCAAGCTTGTTTTCCTTGACATGGTCATTTCCTGTGAAGGTAATCGTCTTGATCTTGACCTTCTGACCCCTGTCTACTGCAAACTGAACACGTATCGCTGACTTGATAACCGAATCCCTCTTGGTATTCACATCCACCTCGACATTGAGGAATCCCTTCTCCTTATAATATCTCTTGATGATATCTGTCGCGGTCTTGGAAACATATTCCGAGAATTCTCCTCCTCGACGCAGGTTGAGCCTCTCCATAAGTTCCTTCTGCTCACCGGACTTGACACCACTGAAAGTCCAACGCGACACCCTTGGTCTTTCCATGATGCTGACCTTGAAAAAGGCCGTATCCCTTGACGGACCGATAGAATCGATCGCAACGGCAACATCCTCAAAGTATCTCTGCATCCAAAGACGGTTTACAATGGAAGATAGTTCCTCACTAGGCACGGTAACCTCCATCCCCTTCTGCAGACCAGTGATCTGAAGTATCTGCTCGGGAGAGAAATAACTGTTTCCTTCAACCTTTACACCTCCGACAATATATTTCTTCGGATTATTATAATCCACTACAACGTCCTTACCGGTCTGCTGCGCCCATGCCGGGAGCGTCAGGACCAGTGCAAGAAGAAGTGTGGCGAATCGACTATATCTCATTTTATATACCTATGTTCAAAACTGCAAAGATAAGCAATTATTTTACTTTTCCATAACGCCTGTCGCGTTTTGAATAGTATTCAACGGCCGCATGGAATTCAGGCTTCCTGAAATCCGGCCAGAGAGTATCCACAAACAGCAGTTCCGAGTATGCCCCCTGCCACAACAGATAGTTGCTGAGCCTGCACTCACCGGAAGTTCTTACGATCAGGTCAGGATCAGGAATCCCTGATGTAGCCAGATATCTGTCAAAACCGGATACATCCATGTCCAGGATATCGTCGGCTTTCTCAGGACACTCCAAGATTTCAACCGCCATCTTCTTGGCCGCCTGGAGTATGTCCCACTTACCGCTGTAGCTTAGAAAGATCACGAGTGTCAGCACCTTATTGTCCGCCGTCATGGCCATGCACGAATCGATGGACTCATTGATTTCAGGCGCAAGCCTTTCCCTGTTTCCTACTACTACAAACCTGACTCCGTTTCGATGGAGACTTTCCATCTCATTTGCCATAGCCTTGACCATCAGACCCATAAGAGCCGTAACTTCCGCCTCCGGCCTGTTCCAGTTCTCTTCAGAGAAGGCATAAAGGGAAAGATAACGTACTCCGGCCTCTACAGCGGCCTCCACACATGCTCGTACGCTCTCTACTCCTTCAAGGTGTCCATACACTCTCTCCTGACCTCTTTCCTTGGCCCAACGACCGTTGCCATCCATGATCAGCGACACATGGACTGGAATATTGGATTTAGTTTCTGCTGACATGATCTATCTGTTGTTTCTGATATCTTCGCCCCAGAAAAGTTTCTCCGTCAGGGCATTTATAAAATTTGAACTGTTAAGCCGGACACGCTTAAGCGAAAACTGTGCCACAGTCATGGTAACTGATGTACCGTCCGGAATTTCCACGCTCCTGTTATCAGCAGTGAATATAGCCTTGCCGTCGCGTGCACGAACTCTGAAGGACACGACAGAAGTATCCGGAACAATCAGTGGACGTATATTTAGATTATGCGAGGCTATAGGCGTAATTATCAATGCCTTGGCTCCCGGGAATACAATTGGTCCGCCGACACTCAGCGAATAGGCCGTAGAACCGGCTGAAGTAGAAAGTATGATACCGTCAGCCCAATAGGTCGGAAGCGGAGTACCGTTGACGCACACATCCACCCCAAGGATTGCAGAACCTGCACGATGGACAGTGAATTCATTGAATGCAAAAGGCCACATACCTGCCCTGCCGAACAGGTCTTCGTCCGTTACAGCCTTGAGCACAGCAGCATCCTCTACCACATAATCTCCCGAAAGAAGGGATTTCGCCACATTCTCCGGCCTGTTCTCGGAGAGGAAACCAAGGCGTCCGAGGTTGACTCCGACAACCGGTATTCCACTGGTGGCAGCCAATGCAGATGCTGCGAGGAAGGTACCGTCTCCACCTACGCTGATCAGTATATCCGCATCAGCTGGAGATGTCTCTCCTGCCTGCATGACATGGACATCTGCACCCCCCTGTCGAAGTTCATCCAGAAGACTGCAGACCCTGCCGTCAGACAAGACTGACCGGTCCGTCACACCGATATATACACATGCTTTCATGGAAAGTTATTTGCAATGAACCGCCAAAAATAGCACAATATTCTTTAATATTGAAGTTTATTACTATTTTTGTGTGTTGAAACAATGACCCCTAAGCGATACTACCATGACACGATTGAGCGTCAACATTAACAAGATAGCGACCATAAGAAACGCCAGAGGCGGAAAAATGCCGGATGTGACAGCAGCCGCAGTGAATTGCGAAAGATTCGGAGCTGAGGGAATAACTGTACATCCGCGTCCAGATGAAAGACACATCAGATATTCGGATGTAAGGAAAATCAGCCCCCTTATCACCACTGAATTCAACATAGAGGGCAATCCGATACGGTCATTCATGGACCTTGTGCTTGAAGTCGTTCCCGACCAGGTGACACTCGTGCCTGACGCTGCGGATGCAATAACTTCCAATGCCGGATGGGATACCGTCACACATCGCGGTTTCCTTACTGATGTCTGTGCAGAGTTCAGGAGCAAAGGAATCAGGACATCCATCTTCATCGGGGCAGATCCACGAATGGCTGAAGGTGCAGCCCTTTGCGGTGCAGACAGGATAGAACTATATACAGAGCCTTACGCCGACATGTATCCCACTGATCCTCAGGCGGCTGTAGCCCCGTTCATCAAGGCAGCCGAAACCGCAAGGGAGTGCGGATTAGGTGTGAATGCAGGTCATGACCTGAACCTTGACAATCTGGAATTCTTCATAAGGAACATACCTTGGACAGACGAAGTGTCCATAGGCCACGCCATCATAAGTGACGCCTTATATATGGGACTGGAACAAACAATCCAGGCATACCTATCAAAAGTTAAGATTTTTTAACTATCTTTGCGTGATATGACAATAATAAAAAACAACGATAACTAAAATGAAAAAGACAACTCACATCCTCAGCGCACTTGCTATGGGCGCTGTTGTAGCATTCGGAGCAGTTTCATGCAACCAGACAAAGACCGCTGAAAACGCTGAGGCACCTGCAGCAGAGACTGCAGAGGCATGCGCACCTAAGGGAGCTATCGTATACATCGACATGACCAAGGTCATGGCTGAGTACGACATGGCAAACGACCTCAGGGCAGTAGTCGAGACAAAGGTAAGCGAGATCCAGGCAGAGATCACAAGAAGAGAGACCAACCTCGCTAACGCAGTTACAAAATATCAGGACAGGATGCAGAAGGGCCTCATGACCAGAAGCGTTGCTGAAGTTGAGGCTGAAAAGCTCCAGAAGCAGGAGATCGAGTTCAACAACTATGCAAACCAGAAGAACAACGAGATTAACGAGGAACTTCTTGTGATGAACAACCAGATCAATGATGCAATCGCTACTTTCGTAAAGAAGTACAACGAGGAGAAGCAGTATGCAATGATCATCGTATCACAGGGCGACGCAGAGGGTGACGGCGTGGTCACACTTTCAGCTCCGGTCCTCACAGCAGATCCTTCACTTGACATTACAGACGCAGTGCTTGCAGGTCTGAACGAGGAGTACATCGCATCAAAGAACTCAAAGTAACAATAAATTGAAGATAGCCATACTGTCCTGTTTCTATCCCTACAGAGGAGGAATCTCTCAGTTTAACGCATGCCTGTTCGAAGAACTGAGCAAACAGCATATTGTCAAGGCATTCAATTTCAAGAGACAATATCCTGAATTTCTGTTCCCGGGAAAGACTCAATTGGTGACAGCAGACGATGAGGCCGTACCAGTGGAGAGCGAATCCCTGCTGGATACGGCCAATCCGTTTTCTTACATAAGCACATACAGGCAGATCCGCGATTGGGAGCCCGACGTTCTGATTGTAAGATACTGGATGTCATATTTCGCGCCGTCGCTTGGCTACATAACCAGAAGGATGAAGAAGCACTGCAAGGTGATCTCCATCCTTGACAATGTAATACCGCACGAACAGCACTTCTTTGATGCTCCCCTTACAAGGTACTTCCTGAAGGGAAGCACCGGAAGCATCACATTGTGCGAAGCCGTGTCTAAAGATCTGCTTGCGCTCAAGCCTGGGGCAGAATATACTGTGATACAGCATCCTCTTTATTCTCATTTCGGGGAGAAGATGGAAAGAAGCAAGGCAGAGGAACTGCTCGGACTGGAAAGTGGCAGAAAGAACATTTTGTTCTTCGGACTTATAAGGACATACAAGGGTCTGGACATCCTTCTGGAAGCTTTCGGAATGCTCCCGGAGGGTTATCAGCTGATCATTGCAGGAGAACCATACGGCTCATACGAGAAATATCAGCAGATAATCGACAGACTACCGAACAAGGACAAGATTTACTCCGACCTCAAGTATATAAAGGACTCTGAGGTGAGCAAATATTTTTCTGCTGCCGATCTGGCCGTACTTCCTTACAGAAGCGCAACCCAAAGCGGAATCAGTTCGGTATCATACCATTTTGAGGTGCCTATGATAGTCACAGATGTAGGTGGCCTTAAAGAGACGATAGGAGACAGAGGTACCGGCCTTGTCTCGCCGGAAGGTACTCCGGAGGCGATCTGTAAGGAGATATTAAGATATTTCAGCGACAGAAGCATCGCTGACAGATGCATTGAGAACATACGCCTTGAAAAAGAGAGGCTATCATGGAAAACCTTTGCCCGCAAACTGATGGATTTCATTGAGGGGCTTTAATATATAGTGTTATGGACAGAGTTACTTTATCCAGAATAATAACAGTTGCTGCAATGCTCATGGCATTCGCTGCAAGCGCTGGCGCGCAGGAATATGTCGCTCCCCCTGTAGAGGTATCGGACCAGAAAGTCAAGAAGGACGGAAAAGTATTCTATAGCCACGTAGTGCTGGAAAGGCAGACACTATACTCAATCAGCAAAGCATACAACGTGACTCAGGAAGAAGTCTTTGAAGCCAATCCGGGGCTCAAGGAAACAGGGCTGAAGAAGAATGCGATCATCATGATTCCGACACAGTCTGAGGTAAAGGAGACTATCCAGCAGAAACAAGAGGATGCTGTTGAAGCAACCGGAGCGTCTATACAGAAAATACATACTGTCAGATGGTACGAGACCTTGAAGGATATTGCCGCCAAGTACAATGTAACTGAAAGTGAAATAATTTCAGCGAACAACCTCAAGGACGGAAAGATAAAGAACAGACAGAAACTGATTATCCCGACTATCGGATCCACAGTCGAAAGAATCACTACCGAATCTGAAGCGGAGATTGTCCAAGAGGTCGAAGAAGAAGACATGAATCTTGAAACAGCATTCGACGATAAGGATGAAGAGGAGGAAACGGCAACGACAATCTTATCAAAGTCAACAATCCAAGCTACAGTCCTGCTGCCTCTCAAGGCCACAGGAAATGCTTCAAGCAAGAGCAACATGGACTTCTACAGCGGTCTGCTCCTTGCCGCAAGGGAACTTGGAGAGAGCGGCATCAACATAGATATGAATGTCTATGATATCGCAAATGGCTCGTTCGGAGCAACAAGGGACGAGCTTGAAACCAGCGATATGATCATAGGTCCGGTAGCCGCTGGAGACATCAACAGACTGTATACTGTTGCCCCCGGCATAAAGGCACTTGTATCCCCTCTTGATCCAAAGGCCGAGCAACTTACAGAGAGGTACAGCACCATGGTGCATGCACCTGCGCCACGAATGGCTCAGTATGAAGATGTTGCAAATTGGATCAAGGAAGACCTCATGCCTGGTGACAAGGTGATTGTAATTTCCGAAAAAGAGGCAAGAAAGGGAGATGAGGGAAGGATACTTCGCGCAGCAATCGACTCCGCTCACATTGCATACACGCCATTCTCTTACAGTATACTTGAGGGAAGAAAGATTCAGGAGCCACTTGAGACTGAAATGACAACAGAAGGATTCAACAGAGTTGTGGTTGCGTCAGAAAGCGAGGCCTTCGTGAATGATGTCGTAAGGAATCTGAACCTGACCATCCACAACAAGTTCAATGTCGTGCTTTATGCTCCGGCAAAGATCCGCACTTTTGAAACAATCGAGATAGAGAACTTCCACAATACCAACTTGCACGCAAGTCTTACATACTATATAGACTACAATGATCCTGAGGTCAGGAAGTTCATTAAGAGATACAGGACATTGTTCCATACGGAGCCTACACAGTTCGCATTCCAGGGTTATGATGTTGCGAAGTATTTCCTGGGACTCTGCGCCAAATATGGAGAAGACTGGATGAGATATGCAGAGGATGCTTCAATGCTTCAGAGCACATTCGATCTCAAGCCATCAGGAAACGCAGGCTATATCAATAATGGTATCAGAAGAATAGTATACGGAAAGGAATACTCGGTGGAAAGTTCAAAGTAGCACCTTGCCAATACTGACAAAAAGAGCTTCTCAACTATTGAGAAGCTCTTTTGCATTTGCTATTGCAGCATCAGTCAAAACTGAACCACTGAGCATCCGTGCGACCTCTGTTACCCTCTCGGTGTCAGAAAGACGAGAGATACCAGAAACAGCCTTGGATGTTGCCTGATCTACAGTCTTGGTCACCACATAATGGGCCTGGCCCTTTGCTGCGACCTGCGGAAGGTGTGTGATTGCGAAAACCTGCATATTTTCACCCATCTGACAGATCATGGAACCCATCTTGTCAGCGACACTTCCGGAAACTCCCGTATCTATCTCATCAAAGATCATTGTCGGCATTGATGTGAAACGAGCCATCATGGCCTTGAGAGCAAGCATTATGCGTGACATTTCACCACCTGATGCGCACTTTGCCACATCAACTGCATTTCTTCCGGTAGAGGAGAATCTGAACGAAACAGAATCATAACCAGCCGACGAAACCGGAACATCATGAAGTTCGACCTCGAATACTGCATAAGGCATTTCAAGACCACGGATTGAAGAAGCTATCGACCCGGCAAAATCAGCAGACGACTTTACGCGAGCCTGATGCAACTTATCTGAAATGGATCTGAGACGGCCATCAACTACTGATATCTCCTTACGTAAATCCTCTGCCTGTTCCTCAAGCCTTGTAGAGTCGAAGAGTTCGTCTGACAGTCTGTCCCGCAATGAGATCAGGTCGGCCTCATCAATGCAGCTATGCTTCTTGAGAAGTCCGTATATCATGGACATACGCGCTTCCACCTGTTCCAGTCTTTCTTCTGACATATCAATACGCGAATTCATGTCAGAAACTTCAGAGAGGATATCATCCAGTTCAAGTCTGCACGAATCGAGCCTTTCGGCCAGTTCTGAAGCCGCAGAAATATACCTTCCTACCTTAGAGAGCATCTTGACCGACTCCTTTAACGAAGAATCGATCGACATGGACTCACCCGCTGATGACGTCGCTGTAAAAAGTTCTTCAACCCCGCAGAGACCAGTCTTGATGTCCTCGGCATTTGAAAGCTGCTTTTGCTCATCCTCGAGTTCAGCAAGTTCTCCTTCACGAAGAGATGCTGCCTCAAGTTGCCTATACTGCGCCTCGTTATATTCCTTGTCACTGACAATTCTCGCTATGCGCGATTCCAGGGATGCAAGTTCAGCCTTCTTTGATACAAGTTCCTTCCATGCTGCAGCGCAGTCTTGACGGAGCTGCGTATTACCTGCATAATGGTCAAGAATATCAAGCTGGAACTGCTTGTCAGAAAGAAGAAGGGTCTGATGCTGTGAATGAATGTCAATCAGCCGTGAGGAGATATCCTGAAGGACTGTAACAGGTACAGGTGAGTCATTGACAAATGCTCTTGAACGGCCGGAACGATTTACCACCCTTCTGATAATCAGGTGTCCTTGATCCCACTCCACTTCATTTTCCTCAAGAATATTCCTTACTGACACATCCGATGTATCAAACTCGGCCTCGACCACACAATTGTCTGCTCCTTCCGATACCATCGAAGCATCTGCCTTGGCACCTGTAACCAATGACAACGCTCCAAGGAGAATGGACTTTCCGGCTCCGGTCTGTCCCGTAATAATGATCAGACCCTCCGGAAAATCAATCTCCAGAGAGTCTATCAATACATAATTCCTGACATGAAGTCTGGCGAGCATGGCCTGTTACTCCTCGTCCTGCTTTGCCATTCTGTATGCCACGTCGCCTTCCTTGAACTCTTCGATAGCTACGAGGCTTGGCTTAGGCTGTCTTTCATAATATTTAGAGATCTCGATCTGCTCGCGGTTCTCGAATACCTCCTCCATTGTGTCACGGTCATTCTTGAAGTCTTCGAGCTTTCTTGTAAGTTCCTTCTTCTCTGCGATAGCAATCTGGTTTGCCCTCTTCGCGAGGATAACTACTGTCTCATAGATGTTTCCTGTAGGAGCAGCGAGATCGCTGAGGTCTCTTGTAATTGTGTTTACCGGTGTCTTCTTGTTTGCCATTTCGTAAAATTTCTTTAATGTTATGGAGGTCAAATATGAAGTCCCCCATTTTATTATACCCCTCAATTTGAAGCGGGTTTCAATTATTTTTCTGATGTTTCAGCTTTTTTTGCTTCTTTAAGCAATTTTCTGCGTTCCTTTGCGAAGTCCCTCTCGGACATTTCCTCATCCACATCCGTAACACCGTGTCTGCCTAAAGCCTTCTGAGCCCTCTGATATACCACATCAAGTTCTTTTCTATAGCGCGATTCAGGAAGTTCACCGACAAAATTCAGATAATCGTCTACAAAAGACAGATATCTCTCCTTCTGCTTTGACGGCACGCTCTCATGGGCATATTTATACGATGACATCGCAATATAATAAAGGATATCTTCTCTGAATATGTTTTCAGCATCATCCTTAAGGACATTCTTGAATGCGATACGAGAAGCCAGATAATCCTCCATCTTATAATAAAGCTTTGCAGACTCATATGCCTTCTGGTCCAGGCGGTTATTAAGTTCTACAAGCATATCACGACACTCCTGCATGCGGTCGGTCTCCGGATAGTCAAGGATATATGCAGAAATCTCATTTATCGCCTTGTAGGTAGGCGTCTGATCCAGCTCGTATCTCAAGGTCTGACGATACAGACAATCCAGACGCAGAAAAGTCGCCTCTGAAGCAAACGGGCTGCGCGGATAGCTTGTGATGAACTGGTCAAAGTTGGTTTCCGCTGTATAATAATCCTTGAACCTGTAGTTGCTCAATCCCCAATAATACCTCACGGTATCGTCACGTTCAGTGCCATTTGTAAGCACAGAAAGCGATTCAAAGAGTGAGGCTGCCCTTGAATATTTCTTCTCATTGAAATACCGGAACGCCGCCTCATACTTGGCATCTGCGTCATTGCTGTTCAGGAGCATCTCATACTCCGACTTGCAGGACATCAGCGCCATGAGGGACGCGAGCACCACAAACAGATTTCTTAATCTCATCTCTTACTGCATTTTAAGGAATTTCTCAGCATCAAGAGCCGCACGGCATCCTGACGCAGCGGCTGTGATTGCCTGTCTGTAAAGAGGATCCTGTACATCGCCGGCAGCAAACACACCCTCAACATTGGTCTTGGCAGTCTTTCCATCTGTCACGATATATCCTTCCTTATCGACAGCAACCCACTTGTTGAAGAGTTCTGAATTAGGATGGTGACCGATAGCGAGGAAAAAGCCGTCGACAGCTATATCAAAAACCTCGCCATCCTTCCTGAGAAGTCTTGCTCCGGTAACTCCATATTCGTCACCAAGCACTTCCTGAGTATTGCAGTTCCATAGAATCTCTATGTTCTCCGTATTTCTGACACGTTCCTGCATTGCCTCCGAAGCCCTGAGAACATCTCTGCGGACGATCATATATACCTTCTTGCATAGTCCTGCGAGGTAAGTAGCCTCCTCACAAGCGGTGTCACCGCCACCGACTACAGCTACAGTCTTCTTTCTATAGAAGAATCCGTCACAAGTAGCGCATGCTGACACACCCAGACCTCTGTACTTGATTTCAGAAGGAAGGCCGAGATACTTTGCTGTAGCTCCTGTCGCAATGATGAGAGTCTCGGCATATACCTCCTTCTCCCCATCGATAACAAGCTTGAACGGTCTTTCTGAAAGATCTGCTTCAGTGATGGCGCCTGTGCGGATGTCCGCGCCAAGACGCACTGCCTGAGCCTTCATGGTATCCATGAGACCCTGTCCTGATATACCGTTCTCAAAGCCCGGATAGTTCTCGATATCAGTTGTTGTTGTAAGCTGGCCACCCGGCTGGATGCCCTCGTATACTACTGGTGCAAGGTCAGCCCTGGATGCATAAATAGCCGCAGTATAACCTGCAGGGCCACCTCCGATAATAAGACATTTTACTGTTTCCATAATAGAAGTTTTGCGTAATCTGCAAATATAGTGATTTTTATCATACTTTCATCAGATAAGGCTTCGCCTTTCTGTAAATCCATCCAAGCAGACAGTCGGGCATGATCAGGATGAACGGAAGAAAGATCTTGTTCAGCAGTCCCGGCATGGTACCTCTACGACGACGGAAAGTAGCATTGAGCGCTCTTTTCACGGCGGTTTCCGGCCTGATCATCACAGCCAGCGCACGAGCAAGCTTACGAAGGCTCTCCTTTAGAGGGATGAGCGGAGTATCAACCGCCCCGAAATATGCATTTGTCACACTGACGCCGGTCTTCTGACACTCGATCCTGAGCTCGCGCGAATAGTTTCTGACAAACCTCTTCGTCTGTCCATACATACCGATTCCCGGCCAGATCATCCATGCTGCAAGTGATGATATATTAAGGATATATCCGCATTTTCTCTCCTTCATGCCTACCACATACTTCCTGCATAGCATGAGCGGAGTGTACATATGCACCATCATGATGATGTTCAGCATCCTTTCCGATGTCTCTGCAATACCCTGGCAGTACATCACTCCCGCATTATTCACAAGTACCTCCACCACACAGCCGGCAGCCTCTGTCACCGCATGAATCTTGTCTGCAGCCTCAGCGACAGACAGGTCCTGCGCTATAGAAAGCATGCGGAACGCATCCTTATGCTCACGACTGATTTCTGCTGAAGCCTCGATTGCCTCCCTCACGATCCTTTCGGTCTCCTGCAGACCTGCAGCATTGATATCTACCATTATAATATTATAACCCTTCTGCGCAAGCTGCAAGGAATATATCCTTCCCATTCCCGAAGCGGCTCCGGTTACAAGGGCATAAGTTCTGAACTCATTGAATCCTTTCATGATACACTTTATTTCATGGGTTAAAAATCGGGCGCAAAAATAACAAAAATTTGCCATTAAAGCATAACAGGAAACTGTCTTAACCCTAACAGTTTAGAAATTTTCTAATTTATTTGGGATTTTGCACCAAATGCAATATCTTTGCGACATTAAAGAGAAAATATGAATACACACAAATGCCCGAACCTTGAGGAATTCAAGGCTATCCTTAAGAAACACGCGCTGAAGGCAACTCCGCAGAGACTGGCAGTACACGAGGCCATGATGAATCTCGGACACGCATCCGCAGACATGGTGACTGATGCCATCAAGGAGAAGGAAACCGCGAAGGTAACTGTTGCCTCAGTGTATAATATCCTGACTCACATGGCTATGCTCGGCATCTACCATTACAGGCTGAGTGCAAACAACAAGATGTACTTTGACGTAAACACATTCAAACACATCCATTTCTACGATCAGTCAAACCACGTCTTCAGAGATGTGATCGACGACGAACTTGTACAACTGATCGAGGCCCACCTCAGCCGCAAGAAAGTCAAGGGATACAAAATCGAAAGCTTTGATATCCAGCTGGTCGGCAGACCGACAAGAAAGAAATACTCAGTAGGTTAGCAACCTGCTGAGTATTTCTCTTTTCGACCCTTGAATATGCAGAATACGAACAGGGCAATTCCCACTACCGCTCCCGCAATGTTTCCGACAACCGGAGGCAACTGAAATCCGAGAGGAGCCACAATCAGGAAGTTGACGCACACATAGGTCAGGAATACAGCTGGTATAGAGCACATCCAGTGTGATTTTCCTTTACTTATAAGATATGCAGCGCCGGTCCAGAGCACAGTTGCCGCAAGTATCTGGTTCGCGATACCGAGATAACTCCAGGCAGTCGAGAAATCGACCTTGCAGAAGAAGAAGGCCACCACAAAGATCGGGATGCTGACCAACAGGCGTTTAAGGATAGGCTTCTGGTCGCATTTGAAAAGGTCAGCAAGAGAAAGACGGAGGCTTCTGAAGGCAGTATCTCCCGAAGTGATCGGACATATCACAACTCCGAGAATAGCGATTACCGCCCCTGTCTGTCCAAGCCAGCTCTTGCAGATCATATCCACGATATCAGCAGCCTGGGCATTCTTCACAAGAACACCATCCACCATAGTGCCAGCCTCAGTCATCGCCGCATTAAGTCCCTCGGGGCCACCGAAATATGCCATAGCGGCAGTTGCCCATACCATTGCAACTATTCCCTCGGCAATCATGGCCCCATAGAATACCGGACGGGCATATTTCTCGTTCTTGAGGCAGCGTGCCATCATTGGCGACTGAGTAGCGTGGAAACCGGAGATCGCACCGCATGAGATCACGATGAACATCATCGGGACAAGTATGTTGGTCTGTGGGGCCGCATGCCAATTCTTCAGTACAGACGGAGTAAGTTCGATCATATCATGGGTTCCGCTCACATCACCGACAACCAGCATGATTCCGACTCCAAGTGCCATAAAAAGGAGTATGGCACCCATATACGGATATATGCTTCCAATGATCTTATCGACCGGAAGGAGAGTTGCAAGGATATAGTATGCGAAAATTATATACAGCCAATATTCCTTAGCCAGACCTGTCAGATTCTGCATGAGGCCGGCAGGGCCGATAACGAAGGATACACCGACTGCCAGAAGCAGGAAGGCCACTACAATATTCACAAAGACCTTCATACCCTTGCCAAGATATCTGGCTGTAATGTCCGGCATGTTCGCTCCGCCGTTACGGATAGACATCATTCCGGCGAAGAAATCATGCACCGCACCCATGAAGATGCATCCCACCACAATCCAGATATATGCTGCAGGACCATATGCAGCTCCTGTTACAGCGCCGAATATAGGTCCCAGACCGGCTATGTTCAGGAACTGGATGATGAACACCTTCCAAGTCGGCATAGGATGATAATCGACCCCGTCGGCCATTTCATAAGCCGGAGTCTTTCTTGCAGGGTCTACCCCAAGGAACCTCCCGACAATCTTTCCATAAACGAAATATGCTACTACAAGCAGCAGCACTGATACAAGGAATGTAATCATGATATGACGAATTTGACATACAAAAGTACCATGTTTACCTATTAAATGCAACGAATCCGGACACTTCAGCATCTAATATGTCGTTTGACGACATAATCAGGAAAATTAAAAAGGAACAAATATGAAAATAGTATCAAAGATCATGATCTGCCTGGTTGCAGCAATCATCTGTATGGGAGCTACATCATGCAAGAAAGACACGACCATCAGGTACAACAACACGACGATGGGTAACGTAGAAGGGAATACCTTTATATCAGACCAAGGCAACATCTTCAATGTGGTAGAACAGGATAAATCATGCAAAGGAGACCTCATGACCCTCAAACGTGCATATATCATGTGCGACATACTAAACAAGACGGAAGGAGGTCTGGACAATGAATACGATGTCAGGTTAAATGCCATGGCTCAAGTAACCACAAAAGACATTCTTAGTCCAGGAACTGATATAGAAGAGGAGAAATTGAAGGAAGATCCGATCAACATCGAATACCTCTGGATTTCCGGCGGATATATCAACATGTTCGTGACGTTCCCGGCAAAGGCAGACAGCAAGACTGCGCACATGATCAACCTTATACAGAAGGAATCGGAGAAAGGATACACCTTCAGACTCACTCACAATGCCTACGGAGAGATAATTGAAAACGGGAATATAGCAGAGTTCGTAATGGCAGGTGGATATGCAAGTTTCCCCATCAGCAAGCTGATTCAGGAGAATGAGGCACTCATAAGGATAGAATGGACCTGGTACAAGACAATCGGATCAGGTATAAGTCAGGAGACAGAGCTGCTCGGTGTGGAGGGCACATATAGGAGAGATGGCTTTGAACACACACCCAAGGAGCTGAATGCAAGAACCTTAGCTATTATAAAATAAATCTTCAGAAGGACTGGAAGGAAATCCACGAAATCTGAGACTCTGCAGAGGGTTCCAACACATCTGGAATGGACGGGAAGAGATTGAATCCCGTCCATTCTTCTATCTGATCGACAGATACGGCATAGTCCGCATATGAATGTCCCTTGAGGTCGCCATGTGGAAGCCAGAAACCTATGGTGGAGGCATCGGTGACCTTTCCCTCTGCCCTCTTTACCTTCATCAAGGCCTTCCAATAATAATTAGGCACAGGAAGAGTCTTGGAGTCATTCTTATTGACAATTGTCTTTACCTTCTCATCAGTTCCATATTTCTCAAATACAGCACCCGTCACGACATAAAGTGTGTCACCGTGAGGGATTTCCATACGGACTGCCTCCTCAAGTTTTGCCCAGATGCTTCCATTGAAGCCATTCTGGATCTGAGGAGTCATATTGGTAGAATAATAGGTCTGTGCCATCATATCAGGGACACCGCTTCTGTCAGCATTAGGTATCTGGTGGCCCCTTGCATAAAAGTTATTCGGATAGTTAGCCGTCGGCTCGGTTGCTCCATATCCTTTATTCACGTTTGTCTGAGATAACTTAGGAACATGCGGGTCATATCCCCATGTCTCCTCACGACCTGACGAGGTATGGTCGGCACAAAGAGGATAAGCAACCCATAAAGCTGCATACAGGTCCTCATCGTAGAGAATAGTATAGTTACGCTGCAGTCTCCCCTGCATCTGAGCTGTATGGGTAACCACATGGAGGCTCTTGTCCATCAAGGATGGAGCCGGAAGTTCCATCCATGCCGGATCTTCCAGAACTGGCTCTGCGACAGTCAAGCCATCAGTCTGCTGAGGCTGCACCGGAGACTTTGTCATCACACCGCAGCTGTGCAGGACATGACAAAGAGCCAGCACCAGCAACAGTGCAAGCAAGACCCCAAATATGATTCTAAGCGTTTTATTCATCTGATATATTGCAGTATGATAAAATCAAACAAATATACAGAAAAAATATTGCACTTTTAAAAAGTTTATGTATCTTTGCAATCCCAAACGAACATGGTGCCCATAGTTCAGTTGGTTAGAGCGTCAGATTGTGGTTCTGAATGTCGTGGGTTCGAATCCCACTGGGCACCCTGAAGAGACCGACATGTCGGTCTCTTTTTTTATTTCTTATCCTTCCCTACTTTGACCTCTGTGCTCTGCGGCGAGCAGTCAATTCCCTTTGGAAGGCACGGGCGTTTTTCATGTGCTCGGTGTAAGTCACTGCAAAACGGTGGGTACCGTCGAATGCCGGGCTGGCACAGAAGTAGATGTAGCCGTGTCTGTCCGGGTCAAGCACTGCGTCAAGACACGCCTTTGGAGGGACATTGATAGGAGCCGGAGGCAGCCCCACGTACTTATATGTATTGTAAGGAGAGTCTACCGTAAGATGTTTCTTCAACACCCTGTCAAGCTTATAGTCAAAACAGAAACAGACAGTAGGATCAGCCTGAAGCTTCATTCCCTTCTTGTAACGGTTAAGATAGACTCCGGCAATTATCGGATATTCGAAACTCTTGAGCGTCTCTCCGCTTACGATAGATGCAACCACAGAGACCTCCTTGCGGGTCAATCCCTGTGCCTCAGCCTTCGCAATACGCTCCGGAGTCCAGAACGCATCATACTCCTTCTTGAACCTGTCGAATATCTCCTCCACAGAAGCAGTCCAGTACATCTGGTATGTATCCGGGAGAACGAGTCCAAAGACATCCTCGGAAGTGAAGCCATATCCTGCAAGGAAATCCTCATCAGAGAGTGCAGAAGCAACGGAAGCAGAATCCACCATCATCTGCATGGCGATCTTCTTTGCCAGCACACCTTTTGAGCGGATAGTTCCGGAAAGGGTCAGGTTCTGAGGAGTCTGCCAGCCGAAGACCAGCATCCTTGCTGCATATATGCTTGTGCATGAAGGATCTATCACATACCTTCCCGGCTGCATCTTCTGCGCCACCTCCACCTTGGCAAAAGCGCGCTCGACACTCTTGGGGCGCACTGCTCCTGCTCCGGCGCAGAGCGAGTCAAGGACCTGTTCCATCGGAGTGTCAGGATAAACATACAGGACATAGTCCTTGGTAAAGTTCGGCTTCTTGTTGTCAATGTAATACCTTCCGACCACAAAACCGCCAATGCCGGCAAACATAACCATTGCCGCCAACGCTGCCCATAATATCTTTGACTTCATATTCATAAACGCTTTATCTCAACTGCAGTACATCTCCTTCGCGGAGGGAATGATTCTCTTCAATACCGTTCAGGCGGCAGAGATTCTTCATCCTTACTGCAAACCTCTGGGAAATTTCCCGAAGGGTCTGCCCATCTTCTACAACATATCTGTCCAGGCCAGGATGTGATGCTTTCTTTTTCTTCTGAAGATACACCACGGTACCAGGAAGAAGTTCCTGCTCCTGCTTAAGGTCATTGAACTTCAGGATCTCCTTATGGAACAGCCTATATGACCTTGCAATGCTCGCATATGTCTCCCCTTCTTCAGCATAAACAAACGGCACACCGTTCTGTGAATACATCTGACGCGAAAGAGCGAATCGGAAGACCTCGCGCTGACGGCTAGTAAGAGGCTTTGCCTGCTCCAGTTGTGCCGGAGACTCAGGAATCTGCTGAACTTCATCTTCAGTCTCTGCCGGCCGCATGGAATCAAAACGATAAAGTTCGTGTTCCTCAATCAGACGGATAAGCTTCTCCGGATACTTGGGATCAGTAGCATAACCGGCCTTCCTCAATCCGTGAGCCCAGCCCTTATAGTCTTCAGGATCAAGATCGAAGAGGAACTTATACCTATCCCTGTAGCGAAGGAAGTCAGAGTGGTCTCTGAACGACTCTTCCGGGCTGTCGTATTTCCTGAAACACTCACCCTCAGCATCGTCGTCATGGTAAACCTTGGCTCCGGACCATGTATTATGGCATTTGATGCCGAAATGGTTATTACCCTTGACTGCAAGTTCGGAAAGTCCGTATCCTGATTCGAGAAGCCCCTGAGCGAGAGTGATGCTGGCAGGAACGCCTGTACGATACATCTCCTCTATTGCGAGAGCAGAATATTTCTCAACGTATGACCTTTGCGGAGTATCCGCCATGCAGAGAGCGGAAAACAGTATTACTGATATTGCTAACAATGATTTCTTCATGCTGCGAAGATAATAAAAAACGTCCAAGTACGAGACGTACCTGGACGTTTAATATCGAGTTTAGCAACGATTACTTGCCCTCGAGCTGATCCTTAAGAGCTGCGAGTGCGTCGATGTCACCAAGAGTAGTCTTCTCTACGCTTGAGTTGATCTTCTTCACTGCTCTCTTAGTGTTGTCAGCCTCTGCTGTAGCTGCTGCTACGCGAGCCTCAACTGCTGCTGCATAAGTCTTAGCGTGTGAGAGGGTAGCCTTCTTAGCTGCCTTTCTGAGCTCAACCACCTTGAATGCAAGTGTCTCACCTGCAACTGGCATTGAACCATCCTCCTTAGCAAGCTCTCTGTTGAAGCAGAATGCGTCAACGTCACCCTCAAGTGCTACTACAGCACCCTTGTCTGTAACCTCAACGATCTTAGCCTCAACTACAGTACCAACGCTGTACTTAGCCTCAACCTCATCCCATGGGTTAGGGAGGAGCTGCTTGTGACCGAGTGAAAGCTTGTGGAGCTCCTCATCGAAATCAAGGATAACAACCTCGATAGCGTCGCCTGCAGCAACTACATCTGAAGGATGCTTAACCTTGCTCCATGAGAGGTCGCTTACGTGTACGAGACCCTCAACGCCCTCCTCGAGCTCAGCGAATACGCCGAAGTTAGTGATATTGCGTACAGTTGCAGTGTGCTTTGTTCCAACAGCATACTTCTCACGGATGTTCTCCCATGGGTTAGGAACGAGCTGCTTGAGACCGAGTGACATCTTCTTCTCCTCACGGTCGAGAGTGAGAACCTGAGCCTCAACCTCATCACCTACCTTAAGGAAGTCAGAAGCGATGCGGAGCTTAGGAGCCCATGACATCTCTGAAACGTGGATAAGACCCTCTACGCCTGGCTCAATCTCTACGAATGCGCCGTAGTCAGCGATGAGAACTACCTTACCCTTAACCTTGTCACCAACCTTGAGGTTTGCATCGAGTGCATCCCAAGGGTG
>JAGBTT010000103.1 GCA_017631175.1 Bacteroidales bacterium
ACAACTGTCTCAAGGCTGCGGACATCGATACATTCGCTGACCTCGTATCTTACTCAAGAAATGAGCTCATGAAGTTCAGGAACTTCGGTAGGAAGTCGCTCAACGAAATCGATCTCCTCGTAGAGAAGATGAAGCTTTCATTCGGAATGGATGTAACCAAGTTTAATATTGAACCTAAGAAAAAGAACGTTTAAGCAATATGAGGCACAATAAAGCAATCAACCATCTTGGTCGCAAGAGCGGACACCGCAAGGCTCTCCTCGCTAACATGGCTGCTTCTCTCATCCTCCACAAGAGAATCGAGACTACAGTAGCAAAGGCTAAGGCTCTCAAGTCATATGTTGAGCCGCTCATCACCAAGTCAAAAGATGATTCGACTCACTCACGTCGTGTCGTATTCAGCTACCTCAAGAGCAAGGAGGCTGTTTCAGAGCTCTTCCGCACTGTAGCTCCTAAGATCGCTGACCGTCCAGGTGGATATACTCGCGTATTGAAGACTGGTTTCCGTCAGGGTGACGGTGCTGACATGGCACTCATCGAGCTCG
Source organism: Bacteroidales bacterium (assembly GCA_017631175.1). GTDB lineage: Bacteria > Bacteroidota > Bacteroidia > Bacteroidales > UBA932 > Cryptobacteroides. Next base: position 546 of record JAGBTT010000103.1, read on the forward strand.
TTGACTTCAACGAGGCAGCTCTTGCTTCAGCTCCTAAGGCTGCAAAGAAGACTACTCGTCGTAGCTCAAAGAAGGCAGCTGAGGTTGAGACTCCAGCAGCTGAGTAATCAGACAAAAATCAGGGCGGCGCAGCCGCACACAATAAAGCTCCGGGACCGCAAGGTCACCGGAGCTTTTTTAGTCCACATCGGCGGTAAGGACCGTCCCGGCCATACCGCCGAGTATTCCGAAGCCGTTCTTTATGTTGCTGAAACTGGCATTGCCACGTGATAATCCCCAATAATTGAGACCTTTTTCGTGAAGCAGGAGGTTGGTATAATAATACCTGTAGAGTTCTTCGCTAATGCGATATATTGTAGCTTCATAAGATAGGTCAAGATATTCGTGCCACCATTCGCTATCATTATATATTACATCGTGCTTGATATAAGTGCCGAAAAATACAGTCTTTCTACCATCTTTATCCAAAGCATCAGAATTTTTCCAGAAGACCAGACCGTTGTTATTGTTGAATGATGTGTAATTGAATTCCTGTCCGGACTGGAACGGATCGTATACATGAGACATGTTCTTAGGCTCCCACCAGACGGTCTCCGTGGTGTCTCTTATTACTTCACCATTATTTTCAATATATCCTGTTGCGTTGAATTTATACTGTCTTTCGCGGAATACTGCTGCATAATATGTGTCATCAGACAGGTCTGTATACTCGAATATGAAGTTGGCCTTCGAACTGAACTCATTTTTGTCATATGACAAGCTTTCGATTCGGAAGTCTGCATCTATCGGCGCATCAGGGACTTTTGTAACAGCAGACACACTTTCAAGCCCGGGATATGAAACGGATAAGGAAACTTCGTCTCCAGGCAGTATCTTACGCGTGATGTAATATGTGTCTTCCGGTATGCTGTGGTCATATGGCATGTATGCCAACTTGTAGTCAGGTTGAAAATGAACTTCCTGCCTCTCTCCATTGATACAGATGTCTATATCGGCCTTCGATATGTCAAGGCTTATGTCGTCTCCTGCAAATCTGGCGATATCAATGATGACGGCAGTGCTGTCCCATGAACCCGGCAGGCAGAATACGAATAACTTGGAATCTTCCTCAGGAATCTCCAGATCAAACCGGATTTCGCATGAAATCAGGGCGAGTAACGTGCATATCACATATATTGTTCTTCTCATATGCTTCAGAATTTAAGTGTATAATTGAATGACGGGATGATAGGAATGATGCCTGTGGCTACACCGTAAGGTTCTCCGTTATTGTCAGTCTTGATATTTGCGAACATTGGATTCATCCTGCAGTACACATTATATATGCTGATGTTCCAGATGCTCTCGTTGCCTCTTTTTGTAGTTTTTCTGAAGTTTGCTCCGATATCGAGACGATGGTAGGATGGCAGTGCTACATTATATGTTATAGCTCCTATGAAGGGGTGGGAGAAGAACGGATACATATTCGATGTATAGAATACTGAATCATAGCCGTTTATGCTTATCCTGTTACCGCTTCTGTAATTCCATGCCGAATATATATCGATCCTGTCAGTGACCTTCCATGTTGCGGAAAGCGTCAGTTTGTGACGGTTGTCGTTCCAGTTGAGAAACCAGTCCGGGTAAATGTCCTCGAACTTCCTTTTAGTCCATGAAAGAGTATAGGCTGCGGATGCGTTTATTTTATCTGTACCATATCCGAGAGTGAATTCCGCTCCGTACGAGAGACCCTTTCCCTCAGGAAATTCCTTGTCCCAATCCTCGAGAGGCGGATATAACATGGAATATCCGCTGTATTCCCTCAGGTGGTCCATGGTCTTGAGATATCCCTCGATGTCGAAGGTCATTCCAAATGGCAGAATGGAGTATGCTCCGACAGATAGCTGTCTTGACAGCATCGGAGCCACCTTTGCGGTCGAAGGCATCCATATGTTTGTCGGAATATCCAGATTGCTGGTCGAAATGTTGTGGATATACTGGTTCATTTCAGTATATGAAAGTTTCATCGATACGTTCTTGTGTAATGTGAAGTTCAGCGCTGCACGAGGTTCCAGCCTATGATAGGTCTTGTCCTGTACGCCAAATATCACATATCTCAGTCCAATTCCGGCCTTCATCCATCTGCCGATGGAAATGTCGTCTTCCATATAAAGAGCTGTCTCATGTCCGTCTGACGCGCTTTCTTCCCTGGAAGTCATGGTCTTGTCGTTCTCAGCCGGCAGGTATATATATTCTTCATGTGACCGGAAGCCGCTGTATATGTGGTATTCGTACGAAGCTCCGAAACGGATGTCATGTGCATCGGACGGCGACCATCCGAAGTCGGCTTTTGCCGATATGTCATGGATCCGGGACCCTCCGTCCTCGAGATCGCCTTCTTTCCGGAAGACGCCGTCCCCCTCATGATTCCACCAATATGAGAAATAATCCGTGCTGCTGGCGTACCTGCTGTAATATGCCTTCAGGTCGGATGTCAACACATTGGAAATCCGGTTCTCCCACCTTACGGATGCGAGTGTGTTGCCCCAGTCGAGGCCGAGCCCGTCACTGTCAATGAACTTCTCGCTTCCGGGGATGAACTGGCCGTCTTCGTACTGTCCCACATAGTCGAACCCGAACTTGAGCCGGTCACGTCCGTGGTATGCGCTTGCAGTAAGCTTGTTTTCCGGAGCAAAGAGGTGAGTGATTCTGGCATTGAAGTCGCCGAAGGCATAATGCAGATTGGTGTTGTCTTCCATCTTTCTGTTGACGATCGCAAGTACAGGTGTGGATAGTACGTCTATCCAGCTGCGCCTGATGGCGAGATTGAACGAAGTCTTTCCCTTTACGAGCGGACCTTCGAACTGGAGCCTTCCGTCCAGAAGACCGATGGAGAAGAGTCCGTGGTATTCATGCATGTCCCCGTCTTTTGTCGAAACATCCACGATTGACGACATCCTTCCGCCGAACCGGGCCGGGAAGCCGCTCTTGTAGAAGTCTACATTTTCGATGATGTCGGTATTGAAGGACGAGAACAGGCCGGCAAGGTGGTTTACCTGATACATGGGTACGCCGTCGAGAAGGTAGAGGTTGTCGTATCCGGTCCCACCGTGTACATACATGCCCGAAAGAAGTTCGGTTCCGGACGAGACGCCCGGAAGTGTCTGCAGCGTCTTTATGACATCCGGAGAACTGAGTACGGCAAATCCTCGATTGAAAGAGTTTCCGTCCATCTTTTCAAGACCTGTCGATCTTGCCCTGAGCTTGCGGATATACTTTTCGGCGGTGATTCTTGAGGCATCCAATGTGTCCTTCATGCCCTCAGGCTCCGTTTCAAGCTCAACCGGAACCTTTGTCCGTCTGATCACTACATGTGCCTTGTCTTCCATAACCCATGTCATCCCTGAGCCTTTCAGGATAAGGCTCAGGGATTTTTCCAGGCTAGCCCCGTTTCTCGGAACCTTGACTCCGTCCCGGAAATCGTTTACGATGCTGGAATCATATATGAAATGTACGTCGAACCTCTCTTCAAGTCCGTCAAGTACAGTCTTCAGCTGCTGCCTTTCCTGAGCATAGGAACATAGGGGGAGCGCTATAAGGAATGTCAGCAGAAGTTTTTTAATTTTTAGAGTTGAATACATCTTTTTTTTCTTTTCCAGATATAATGACGGAAGATGGGCTGGAAAGTACTATCCCGACTTGAAAATTCCATATGCAAATGTATAGATTGTCACCGAAATTTGTTATATTTGCGTTGGACCAAAAATCTATGACCAATGAAACGTGTAATCTCTCTGTTGACATTGGTGATGGCGATGCTGTCGTCAGTGTCTCTCTTTGCGCAGAATCAGCGCGACAACCTAAGCTATGATGAGGAAACACTTCGTTATGAGGGTCAATGGCCTAAAGGACATGGAATCCTGTATTCCAGCAGGGACGGACTTATAATCGGAACCTTCGACAATGGAGTGCCTGAAGGTAAATGTATCGCTTATCTTCCTAGTGGAGAAGTCTATTGGGGAGATTACAAGAGAGGAAAGGCAACCGGAAAGGGTCGCCTTTACAGGGATAACGGAATCGTTATGTCCGGTGATTTCAAGAACGGAAAATATCATGGCATTGATACACTCTTCCGTAAGAATGGTTCCATCTATATCGGAAAGTTTCGCAAGGGAAAGCTTAAAGCAAAAATGTTTGAGACTGATATTCCTTTTGTGGAAATCCCAAAGCCGAAATATCCTAGAGTGGACTTAAGGAACAAGCAGGAAGAGTTCCTTAAAGCGCTGGAGCTTCGCTGGGAGGCGAGGAATCTGATGCTTATAGAAAATGCCGGATTCATCACTCCAAGATTCCAGGGAGGTACTTTGGATGACTTTACACTTTGGGTTAACTCTCAGGTAGAGACTCCTGAGTCTTTCGATCCGACAAGAGGATCAAGGGCTGTGCTCGTGGAATTCACAGTGATGCCAGATGGTACTTTGGCGGAAATCCATGCAGTATTCGGTTCTAACCCTGAGCTTAATGAGGCAGCTGAAAAGGCTGTGGGCAAATCTCCTGTATGGGAGCCGGGAACATTCAATGGAGAAAAGAAGAGTACCAGACTGACAGTTCCTATCGTTTTCGAAGGTGAATAGGTTGCCGGAAAGATACGGTATATGATAAAATCTGCTATCTTTGCATATTCGGGTCGTTTGGGCCTGGAGATTGCAGGATAGCAGATTTTTATATGAGTAAGGATAAGGAAATATTAGACAATATAACCGAAAAGGAATATGAACATGGCTTTGTGACTGATGTCGAGCAGGAGTTCATTCCTAAAGGTCTCAATGAAGATATAATTCGTCTGATTTCGGCGAAGAAGGACGAGCCGGAGTGGATGCTGGAGTTCCGTCTTGATGCATTCCGTCGCTGGCAGAAGATGGCCCTTCCGAAATGGGCCCACCTTGATATTCCTGAAATAGATTTTCAGGACATCATTTATTATGCGGCGCCTAAGAAGGCCGAGGATCGTCCTAAGGAAATCGATCCGGAGCTTGAAAAGACCTTCGACAAGCTGGGTATTCCGCTTCATGAGCGTGCCGCTCTTGCCGGAGTGGCTGTGGATGCTGTCTTCGACTCGGTTTCAGTTACGACCACCTTCCGTTCGGCTCTCGCCGAGAAAGGCATCATATTCTGTTCATTTTCAGAGGCAGTAAAGGAACATCCTGATCTGGTGCGTAAGTACCTTGCTTCTGTAGTTCCTGTGGGGGACAATTTCTATGCAGCCCTCAACTCCGCTGTATTCAGCGATGGATCTTTCGTCTACATACCAAAGGGTGTAAGATGCCCTATGGAGCTATCAAGCTATTTCAGAATCAATGCAGCCGGTACCGGGCAGTTCGAGAGGACGCTTATTGTTGCCGATGAAGGTTCATATGTAAGCTATATGGAGGGCTGTACAGCCCCTATGCGAGACGAGAATCAGCTCCATGCGGCTGTGGTCGAGATCATAGTGGAGAAGGATGCAGAGGTAAAGTACTCTACAGTGCAGAACTGGTATCCGGGTGATGCCGAGGGCAAGGGAGGTATCTTCAACTTCGTTACCAAGAGAGGTATCTGCAAGGGATCGGGAAGCCATCTTTCATGGACCCAGGTCGAGACAGGTTCCGCTATAACATGGAAATATCCTTCTACAATCCTTAAGGGTGATAACTCATCATCTGAGTTCTATTCCGTAGCTGTGACAAACAACTTCCAGCAGGCGGATACAGGAACCAAGATGATACATATAGGCCGCAATACCCGCAGCCGTATAGTCAGCAAGGGTATTTCTGCCGGACGCAGTCAGAACAGCTACCGCGGTCTTGTGAAGATGCTTCCGGG
>JAGBTT010000104.1 GCA_017631175.1 Bacteroidales bacterium
GCTCCGCAGAGGAGGCATCAACGTAAAGACCGTTTCGATCTATGACGACAGGATCGTGACCAGTTCCAACCGCATCCCGGTTGTTGCAGACATGGCATTCGGAGAGTTCAAGGCTTCGACCACATTCGGTCCATGCCTCCCGTCAGACGTGATGATCTTCCCTGGCGGAATGCCGGGTTCGGCTAACCTTGCAGCCTTCAAGAAGCTCATGGACATAATGGTTCAGCACTACGCAGAAGGCGGTACTGTAGCGGCTATCTGCGCAGCTCCAAGCGTAGTCCTGACACTTCTGCCAAACATCGAGGGCAAGAAGATGACATGCTACGACGGCTTCGAGCAGGCTCTCGCCGACAAGGGCGCAGAGTATGTAAAGGAAGGAGTGGTTGTAGACGGAAACATGATCACAGGACGCGGACCGGGCTGGGCCCAGGACTTCGGACTGACCATCCTCGCCCACATCAAGGGTCAGGAGGTTGCCGACAAGGTGAAGGCCGGACTGATGTTATAATCTGAATCCCTTGAGGAATTTCACAGCCTCATCCCTCGACATGAGAGGGTCATTGAAAGCAAGTGCCATGAGATAATCCTGGCACTTTTTTATTTGTGGACCGGGAGCAAGGCCCTTGATCTCCATGATTTCCTTACCCGTCAGGACAGGGCGGTAACCGAACATGGCGCTACCCTCCTGCAGCATCTGTCTGGTACGCTCAAGCATGACGTCCGACTGATGCGGCATGCAGTATTCCTGCGCATGAGACATGTTGTCCGCATAGACTATGATCATCAGATCCTGAAAGCGTTCCCATGTGCGGCACGCATGCTGGAGCTTCCTGAGGCTCTTGTCCTTCATCCTCTCGCACTCATATCCCCAGTTCTTCGCACACATGTGGTGCATCACGAGGAACTGCACCGTTGCGATCTCCTCATTCGGCAGATTGAGCGACTTCATGATATCACGAACCATATCCATAGCCATGTATTCATGCTTATAGAAATGGACCTTGCCCTCAGCATCGACCGTACGTGTAACGATCTTGCCGATATCATGCAGAAGCGCAGCGAGGCGGACATAGACGTCATCCGTCTGCTTGGCAGTCTCCTTGAGCACAGCTACCGTATGATCCCACACAGTTCCAAAATGGTACTTGTTCTGTGCCATGTCGTATGTCTGTTCAAAGACCGGAAGGACATAATGCATTGCACCAGTGGACTTCAGAAGTTCCATAGCCATTGCAGGATGGTCATCCGAGAGCATCTTCATGAACTCTTCCGATATCCTGCCGGGAGTGAGAATTTCCATCCTCGTAACCATGGCACGCATGGCATCAAAGGTTTCCTGCGCTATCTTCCAGCCGAAACGGGATGCAAAGCGGATGCATCGGAGGATGCGGAGCGGGTCCTCGTCGAACTTCACCATCGGATCCGACGGCGTGCGGATTATCTGCTCCCGAATATCGTCAAGACCCTTGCCAGTGATATCGATGATTTCTCCTGTAGATATATTCTGATAAAGCGCATTTACGGTGAAGTCACGTCTGTAGCAGTCTTCCTCATGGGTGCCGTAATCGGTCACAGGGTTCCTGCTGCCGCGGTCCGGATATGTCTCCTTGCGCGTATGAACGGACTCGAGTTCGACATCAGGAAAATCCGCAAGACGGAACTTGGCCGTATGGAATTCAGGATAAGCAGATACTTCTCCGGCAAGATGGCCATTCTCATGCAGCCACATGGCAAGGCTGATACCTCCGTCAGGAAGAGCTACCGAGATGTCTATATCCTTGATTTCCGTCCCCATGATATCGTCACGACAGCAGCCTCCGACGAAAAAGACCTTTCCGTCGAACTCCGTGCCTGCAATAAGTTCACGCAGACGGTTCCTGATATCTATGTACAATGATTTAAGCACTGAATTCAGCCTTCACGATAGTATCAAAGAGATTTTTGCAGCCGTCCTCAAGAAGGTCGAGCACAAGCGAAAATCCCTCTACACCCATATAATATGGGTCAGGGATATACGACATCTTTCTCACCTTGAGAAATTCAGCCATCCTATGTATCTTGTGGGTTGCCTCAACCGAAGGGGCAAGGTGCATCAGGTCCTCATAGTTCTGGTCATCCATCGCTATAATGAGGTCAAAGTCAAGAAAATCCAGACCTGACACCGGACGGGCCTTATGAGTAAGGGCAAAACCTCTGTAGAGCGCGGCATTCCTCATGCGGCGGTCAGGAAGTTCTCCCCTATGACCGCTGTAAGTTCCTGCCGAATCGGCCTCTATCTTATCAGTCATTCCGTTCTCGCGCACATAATGCTCGAAGATTCCCTGAGCCGCAGGAGACCTGCAGATATTTCCGAGACACACGAAAAGGACTTTATATTTATTGTTTACTTCTGTCATATTATTTTACGATTATGCGTTCAATGCGGCGAGGTACCGAGGTCAGGATCTCGTATGGAATGGTTCCGAGAACCTCGGCCAGATCTGTTATGGTCGGATCTTCGCCGAATATCGTTACTGTATCTCCCACCTTGACATCAAGACCAGTCACATCAAGCATGCACATGTCCATGCAGATGTTTCCGATGGTCGGGACCTTATGTCCATTGATCATGAACCTGCCGTTGCCACGGCTCAGATGGCGGTCAATTCCGTCTGCATACCCCACCGGTATGGTCGCTATCACCGTTCCTTCCGGAGCGATCTTTCCATGCCTTCCGTAGCCGATTGTTCCGTCCTCCGGCCTGAGGGTCTTGACCTGCAGGACCTTGCACTTGAACGATGCTACCGGAGCGAGCTTATTGCCCGGAATCGCGCTGACGCCATAAATTCCGATACCGAGGCGCACCATGTCGAACTGATACTGGGTAAACCTCTCAATACCCGCAGAATTGAGCACATGGTACATTGGCTTGTAGCCAAGGCTCTCTGACAGAGCGTCAGCATTCTTCTGGAAAAGCTCGATCTGACCGAGGGTAAACTCATCACATGAAGGGTCGTCCGAAGCTGCCAGATGCGAATATACAGACTTCACCTTCACCGACCTGCATGTCTTAAGGAACTCCATCAGTTCGGCAAGTTCCTCTGTCATGAAACCCAGACGATGCATTCCTGTATCAAGCTTGATATGGACTGGAAAATCAGTCATGCCACGCTTTTCTAGCACATTGCAGAGCACCTTGAGCGAGTACATGTTAGGAATGCCTGGCTCAAGACCGTAATTGACAATCTGCTCAAAAGAGTCCGTTCCTGCCGTAAGTACCATTATCGGAGCCTTTATGCCGGCCTGTCGAAGCTCGAATCCCTCTACAGGATATGCCACTGCAAGATAGTCTGCACCAGCCTCTTCCATAAGGGAAGCGAACTGCACTGCACCGTGACCATAAGCGTTGGCCTTGACCAACACCAGAAGCTTTGTCTTATCCTCAAGCTTCGAACGGAAATATCTATAATTCTCAAGACAGCCGTTCAGGTTTATCTCCAGCCTTGAGAAGTCGCTGTTTATATACATGTCAATGTTTCAAAATCAGTCACAAAAGTACTAAATTATCTGATAATAATGCTAATTTTGTGAATGGTCTGCTTTTTGCACATTATGCGCCCGGCCATAACTGAAGGCCTTAATGTCTCACATCAGACAAAATGGCAGATTATTAACAATTAAAATATCTTATAGACATGAATATCTATTTCTTGATGATCGTTATAATGCTTGTCAGCATGCTCGTCCAGTACATGCTGCAGAGCCGTTTCAGCAAATATTCGCAGGTCGGACTTCCTAACGGAATGACAGGCGCAGACGTTGCTCGAAAAATGCTGGCAGACCATGGCATCTATGACGTAAAGGTCGTACCGACCAACGGTATGCTCACAGACCACTTCAACCCGCAGACCAAGACTGTAGCCCTCAGCGAGGGCGTATATGCAAGCCGCAGCGTAGCGGCAGCGGCAGTTGCGGCGCATGAATGCGGCCACGCTGTGCAGCATGCGCACGGCTATGCGGCGCTCCGCATGAGATCGGCACTTGTGCCGGTGGTTAGCTTCGCTTCCAACATCGTGCAGTGGGTACTGTTGGCAGGAGTGATCTTTTTCAATGCATTCCCGGCACTTCTGTGGCTGGGCATCCTCCTCTTCGCAACCACTACCCTCTTCAGCTTCGTGACCCTTCCTGTGGAGATCAACGCAAGCGCAAGAGCCATCAGCTGGCTCACACAGACAGGCATAACAGACAGCCAGACACGTCCTATGGCGATTGACGCCCTCAAGTGGGCTGCATACACTTATGTAGTAGCAGCGCTAGGCTCCCTCGCCACCCTCCTTTATTACATAGGACTTGCACGTAGAGACTAACTAATCCCCCATAATCATGAAACGCTTACTTATTTTGGCGGCAGCGGCAATCGCCCTGCTGGCCGGCTGCTCACAGTACAAGTATGAGACTGTAGCAGGCGACCCGATGGAGACTAAGATGTATACCCTGGACAACGGCCTGAAGGTATACATGACCGTCAACAAGGAGACTCCACGCATCCAGACCTACATCGCAGTAAAGGTCGGAGGAAAGAACGACCCTTCAGAGACCACAGGCCTCGCACACTATTTCGAGCACCTCATGTTCAAGGGCTCCGAGCAGTTCGGAACAGCTGACTATGCTGCCGAGAAGCCGCTCCTTGACCAGATCGAGGCACTCTTCGAAGTGTATAGAGTAACTGAGGACGAGGCTGAAAGAGCTGAGATCTACCGCCAGATCGACTCGATCAGCTATGTTGCTTCAGACCTCTTCATCCCTAACGAGTACGACAAACTCATGTCGGTGATCGGAGCGGAAGGCACTAACGCATACACTTCTACAGACATGACCGTATATGTGGAGGACATTCCTTCAAACCAGATCGAGAACTGGGCACGCATCGAGGCTGACCGCTTCATGCACCCTGTGATCCGCGGTTTTCACACCGAGCTCGAGACCGTGTATGAGGAGAAGAACATGTCCCTCACAAACGACTTCAGAAAGTCTCTCGAGGCTATGGACGGCATCCTCTTCGCCGACCACCCTTACGGAACACAGACAGTTCTCGGAACACAGGAGCACCTTAAGAACCCTTCTGTGACGAACATCAAGAACTACCACAAGACATACTATGTGCCTAACAATATGGCCATCTGTCTCAGCGGTGACTTCGATCCTGACCAGATGCTCTCTATCATCGAGAAGTACTTCGGCCAGATGGAGCCTAACAAGGAACTCCCTGAAGTTGACTTCGAGACAAAGACCGTGATCGAGTCACCTGTATCGAAGGAAGTTTACGGCCTCGACGCAGAAAACATCATGATCGGCTGGAAATATCCGGGCGCAGGTACCCAGGAGGCTATGGTAGCGGATGTTGTATCATATATCCTCTCGAACGGCTCTGCCGGCCTCATCGACCTCAACCTCAACCAGCAGCAGAAGGTCCTCGGCGCACAGTCGATGTCATATACACGTCCTGACGCCGGTGAGTTCCTGATCATGGCCAACCCAAAGCAGGGCCAGACCCTTGACGAGGTCAAGGACCTCGTTCTCGCCGAGATCGCGAAACTCCGCAATGGAGAGTTCGACGAGGCTCTCCTTACAGGTACCCTCAACAACATGAAGCTCAGACAGATGAGGATGCTTGAGAGCAACTCTGACAGAGCCGACATGTTCGTTCAGTCGTTCATCAACGGCACAGACTGGGCTGATGAGGTGGCATGGATTGACAACCTCAGCAAGGTGACCAAGCAGGATGTCATCGACTGGGCAAACAAGTACCTTGGCGACAACAGCTACGCTGTAATCTACAAGCGTCAGGGCGAAGACAAGACCGTTCAGAAGGTATCAGCACCGAAGATCACCCCTATCAAGGCCAACAGAGACGCACAGAGCGCATTCCTCGCAGAGATCCAGGCAACAGAGGTAACTCCTATCGAGCCTGTATATGTTGACTACGACAAGGACATGAGTATCCTTGACGTAAACGGACTTGAAGTCCTCTACGCACAGAATGAGCTCAACGACATCACTTCTGTAACATATTCATATAACAAGGGAGTGACAGAGGACCCTGCACTCAACCTCGCTTTCAACTACCTCAGCTACCTCGGCACACCGACCAGAAGCGCAGAGGAGATCGCGCAGCAGATGTACCAGCTCGCATGCAGCTTCGGTATGGGTTCCGGCAGCACCTCTACATCGATCTCTGTCAACGGACTTGCCGAGAACATGCCTCAGGCTATGGAGATCGTCGAGGACCTTGCATACAACGCAATCCCAGACGAGGCCATCCTTGCAAACCTCAAGGCTGACATGTTCAAGTCACGCAGAGACGCAAAGCTCAGCCAGAGCTCATGCTTCAGCGCACTTCAGGCTTACATCCTCTATGGTCCTGAGTACATCCAGAAGACCACAATGAGCGACAAGCAGATTCAGGCCCTCACATCTGAGGAACTTCTTGCGAAGGTTCGCGACATCCTCGGCTGCCAGCACGAGATCCGCTACTACGGCCCGGCTTCAGAGACAGAGGCAGCAGAGCTTATCAAGGCAAACCACAAGATCGCTGAGGACCTCAAGCCGCTCCAGAAGCAGTACATCAAGTATCAGACTGTAGACCAGAGCAAGGTTTACCTCGCTCCATACGATGCAAAGCAGATCCGCTACATCCAGTACTCGAACAGAGGCGAGAAGCTCGATCTTGCAGCAGACCCACACCTGACTCTCTACAACGAGTA
>JAGBTT010000105.1 GCA_017631175.1 Bacteroidales bacterium
AGGTGCTCCCTGGTGGTCCTGCAGGAGCATTTCAGGATGCTCGCGGAGGATCTTTGTGTCAGGGTCGGCTGCGAGAGGCGCCCACCAGAGCTTTGCCTTGAGTCCATATGAATGGATGGCGTCGGTGATGCGGCGCATGTCTCTTGTGCCGTTGAAACGGTTGTTTGTCTCCCAGTCTCCCTCGGCGATCTGGAAGCCGTCGTCCACGTCTACCCACTTGAAGCCGAGCTCCTTAACCTTAGGCAGTGTACCGAGAACTTCGTCTACTGTAAATGTCCTTTCATATCCCCATGCGCACCATACGGCCTCGAATGCCTCCGGCTCTGAAGCCTGAGGAACATAGCCCTCATATGCCTCCATGTACTCAGAGAACTGACGGAGCGGACCGAAGAAGTCGCCCTTGCCTACAGAGATGAACTGTCTCCATGTGTTGAGTGTGTCGCCCTTTTCCATGAGAACAGGTTCCTCGAACTCCTGGAGGAGGGACATTGTAGCGTAATCCTCATAACGAACCTTCTTCACAGGCATCGAAACGAGCTTGAGTTCAGGCTCCACAAGACCTGTAGAGATGTTAGCGTCGCGTCTCCAGAGGGTAACCATAGGGATACCTCCGCCGTAGTCTGTGTTGTTCATTCCGAGGTAGTTCTTCTGGTAGAAGCTCTCCTCTACAGGGAGGATCCAGTCGTCACGTCTTGAAGAAGATGTAGGCTGGAATGACCAGATCGTCTCGTCGGAAGCCACGCTGAGCTTGTTTGACTCGAGAGCCTTTACTGTGAGCATCTTGTCTGAGTGGTTCACGTAGCTGCTGCTTACCAGCACCATGCCTTCGAAACCGTTCAGGGCCTTCACTGTGAGGATCTTCTCTACCTCGAAGCCGTCCTTTGCGTATGTTCCTTTGAGGGTGTATGTCTTACCCTCCTCGCACTCGCACTCCTTCACGTCGCGGAGTTTCCAGCTGTCGATAGTTACCTCGTCAGCGATGAATGCGTCAGCAGCCTGGAAGTCTGCGTGGTATGCACCTGCTCCTTCTGCGGCCGACTCGACCTTATAGTGCATGTCTCCGTTGATCGAAAGGGTCATGTCGCCGCTCTCGATCACGGTGTTGCAGCATCCGCACACAAGCAGACCCGCTGCAGCGATCTTGAATAAGTTTTTCATATAGTATGTCTTAAAGAAGTTCCACGTTGAATTTTTCCTTGGCAGTCTTCTCGGCAGCCTCGCGGGATGCGAATGCGCCTGTACCGCCGGCAGCTGTTGTGTTGATCGCGCCTGTGAGGTTACCGTTGCGCTGACAGTCTTCGAGAGGATGTCCTGCCACGAATGCGCTGATGAAGCCGGAATTGAAGCTGTCGCCTGCTCCGATCGCGTCGACAACCTCCTTGTTGAAGAATGAAGCGAGGAAATTGCGGCTGCCGTCCTTCTTGATGAGGAGCGAACCCTTCGATCCCATCTTCACCACCATCGCGTTGCCAAGGTATGGCTGAACCGCTGCGATAGCCTCCTCCACGTCAGATGTGCCTGTGAGTGCCATGAGCTCCTTCTCGTTAGGAAGGAATACGGTCACATGCGGAAGCACGTTCTTCCAGTCCATAGCCCATTTCTCGATCGGGTCCCACTGGGTGTCGAGAGACACTGTCACGCCGTTCTCCTCTGCCTTTGCGAGCACCTTGTCGATATCTCTGAGGAGAGCTGTCTGCATGAAGAGTGATGAGAGGTGGATATGCTTTGTGTTCTCGAATACACTCAGGTCCATGTCGTCATAGCCCATCACGTCCATCGCGCCCTGATAAGTCAGGTTGGCCCTGTCCTCGCCGTAACTCATGCAGATTGTCGCTCCGGTAGCCACATCGTTGCTGCGGATCAGGTATGAAGTGTCGACTCCTTTTGCCTGGAGAGACTCTGCCACGAGGTTTCCGAACATGTCGTTTCCGGTCATGCCCACGAAGCATACCTTGCTTCCGATGGAAGCTGCGTTGGCTGCGAAGATCGCAGTGCTGCTGCCAAGGGTAACGATCATGTCAGATGCAAATTTCTCTTTGCCGATCTCCGGCTCGGACTCGATTCCGTTGAGGATGAAGTCCACGTTGAGTTCGCCGATTGCGGCGATGTCGAATCTTTTCATTTCAGAAGTGTTATCAGTGTAGTTAGTGTACTTAATCAAGCAAATTTAAATCTATATTTTTGAAACTTTCGTTTGTTTTGGAAAATATTTTTGGTCGTGCGCGGGCGTGTGTGAGGATGTTGCGGTTTAATCCTTTGTGTGTAAGTTAGTTATGAGATGTTTCGGACTGTGTGAGAATATGTTTCAAAGTGTTTTGAAATGAGGACTTAAAGTTTTACCTTTGTGACGCTAAAACTCATGACCATGGAAGGAAATGTCGTGTCGTCGCAGGGCCGCAGAAGCGCCATCCTGCAGATACTTAAGGAGAACTCGAGCGTATCGGTTGCCGAGCTCAGTCAGATGTTCGGTGTTTCGGAAGTTACCATCAGAAAGGACCTCAATCTTCTCAAGGAGAGAAACCTCCTTGTGAGGACCCGTGGTGGTGCGATAACCGGAACCTCGGCGGAGCATGAGGAGGAGGTGAACATCCGTTTCAAGAAGCTTGCAAACTATCGTGAGAAGCAGGCGATCGGACGTGCGGCGGCTGACCTGATCGAGGACGGCGACACAATCATCATAGATTCCGGAACGACAGCCCTCCAGGTAGCGTGCAATCTCCACAAATTCAAGAACTTGACGATCCTGACCAACGCCTTGAACGTGGCCCAGGAAGTCCTTTCATACAAACGTTTCAATGTGATTCTGCTGGGAGGAAACATCAGAAATTCCAGCGAGTCTGTGGTTGGTGCTCTCGCAGAGTCAAACCTCAAGATGTTCTACTGCGACAAGCTCTTCATGGGAGTGGATTCCTTCAGTGTTGAGAACGGTCTCTCCACCCCAAGTTTCGAGGAGGCCAACATCAACCAGATCATGATCCAGCGCTCCCGCGAGGTCATAGCAGTCTTTGACTCCAGCAAGGTCAACAAGAGAGCCCTCGCCTTCATCACAATGGCAGACCAGCTCGACACAGTAGTGACCGACACCGGCATGGATAAAGCCACCCGCAACCACCTCAAGTCCATGAACGTCAACGTCATTGCCGTCCGTCCGGATTCTGTGTAGTCCTGTCCGTGCATCTTCCGCAAAACGACTCGACATCGCTAACTTTTTCCCTTCTTCCACTCCTCGACGCAAAGTTTTGCTATGTTTTCTCTGCGTCGTGTCCTGTTGTGGTGCGGGATTGCGCCCTTGTCGTGCCGTGACGCAAAGTTTTGTGCAGATTTCTTTGCGTCGTGTCCGGTATGTATGATCTGGTAGTATTTTTTTTGGGGGGGGGATGAATGGCGGTATGGACTATACGATCCTGAAGACACCGGTCTCGTACTCTTCGAAGCCTTCCGAGCGGTATAGGGCTCGCGCCGCTGTGCGTTTAGGGTTAGATGTCAGGTATAGTGATGGCCTTCGCTCACAACCTGTTGTTGACTCCCCGATAATGGAGTCATTCTCTCCAGTCGTGTGCTCATGTTCCCCGGTCGTGCGAACATACTCAACAGCAGCATGTACGAGAGCGCGTCCGACTCCATGGCCTCGGTAGGCGGGGTCGACGATGACGTCCTCTATCCAGAACTTGCTGCGGGACAGGGTGTGGCAGCGGGTCAGGGTCAGCATGCCGGCCAGCTGACCGTCAGCATCTTCCGTAACAAACAGCCAGAAGGAGTCATCGGCGAGCAGTTCCGCCAGACGTGCATGTCCGAGTGCCGGAGCGTCTGGGGATAGCATGTGCAGTAAGGTGTCGATCCTTGCTGCATGCACTTCGTTCAGTTCCTGTAGAATGTATGTCTTCATGTTTATGTGTTCATGTAATTGGTTGAGTATCAGTTAAGTGTGTTAGTGTCCTGCCGTCCGCGCCATGCAGGACACCAGAGTAATCTGCTGTGTGTCAGAGGGATAGGTGAAACGGGGTCGTCAGTTCTTTGGTGAATGATGCCGTCCACTCTCCAGCAGACCCTCAGTCCACTCTTAATCGGACCCTCAATCCACTCTCCATCAGATCCTCCAGCGAGATCTCCGGCGCCCCGCCGGTTTACTCCCTGGTAAATCTTGGAAGGCGGGACAGCGGAACGTCGATGACGTAGGTCTTGCCTCCCTTGTACTTCTTGCCGTTCTCGTCAACCCACTTTCCTTTCGGAAGCTTCACGCTGCGTGACACTCCGGAGTCTGTCACCGGAGCAACAAGGTACTTGTCTCCCAGCATGTACTGGTCGTTGCACTCCTCGAAGCCCTCGCCAGGGAACATGTAGTCCATCGCGCGGACGATAGGCTCTCCGGTCTGCGCAGAGTGGCGTGCCTGCTCGAGGATGTAATCGCCCATCTCCTTGTGCAACATCGCATAAGTCTTGCAGATCTCCAGATTCTCAGGGCTGAGGATTCTCCAAGGAGCCACGGAGAACTGCATCATAGGCATCATCGAATGGATCTGGCATGAACGTACGATCAGGCTCTGGTCGAATTTGTCCTGGTCGATGTTGAGGAAGCTGCCGAACTGGCCGCCGCCGATCATGTCCGGACATGTGTACGGATGTCCGAGGAGTCCTGCCGCGATCATCGAAGGCACGAGCCTTACGACTCCGTCCCACGAATACTCCTTGTCGCCGAGTCTCTGCACGAGCGCCTCGCCGCCCATCTTCCAGCATGCGCGGAACTCGTTGTAAGGGAACAGCAATCCAAGCTTTGCCCAAAGCTCAGTCTGCTCAGTATCAAACGATTTGCCATCGTATGGCATGATGTCCTTTGCCTGGTATCTCTCAGGGTCGCCGGCGTCGAACTTGAATCCGTCCACTCCGAACTCCTCCTGCATCTTCACGAGGATGGACCTGTAATATTCGAAAGCCTCAGGGTTGCTGAGGTCATAGCATGCGCTCAGACCGTTCCACCAGTCGAGGATCGCCGGACGCGAGCCGTCGGCAGTCTTCACAAGGTATCCCTTCTCGCGGAGCCATCGGAACTCCTGGCTGTCAGGCGAAACGAACGGGCACACCCAAAGCATTACCTTGAATCCCAATGCGTGAAGCTCATCGATCATGCCCTTAGGATCAGGGAATCTGTCCGGACGGAACTCGAAGTTTCCGTAATACTTCTGCCAGTTGTCGTCGATCATGAGGATTCCGGTAGGGAAGCCGTTGTCCACGATGCTGTGGGCATATTTCAGGATATCCTCCTGGTTCTGATTATAAATGAGCTCGATCCACGTATTATATTGAGGCACGCTGAAGAAAAGGTCCGGCGGCACGGTGCCGGAAGCAGGGAAGTGCGCAGCGGAAGCTGCCATGAACGCTTCGCGAAGGGTTGAACCGGCCTCGACGCATTCTACAGTGCCACGTGCAGCGTCGATGGTGATCTTTCCGTCGCGGATCTCCACCTTCAGCGGACTGTCGCTCCAGATGTAGCGTCCCATGTTCGAAACCAGCAGCGGAGTAGTCTGGTTGTTGAAGTTCTGGGTCTGGTGATTGAAACGGAACTGGCTTTCGGAGTCGAAAGGCATGAACTTGCCGAGGTCGGTTACCGAACCCCACCATTTCTCGTTTTCAAGCATGACTACCTCAGTGCGCTCCTGTGCTGCCGCAGAGGCGATTACGGTCAGCATGATGACCAAGGCGGATAAGATATTTCTCATAGAATAAAAGTTAGTCATGACGCAAATATAGCAATTCTATCCGACAAAAAGTGTTTCGTAAGGTTTCGGAACGGAAAATAGTTCCGAAACACAATGAAACATTATTTTTGCAAAGAAAAACACCTCTTAAACGATTGATATGCAACAAAATACAAATCGCAAGCATCTAAATTGCACAAAAAGTTGTCTAAAAATCCGAAAGGGATAATTAATTTTTTCTGTCGAAATAATAAATTTGCGAGATATAAAGTATAATAGCGCTAATAACAAACCGAACATCATGTATACAAAGTATCACACCTGGAACGAGATCCTCCAGCAGCCGCAGATGTGGCAAGAGACCTATAATATTATATATAATATGCGCGAGCAGATCGCTTCTTTCGTGAAGAAGTATGTCGCTCAGGGCTATGAGATCATCCTCACAGGTGCTGGAACATCGGCATACATCGGAGATGCTCTCCAGTGGACTCTCGCAGGAACTCTTCTCAAGGGTGGTAAGGCTGTAGCAACAACAGACATCATCACAGAGGCAGGCCAGCTCTTCAACAAGGACAGCAAGGTCCTCCTCATCTCATTCGCACGCTCGGGCAACTCTCCTGAGAGCGTAGGCGCGATCAACCTCGTGAACAAGGTGGCAGGCGAGACCGCTCACGTCTTCATCACATGCA
Source organism: Bacteroidales bacterium (assembly GCA_017631175.1). Taxonomy (GTDB): domain Bacteria; phylum Bacteroidota; class Bacteroidia; order Bacteroidales; family UBA932; genus Cryptobacteroides. The sequence continues at coordinate 6,386 of JAGBTT010000105.1, forward strand.
ACGCAAACGGTGAGATGGCGAAGATGGCCGGCGGCAGCGACAACATCCTTCTTGTCCTCCTCCCTGAAAAGACAAATGACCTTTCGCTTGCAATGACCAGCAGCTACTCTTCAATGTACATGGCATGTGCGATGATCGCAAACATCGACAGCATCGAGGCTGACAAGGCCCAGATCGAGGCAGTATCGGCAGCTACTGCAACTGCGCTTGAGAAATATACAGACGCCATCAAGGGCATCGCTGACCGTGATTTCACAAGAGCCGTATTCCTCGGAAGCGGCGAGCTCATGGGCGTTGCAGAGGAATCAAGACTCAAGCTCCAGGAGCTTACAGACGGTACAGTGATGTGCGCATTCGACTCTTTCCTTGGCTTCCGCCATGGTCCTAAGGCTGTGATCAGCCCTGACTCGATCCTCGTGTACCTCCTTTCAGAGGAGCCTGACACTCAGCGCTATGAGTACGACCTCATCCGTCAGATCAAGGCAAACAACGACATCACTGCATTCGTTGCAGTATCTCAGTCGGTTCCTTCAATCGAGGCTGACTACTTCGACCTCAACGTCGTTATCGGCGCACCTGCAGAGGTGAAGAGATGCTACAAGAGCGTATCATACGTGATCGTAGCCCAGCTCCTCGGATTCTACAAGGCACTCCACCTCAAGAGAAGCCCTGACAATCCTTCGGTATCAGGAAATATTTCACGAGTTGTTGAAGGTGTAATCATTTACGAATAACAGATATGGCAAAGACAGAAAAACTTCTGAACAGGCTTGAAGAGCTCAGAAAGGAGACAGGCGTTGCACGCACAATCTTCGCGGTATGCCCTAACTCGCTTTCCGTGATCCGTGCATCTTTCCGTGCTGCAAAGCGCAACAATGCACCGATCTATTTCGCAGCCACCCTCAACCAGATCGACGGTGACGGCGGATACACCGGAATGACTCAGTCCATGTTCACAAAGATGCTTCAGTTCGAGGCAGACAGAGTGAACTACACAGGCTGCAGCATCGTGGCTATCGACCACGGCGGACCTTGGCTCAAGGACAAGCAGCGCGTGGAGAAGTGGTCTACAGAGGATGCTATGAACGGCGTCAAGAAGTCGTTCGAGGATGCTGCCCTCGCAGGCTATGACCTCATCCACGTGGACCCTACAGTAGACATCAATGTCGCTAAGGGTGACGTTATCGACATCCATGTGGTGGTACGTCGTACAGTGGAACTCATCAAGCATGTGGAAGACTTCCGCGCAGCTAACAATCTTCCTGAAATTTCGTATGAAGTAGGTACAGAGGAAGTTCATGGCGGTCTTGCAGACGAGACAACATTCGACACATTCCTCACAGAACTCAAGAGCGGTCTTGCTGAGGTTGGTCTCGCGCACGTATGGCCATGCTTCATCGTTGGAAAGGTCGGTACCGACCTTGACACAGCGATCTTCGATCCTGAGGTTGCAAGAAACCTCACAGCGAAGGTACGCCCTCACGGCAGCTGGATCAAGGGACACTATACAGACGGCGTAAGCAACCCTGAGGAATATCCTCTCAGCGGAATGGGTGCGGCTAACGTAGGTCCTGAGTTCACTATCAGCGAGTACGAGGCTCTCAAGGAACTCGACGCTCTCGAGCGCAGATTCGAGGCTGAGGGTAAGGTGGCAGTTCTCTCGAACATGGCTGCAACTCTCGAAAGACTCGTTTACGAGAGCGGCCGCTGGATCAAGTGGCTCCACGAGGACGAGGCTGGAAAGGACTTCCCTGAGCTCACAGCAGAGCGCCGCGAGTGGCTCGTAGGCACAGGCTGCCGCTACATCTGGCAGCATCCTGAGGCAGTGGCAGCAAGAACACAGCTCTACGGTAACCTCCAGCGCCTCGGCGTTGATGCAGAGGAAGTTGTTCTTGGCCGCATCGAGCGCGACATGGACAAGTACTTCGTCGCATTCAACCTCGTTGGAGTAAATGACCTCCTCTAAGAAAATACAAACAAAACTATACCTTAATACTAATAACAATGAAAGCAAACATTAACCTCAAAGGATTGGTAGCATCGCTTTTCATGATGCTTTCAGTCTCTCTGTTTGCCCAGCAGCACAACGTAACAGGTGTTGTTGTTGACGCAGACAATGGACAGCCTCTCGTTGGTGTTGCGGTTATGGTTTCTACCGGTGGTGGAGTCATGACTGACGCAAACGGATCTTACGCTGTTTCAGCTTCAGACAATGCAACGCTTACATTCAACACTCTCGGATACCTTGATGTAGTGGAGACTGTAAACGGCCGTTCAGTCATCAACATAAAGATGACAGTTGATACTGAGCAGCTTGAAGAAGTTGTCGTTCTCGGTTACACCAGCCAGAAGAAGAACGAGCTCTCAAGCTCTGTTGTTACAATCGACGCTGAGAAACTCAAGGACGTGACTTCACCAGACCTCGGAAACATGCTCCAGGGTAAGGCAGCCGGTGTCCTCGTGACTAACGCTTCAGGTCAGCCTGGTGACGGTGCGAAGATCCGTATCCGTGGTACAGGTTCGATCACTGCA
>JAGBTT010000106.1 GCA_017631175.1 Bacteroidales bacterium
GCTGCAGGCACAGTATAAGGGACTGTTTGCCGAGGTGGAGTATCTGCACACAAGCGGAACGATCGGTGAGAAGGAGTTCATCTGGTTCCTTTTCCCTGGCAATTCGGTAGATGTACGACTGGGATATAAGCACCAAGGCCATTTCGCGCGTCTTGACTTCGGATGGAAGGCGGGCGCATTGGACGAGACCGTGCTGGAGAAGGTGACTGTCGGAGGCGTGACTACGGTCATCGGTCATGGACAGAACAGGATACAGACCCATAGCGGATGGTCGCTCAGACCTGAGTATGAATATGTATCGGAGAAGGTGGAGGTGCTGGCTTCGGCTCATGTGGATAACCACATGGAAACGGCATCTCAGATGTACCCGTATGTATCGGCTCAGTCGCTGATGAAATATGGCGCTGATATGCGCGTGAAGACATATGTGGGTCCGTTCGACCTTGCCGTGAAGGCTGGTTACGCGGCGGGAAGAGTTTCTGAAGAGGATTGGACGATCTCTGAGGATTCGGGAGTACAGACATCGCCTTACAGGCTTCAGGAGTGGTATGACAGGCAGATGGAATATGCGACGGCAGCCCGCATGAACCTTGGTCTTTCCCTCCGCTGGAACTTCTGGAAAGACCTCTACGCCGAAGCGGAAGGCTCATGGATCCATGGCTTTGACCTTAAGTACATCACCGCTCCAAACCGCTATGCGGCAACAATGAAATTAGGATATAACTTCTAAACGAAATATTAAAACTAAAACATAAAATCATGAAACGTTACATCACACTTGCGCTTGCAGCGCTTGCATTTGCAGCCTGCCAGCAGACCGCAGAGCCACAGATGGTTCCGGGAAAGGTTCAGGTTGAACCCGTGATAACTAAGGCAACCGAGGTCAACTTCGAGGCCGGCGACAAGATCGGCTTCACCATGGCCAAGGTCAATGACACTGAGAAATATGCCGATAACGCATGCCTCACTTTCGACGGCAGCGTATTCGCGGGCGAACTCATGTGGTATGCCGACGCCTATTCTGAGGCTGACGTGTATGCATACTATCCTTATGATGCAGAGGGCACTCCTGCTGTATATGAGGCAGTTGCAGACCAGACTGCTGGCATAGCCGCAGCAGACCTCATGGCAGCATCAAAGAAGGGCGTCCTCCCTACCCCTAATGCCATCACAATGGTATTCAAGCACCTCATGACAAAGATCGTCATCAATGTGGACAATCAGTCTGGCGCTTCCGTTGAGGCAGTAGAGCTTACAGGCACTCCAGCTGCTGCAAACATCGACGTTGCCGAACTTATAGTGACAGCATCCGAAGAGAATGTTGCCGTGAAGACCTATGAGGCTACTGCAGGTCAGACATGGAAGACAATCATCGTCCCTGGCACAGTAAAGATGGAACTTGCCATCAGCCTTTCAAACGGCAAGAAGATCACCCAACCGCTTGCCGAGATGACCCTCAAGTCAGGCGGTCAGTACACCATCAACGTACGCCTGCTCCAGGACAACATGATCGTGAGCGCATCAGGCGAGATCGAGAACTGGACTGACGAGGGCGAAATCGAGTTTGAGGGAGAAGGCAGCAGTGAGGACCTCCCTGTAGAGTTTACAGAGTATGAGGGCTACTTCGTTTATGACGGAGTAGAGTACAAGACAATTACTCTCGCTGACGGCAACACATGGATGGCCGAGAACCTCCGTTTCATCCCTCGCGGAAAGACCGTTTCAAGTAATCCGGCAGAGGATGCAGGCATATGGTATCCTGCAGCTAATGTTGATAAGGTTGCAGATCCTGCACTTGCAGAGACTCTCGGACTTCTCTATGATGCAGCTACTGCATTCGGTGCTGAAATCACCGTTGACAATGCAGCTACATTCGAGGGAACACAGGGTATCTGCCCTACAGGCTGGCACATCCCCACCGTTGCTGAGATGACAGGTCTCGTAGGTCACTGCTCTAACAGTGCCATGATAAACACTGAGGGAGCATACTATGACGCCGCAATCAAGGGCGCAAGCCTTGCTGCCCTTGCTGAGGCCGGATGGAACTGGCAGTTCGCAAGCATGAGGAACAAGGCGAACACAGCCGGAACCGGAAGCTACACCGTTACAAACTACAATGGCGTGTACGGCATCATGTCTTATCTGATCGGCTCTTCAAACTACCAGGTTACCAAGAACGATGACGGCAGCCTGAAGAACGTTCAGTACTACTACTTCATGCCGACATACAATGCATCCAACGAGAAGGTGACCGTAGCATACGGTAACTTCCTCGCAGGCGCATCACTTCGTTGTGTAAAGAATAAATAATCATATTTATGGCCAAGAAATCTACAATCATCACAAACTGGCCCAAGTACCTCCTCCAGTGGGGAGTGCTTGTGGCTCTGATTGTCTTCATCACCGGCCTCATCCCTTCGGAGGTGGCCGTAGACCCTGAGGCATACTGCCCTATGGGCGGCCTTCAGGCCCTTGCCACATATCTGGCAAACAACAGTCTTCCGTGCAGCATGTCATCGCTTCAGGTGATGATGGGTATAGCACTGGTTGCGGCTGTGGTGCTTTTCAGCAAGCTGTTCTGCGCGTTCATCTGCCCGCTCGGCACTGTGCAGGACCTCATCAGCAAGGCACGTAATGCAATGCACATCAAGTCGCTCAAGATCCGTAACGGCTCTGTCGCTGACAAGGTGCTCCGCATCGTGAAGTACGCACTTCTGTTCTGGATATTCTATTCTACAGTCGAGGCCAGCGAACTGTTCTGCAAGAACCTTGACCCTTACTATGCGGTAGCAACAGGATTCAAGGGCGAGATCACCCTCTGGATGTCGATCGTTTCGATCTGCGTCGTGGTGCTCGGCAGTTTCCTCGTGGACATGTTCTGGTGCCGTTACCTCTGCCCGCTCGGAGCTATTTCAAATACGCTCAAGTTCTGGCTGTGGATCGGCGTGCTCTTCGGAGCATATTACCTTGCTGACGTGCTCGGTGCCAACATTCCATGGGCTGTGCTTCTCGGAGCGTTCTGCGTTGTAGGATATCTCCTCGAGATCTTCCATGCGAAGCCTAAACTTCAGGTGCTGAAGGTGCAGAAGAACATGGCGGCATGTAACAACTGCGGCCTCTGCATGAAGAAGTGTCCTTATCATATCGACATCAAGTCATGCCGCAACGGTGTGATTGATTCAGTTGACTGTACTCTCTGCGGTGAGTGCGTGGCTTCTTGCGCTACCGGTGCTCTCCAGGTAGGTGTTACAGCAAAGGCCAAGGGCAAGTTCTGGAATATTCTTCCTGCAATCCTTACAGTTGTACTGATTGCCTTCGGCATGTGGGCCGGCGGCAAGTTCGAGCTTCCTACCATCGACATGAAGTGGGGCATGGAGGTCATGGGACCTGACAGCACCATGGTTAAGGTGGTGGATATGGATGAGCTTGAGACGGTGACCATCGATGGACTCCGTTCGGTGAAGTGCTACGGAAGCTCTATGGCGTTCAAGGCTAAGCTCCAGAAGATCCAGGGCGTATATGGCGTGAAAGTTTTTGTGAAGAGACACGCGGCTGATGTACTCTATAATCCTGCACAGACCAATCCTGACAAGATCCAGGAGGCTATCTTCGTTCCATCGAAGTTCAGAATCCAGACACCGGATCCTGCACAGACAGACTCGATCAAGGTAGTGGTCATCCGCACCGAGGGCATGTATGACAAGATGGACATCAACTACCTCGGAATGCAGTTCAGACTTACAGGTAAGAAACTCTACGGCATTGAGACAGAGTTTGCCTGCCCACTTATCGTCCGCGTTTACATGGACCCTTCAGAGGAGCTTGACGAGGACTGGTTCGAGGAAGTTGTAGAGATGGAGGAGCTTGTGATGCCTGTTCATGGCGGTGGCGAGAACATCATCGAGGTGGATTATAAGTTTGTGGAGCTTGAGGATGGTGTTTCTTACATCAGCACAGAGGAGTTCATCAGGAAGATGTTCAATCCGTTCCGCGTGCAGTGGAAGAGCCGCATTGAGAAGGCGGCTGGCAAGCAGCAGTATGTATATGAGATCGTGGACAAGAACTATGAGAAGCCTATCATCCTGCGCAACATGCCGTTCCTGAGCAACCACCTTTCTACTCATGAGGGTGTGATCGGAGTGTATCTGGACCTCAACAAGGATCTTCAGCCTGCAATCCAGATCAGATATGCGGAGCCTATGACTCCTGAGAAGCTTTGGGAGCTGATGACCATGGAGACATGGACAATCACCTATAAGGCTGACGATGTGCGTCAGGAGGGAGCTAAGCTGAACTTCAAGTCAGAAGGCACTGTCTATGAATTTACTGAATAATGCTTGTATCTGTCATTTCGACCGAACGAAGTGAGTGGAGAAATCTGTGACACCTATAGTCTTGAAGATTTCTCGACTTCGCTCGAAATGACAATAGGAATATATATTAGATGAAATATTTTAAGAAATTCATAATGACCGCTATGGCTGCCGTGATGGGCAGCTATAGCGCTATGGCGGACGA
>JAGBTT010000107.1 GCA_017631175.1 Bacteroidales bacterium
GCATCAGGTGGTGGTACAGGTCGTACACTTCACCCAGACAACATGGCTGCCGGTCCAGCTTCATACGGTATGACCGACACTATGGGTCGTATGCACTCTGACGCACAGTTCGCAGGTTCATCATCAGTTCCAGCACACGTTGAGATGATGGGATTCCTCGGAATCGGTAACAACCCTATGGTAGGTTGTACAGTAGCTGTGGCTGTGGACGTGGCAACTGCTCTCAGCAAGTAATCGAGAATATCTCAATACTTTACGGAGACATCCTTTCGAGGGTGTCTCTTTTTTTTGTTTTCCATCTCAGTGGACATAATAAAGCCCAATTTCGTGGACAGAACCTTCTTCGCACCACCAATGTGCGACCTGTTTCAGGCAGGTCGCAGATGGCCAAATGGATTAATATTATGGATCTTTGCAATCCATACGAATTTATTTAACTTTGAGCAGATAAATCGGAATATGGGTGACCAGTCCTAGCTGTGGTTCTATATCCTGTGAGGAAGGAACTGATTGGTGATCTCTGTAATGGAGGGACGTCGGAAAGAACTCTCAAATGGTATGATGAGTATGCATCTGTTAATAGAACAATATGAAATGTTATAACTAGATAATGGACATAATTGTAGATTCTGATAGTAATATGCCAGTAGATATGAACCGAAAATTATTACAAATAGGTGATGTATATGCACTTCAGGAAAAAGAAACAGGAAAGTGGTTTGCTTTTCAGATTGTAAATCTTGGACAAGAGAATGCAGTTTATGTCGACTTGGACTATTGGAGTGAGCAAGAACCAACTCAAGGTGATTTGAAGAGTATGGATTATCTTAGATTGAATCACCATCTATGGAATAATACGATACATTACTGCTGGGCTCCATATGAACTGTTTCCAATAAGAGCTAAATTGATAGGTAATATTGATATAAGGCCAATAGATGAATGCAAATGTCACGGTAACTGGCCAGATGGCAGTCAGCAGAAATGGACTGAAAGTTGGAATGAACTACCTGAAGAACAGGTAAGGGCATTCAAAGTGGCGTTAGCCCAAAAAGACCATACAATAATCATTGCGGGCAAAGAGGTGAAAAAGTGTTTATATGGGGTGTTTGATGACACACTCAGCCTTCTTTCGGATTTTTCTGAATTGGACAAGCTCCCCGGGCTTGGGAGAATTGTTACCAATAAAGAATATCCACAGATGATCCCGTTCCTGGAACGCAGACACCTTATCCGTGAATTGATATGGAATGATTGCAAACTTAAAGATGTAGATTTGAGCTGCACTCATCTGGAAGAATTGGAAATCAGCGGAAAAGATATTGAAATAATCAGGTTGCCGGCAAGAACCAAAATAATTACGTTAAAAGGTAAACTTTCTCCAAAGCTAAAAATTATATCACCGAACGATGGCTATTTTATGACTCTAAGGGTAGAAATGCAAGATGATTTCTTGCCCGATGTGGGTTTGAGCAGATTGACAACATTAGTATTGAAACATATCCGGAATTTCAGTCTCAAGACTGTCACTTCCAGATTTTCAGATCTGTTCTGGCTAGGATTAGCTGGAAAACCAGGATATATACGAGACGTAGATGAAATCACAAAACTTCACGATCTTGAAACTTTGACGTTGAATGATCTGTTTGGATTCTCTCCAGATGAGTTCCCGCAACCAGAAAGTCTGCCAGAACTCAAAAGACTTTGGTTGGAGAGTATTCCGAGCGATGCCGCAAAGGCAATCAAGAAAAGGTACAAGTCGAATGTTCATGACATGCACGTATTGAAGCCTCGTTCAGACGAATGGCTACATGAAAATCTGAATAATCCGCTTCGCCATTGGGATGGGAATGAATTCATATCCAAATCTAAGTATTCCAAGTCATTGGCGTTATGGAAGGAAACACGTCGGCGTCTCCTGGAAGCAGTTGCTTTTTCTGATGCTTATATCCCGTCAATCAATCGAATAGTTATAGACTATGTTGAAGGGTTTAATAAACTTGACAGCAGATCGCAATTTATAGAGACTGAAGAACGCGAGGATATCATTAATGCCTTCATTCAAATTCTAGACGAAGCAGGTATATGCAAGGAGCGGAACAACATAATGCAGCTAATAGATGATAATAGAAACTGGTAAGCTTTCCATAAATTAGCTCTGTTAAGTCCTACGGGCTTTTCCTCCTTTGCACACGTTGAGATGATGGGATTCCTCGGCATCGGTAACAACCCTATGGTAGGTTGTACAGTGGCTGTGGCTGTGGACGTGGCAACTGCTCTCAGCAAGTAATCTAAAGGTTACATATAACTAAAGACTCTCGGAACTGCTCCGGGAGTCTTTTTTTTGTTTGGCTAACTCCCAAACCCTCTCCCGTCCACGAAATGGCCCATTCGGTGGACAACCCTATGCAAAAAGCCGCAGTTCTCCACGAAACCGCCCATTCGGTGGACAACCCTACGTAAAACACCACAGTTCTCCACGAAACCACCCCTTTTCGTGGATGGGATAGTCGGTGATGTGCTATAGATGAGATTTGGTACCGCTCATCTTTGAAATTCGGATGAAAATAGTTATCTTGTAACGCAACGTATAACATAATGAGCTATGAGACAGTTTTTTCTAATTATCACGGCATTGTGTGCAATTGGCTGTGGCATGCTGAAACCGCCTCAGTCACTGATGATCATTAATGGTAAATTCTTTACCGAGATGCCGGAACAGCCGCCTCATGATGTATATATTTATATGGGCGCGATGAAGGATGATGTCTATGATAAGATTTCTGTTGTGTATTATGATGTTGCGCTTTCTGATGAGGCAAAGGCATTCGCTATTCCAGAAAAGAAGGTCAAGAATGGTAAAGATATACTTGAACGTTCCAAGTCGGCTCAGACCTTTCCGGTAGAGATTACTGACGGAATGCCGGATATCAAGCCAGGTGATGTGTTTCCTGAATTTGAACTGAAGGATACAAAAGGCAGAGTCTGGACCCGTGACGATTTCGAAGGTCGTAAAGTAGTGGTCAATTTCTGGTATACCGGATGTAAGCCTTGTATATATGAGATGCCGGAGTTGAGCAGATGGGTGTCAAGATATCCTGATGTCCTGTTTGTCGCGATGACATTTCAGACTGCAGAGCAGATAGAGAGAACGGTAAAGGAGAGGAAATTCAAGTTCCATCAATTCGTTGAGGCTCGGGCAGTAGAGAATGCTGTCGGACTCGGATCTTATCCGTTGACGCTGGTTCTTGATGAGGAGTGCCGCGTCGTTCTGGTAGAAGCGGGAACCACACCTGTTCAGCGTCAGAGAATAGAGAAGTATTTGAAGTAAATAAAATTAGACTATGGAAGATCTGTTTGTCGGATATCTGGAAGATAAGCATTACAAGAAGATAAAGAAAAGCGATAAGCCTGTGGTCTTTACGGGACGTAAGGCGGCGCTGTGGGCAATCTTTTTGATCGTACTTCTTGCAGCGTTTCTTGCTTGGACTTTTACACTTCCTGTTGAACCTGATGGGGCTTGGCTAGGATGGCCTTTAGCCATTTTCTTCTCGCTTGGGGCAATCTGGGGCCTGTTCATTTCTTGTGCCAATCTCAATGCCATGGTCGTCTTGACCCCGGATTCCATTTCCATAACCGGTCGCATCCGAGATGCTGAGGACGGATTGTTTGCTGATTTCAAGGCTTCGTTGAGACAAGCTTTTATCTTTAACAGACATGTTGAAATGAAGTGGTCTGAAATCGAAAGGATCAGCAGGCCAAGTTACCGTGACCCAGTGCTGATCTTTTATACAAAGTCAGGGCAGATTTATTTTTTCTATACGTTATACTTTGATGTGAAGCTTATGCCTACCCTTAGAAGGTATGCGGAATACAAGAATGATTATCGTTGGTGGTTGTAATGTCTGATGCTGCGTTTGGAATTATCATTGCTATTGACTATCTTTGAATAATTAAAATTTAGGAATATGTTGAAAGTAGGAGATAGAATGCCGTTTTTCGAGGTCATGGACCAGAATGGCAACAAGTTCAATTCGCTGCAGCTGCTTGGCAGAAAGACTATCATATATTTTTATCCGAAGGACAATACCAGCGGATGTACTGCGCAGGCATGCAGCCTCAGGGATAATTATGCAAGACTGGTGGCTGAAGGATATAATGTCATAGGTATCAGCAAGGACAGCGTCAATTCACACAAGAATTTCGCTTCAAAGTATGATCTGCCTTTCACCCTTCTTTCTGACACTTCAACTGAGATCCTTCAGGCATTCGGTGCATGGGGAGAGAAGAAGATGTATGGAAAGACGACCATGGGCACACTCAGGAAGACCTTCATCTTTGACGAAGAGGGTATTCTTGTCAAGATAATCGAGAAGGTGGACACTAAGAATCATGCTTCGCAGATCTTGGATTAGACGCATGTTGGTAAAAAAGATATGGACTCCCGTGGGAGTCCATATCTTTTTTACCATCTGCCATAATGCACATTCTCCGGCTTCCACTTGTCACGTGGCTTGGTGGTGCCGTCGTGGTGGCCGATAGGTATTGCGCACAGAGGCTGCACTGTCTCAGGCAGGTCGAGGAACTCGCCGAGCGGCTCAGCCAGCTGCATGTTCGGATATACTCCAGTCCATACGGCACCCAGTCCGAGTGCTTCAGCTGCAAGGAGAAGATTCTCGGTCGCAGCCGAACAGTCCTGCTGCCAGTATGGGTTTTCACGTCCTTCGAACCATGTGGTCTCGCCGCAGACTACGATAGCCAGTGGCGCCTGTTTGAGCATCTTTGCATAAGGGAGAATCTCCGCCATTGCATCGAGCTGAGCGCGGTCTGTCACTACGACGAATCTCCAAGGCTGGTAGTTCACGGCCGTAGGGGCTGCCATCGCCGCCTTCAGCATGGCCTCGACATGCTCCTGGGAAACCGGCTCCGAAGTGAAGCTCCTGACGCTCTTTCGGTTGAAGATGTTCTCGAAAACGGCGTCAGCAGTGTTTGTGTTGCTGGTACATGAATTCATAATTGTAAGTGTCAATGCCGCAAGGGCGACTGCTAAAAGTTTGTGTTTCATATAAGTTGAGGTTATTATCCGTTCGGGTATCAGAATTTTCAGTAAATTTACACAAATAAAACTACGAAACCATGAAAAACAGAATTATCTTTATCGCTCTGGCTGCAGTCCTTGCAATATCATGTGCGCAGCGCCCGACAGAAGTCGAAATCATTCCGATACAGGACAACGTGACACCTCGCCTAATGCAGCGAGGACTTTTTGCAGATGCTCCGGACAGCCTTTTCGAGGCTCTCGGCCTGCAGGACGGCATCCCTTCGTCAGTGTGCGCATTCCTTGCAAAGTGTGACGGCAAGAATGTCCTATTTGACGCAGCGAACGGTGCTCATGACTCGCAGCTCCTGCCGGTTCTCGCTTTCAATGGCGTGACCCCAGAGGATGTAGACTACATATTCATAACCCATCTTCATGGCGATCACATCGGCGGGCTAATGAAGGATGGTACGGCTGTTTTCACTGATGCGGAGCTGTATATAAATAAAGTTGAGTATGACGCATGGATGGCGATGGAGCAGAATGCCGCGCTGGTGGCTTTGACTCAGGCTTATGGCGATCGCCTGAACACATTTGCCCTTGATGATACACTGCCATGCGGAATTGAGGCCATGGAGGCATATGGCCATACGCCAGGACATACGGTCTACAAGGTCGGTTCTGCGCTCATAGTGGGAGACATCATGCATGGAGTTGCTCTTCAGCTTGAAAATCCTCAGTACTGTGCCCGCTTCGATATGGATCACGGCCAGTCAGTCGCTACTCGTAAGCGCATCATGGAGATGGCAGCCGACAGCGGCTTTAAACTCTACGGAATGCATTTCCCTGAACCATATTACCTTCAGTAAATATTCTGTATCTTTGGGATTTAAAAAGAGATATCATGGTAAGATTCGGAATCATAGGAACCGGCAGGATCAGCGACTGGGTGCTCAAGGGGGCTGTTCAGGATCCTCGTATTAAGATTGTGGCAGTGTGCTCGAGGACTGTTGAGGCTGCCGAGGCGTTCATCGCTAGTAACCCTATGGCTGCCGGAGCGAAGGTATATACTTCTGTTGAGGAGATGGCGGCAGACCCTCAGGTGGATACCGTGTATGTCGGAACTCCGAACCAGACTCATTGCTTATATACCATTACAGCGCTGAAGGCCGGCAAGCATGTGCTTTGTGAGAAGCCGCTGGCGCTGAATGCTGAGGAAGGCCGGCAGATGGTCGAGGCGGCGCGCGAGAGCGGGTGCCTGCTCATGGAGGCCATGGTGTCGACGCTTAATCCGAACTTCATTGCAGCGGCCTCAAGAATCGCTGAAATCGCGCCTGTGCGCCAGTACAGTTCATATTTCTGTCAGTATTCGTCAAAGTTCGAGGCCCTGAAGAGGGGAGAGGTGGGTACGGCTTTCAAGCCGGGCACAGCCGGAGCCCTCAGGGATGTCGGAGTGTATACCTTGTACCCATTGGTAGCATTGTTCGGCAAGCCTTCTTCAGTAAAGGGCAAACTCTCTACATGGCAGACTCCGGAAGGGGATACTGATGTGTATGGAACAGCATGTCTGGAATATGACGGCATGGATGCGACCCTTACCTGGTCCAAGACATTCGACAGTTTCCAGCCTACAGAAATTGCTGGGGAGAATGGCAACCTGATCCTTGACGAGATCCATATTGCCCGAAAGGCGGAGATTGTACCTCATGCTGCTCCGACTTCCGGCCTGGGACCGAAGCCGGGCAGGACGCTGATCAGCGAGGGGCTTCCTTATAACGAATATTACTATGAGTTCAAGGAGTTTGCGGATCTTATAGAGCAGGGCAGAACCGAGTCATCCCGCAACTCTCTTGAAACATCCCTTACAGTACTTGAGATAATTGATGAGCTTTTAACTGATTGGAAATGATATACTTCAATACAGATTATATGGCGGGAGCCCATCCGAAGGTGATGGAGCGCCTGGTGCAGACAAACGCAGAGCAGACTGTCGGCTATGGCAGTGATGACTATACAGCAAGAGCAAAGGAGCTGGTGAAGCAGGCTTGCGGGGCTCCTGATGCCAGAGTTTATTTCCTCGTAGGAGGAACACAGACCAATGCAACCGTGATTGACGGCGTGCTGGCGCACCATGAAGGTGTCCTTGCAGCGGACAGCGGTCATATCAATGTTCATGAATCTGGTGCCATTGAGGCGACGGGCCACAAGATCCTCACCCTCCCTTCATACGAGGGCAAGGTCAAGGCGGAAGATGTCCGCGGGTTCATAAGCAATTTCTACAGCGATGATACATATGAGCATATGGTCGCTCCGGGCATGCTTTACATTTCATTTCCTACAGAGTATGGCACGCTCTACACTTTAAGCGAACTTGAAGATTTGAGCGGCGCATGCCATGATGCGGGGATCCCGCTTTTCATAGATGGCGCCCGTCTCGGTTATGGCCTTGCGGCGGAGGGAAATGATGTCACTCTGGAAGACATTGCAAGATTGAGTGATGTCTTCTATATCGGTGGAACCAAGGTCGGTGCCCTTTTCGGAGAGGCAGTGGTGATCACTAATCCGGACTTGTTGAAGCATCCTGTTCCGCTGATCAAGCAGCACGGTGCACTGATGGCTAAGGGACGCCTTCTCGGGGTTCAGTTCGAGACCCTGTTTACAGACGGACTTTATCATGAAATAGCCCGTGGGGTCGTACAGAAGGCCATTCGTCTTAAGGATGCCTTTGTGGCGGCAGGTTATAAGGTAGAGGTCGACTCGCCGACTAATCAGCAGTTCTTCAGGCTGCCGAACGAGGTGGTGGACAGACTCAAGGAGAACGTCGGATTCGAGATGTGGGGACCTCGTGGTGAAAAAGAAAGCGTCGTCCGCTTCGTCACAGGATGGACGACGACAGACGACGAGATCGATCAGCTGATATCGTATATCAAATAATTGTCATGTCGAGCGTAGTCGAGACATCTGACAGTGTGATTGCTAAATGATTGCATCCAGCATAGGATAGATGTCCTCCTCCTTCTCGTAAGGATGGATATGGAAGTAAGGATTTCCTGTCAGCATAGCGGACAACTGGGTTTTAGTCCTGTCATAGAAGATATGGCAGGGCTTTCCTTTTGCCTCGGCGTAGGCGAGTTCATATCCGACCCCCAGTGACGGGCATGTGCACTCGGCGACTATGACGTCGCTCTCTCGCAGCCAGGCCATGTCCTGGTCATAGATCTCGATGTCCCTCTTGCCCTGTTCCAGCAGGTTGAGGTGCGGGCTGCCGACATGTTCTGTAAGCACGACTGCCGTCTTCTGCATATATCTGATAAGTCTCCCGTAAAGTTCGGCGTCAACCCTTCCTCCGCGGATTGATCCGGCAAAATATATCTTCTTCATGACTGTTTTGGTGTTGTCTGACAAATATAATGATACTTCTTTTTCTTTTACGATGTTCTAGTGAACTTTCTGAGGTACAACATCACTAGAACCGTCCGTTTCCGTGTCTTGTAGCCACTTTCGGTTACTTCTAGTGAACCTTTCGATCCCGAACCTCACTAGAACTATCTTTTGCTTCGGATATTCTGAATTTTTGTGTAAGTTTGCTGAAAATGGAATGGCAATGGAGAAGGACGTGATTTTCGAGACAGCCGAGAGATATGTCAAGGCTACGGGGCGGTCGGTTTTTCTGACAGGAAAGGCGGGGACAGGAAAGACGACATTCCTTAAATACATTACAGAGACGACAGCGAAAAGGTTCGTGGTGCTGGCTCCGACAGGAGTAGCTGCAATCAATGCGGGCGGTTCCACGATACATTCATTCTTTCAACTTCCGCTGTGCCCGTATCTACCTGATGTCAAAGAACTCATAACAGAGTATCAGATGCCGGAGCGTTACCGGAGCCTCCGAAAGGAAAGAGTAAAGATTATCCGTACTCTTGACCTTCTCATCATAGATGAAATATCAATGGTGCGCGCCGACCTGCTGGATGCTGTGGACATGACCTTGAGGAAATACCGCAGGAATGACCGTCCGTTCGGTGGGGTCCAGCTCCTGATGATCGGAGATGCACAGCAGCTTTCGCCTGTTGTCAAGGACAGTGAACGCCAGTACATGGCGCAGGTATATCCGTCTCCATATTTCTTCCACTCAAAAGCTTTGAGCAAACTTTCCTATGTGACCATAGAACTCCAGAAGGTGCATCGTCAGAAGGATGCCGATTTTCTGGAGATTCTCAACGCAGTCAGGGAAAACAGACTGACAGCCAAGCTGCTTGCCAGACTCAATGAACGAGTCGGCATTGAACCACCGCGCATGGAAGACGGTACGGAACCTATCAGATTGACTACCCATAATGCTCGCGCAGATGAGGTGAACAGCCGCAAGATGGCTGCGCTTAAAGGAGATCCGTATTCATTCATAGCACAGGTGGACGGCGATTTTCCCGAGCATGCATATCCAGCAGAGGAAGAACTGCAGCTCAAGCCCGGAGCGCAGGTCATGTTCATAAGGAACGACTCAGACGGCAATTATTATAATGGTAAACTGGGCAGGGTAGAGAAGATATCGAATGGTGTCGTTACCGTTACGGACCAGGAGGGAAGGAGCATAGATGTAACTCCAGTGGAGTGGCCCAATGCCCAGTACGAACTTGATGAAGAATCAGGCGAAATCTGCCAGAACGTGGTAGGAACCTTCCGCCAGATTCCTCTCAGGGTTGCCTGGGCGATAACAATCCATAAGAGTCAGGGACTCACATTCGACAATGTGATCATAGATGCCGGAGCGGCATTTGCCTTCGGACAGGTCTATGTGGCGCTTTCCCGCTGCCGTTCGCTGGAGGGCATAGTCATGGAGTCTCCTGTAAGGGCTTCCATAATATATGGCGATGAGCATGTCGCAGCCTTTAATGCATCCGCTACAGATCCCGAAACGGTTACAGGTGCTCTTGATGCGGAGGAGAAAGGATATGCATACGGCAAATATCGTGAAGTCTTTGAATTCGGTTCCATGTGTTCGTCCTTCAGGTATCTTCTGAAACTGTGGAACGGGGTGCTTCAGGCTACATATCCGTCCGAATACGGGCGTCTTCAGGATGCGTATAAGACTATTTATGAGGCATCTAAGGTTGCCGATACATTCCGCCAGCAGATCTGTGCGATAGAGAGAAAGAACCTCGCTTCCGACAACAATGATGATTCATATCTGCATGAAAGACTCCTGAAGTCAGCGGGTTATTTCTTGCCGATAGTTAAGGATGTGCGCGAGACCTGTATGATGGCGATAGGCCTGGAAATCGACAATAAAGAGACGAAGAAGAAGGTCAAGGAGGTCATGGACGAACTCCTGACCGGACTTGACATACTCTTTTATTCATTGGAAGCATTCCAGGCGGAGTGTTTTGATGTTGAACGTCTTTGCCGTGTCAGGACTCAGTGTGTGTTGGCTGACAGGAAACATGTGGCCGCAAAACGCAGGCTGCGGAAAATCGAACATGAAGAAGGTGGGGTGGTCAATGAAGAACTGCGCGAACGTCTCCATCAGTGGCGTATGGAACGCTTCAAGAAGGATAATGTCCCTGCATATACGATCATGCATCAGAGCACATTGCTTCAGATTGCGGCACTTATTCCCACAAGCAAAAAGGAACTGCTTGCCATTAAAGGCTTCGGAGAAGCCAGCTACAAGAAATATGGCGAAGAGATCCTCGCCATGTGTAGTGAATTCAGCAATAATCTGTAAGCATCGTCCACGTAAACATAGTAAAACCGTGGCAGGTCCAACCTTCGAGGTGGGTATCTGCCACGGTTTTACTATAAAAGTGTGGAAGGTGTTTACAATAGTGAGTCATATATCCGTTCTACTTCATGCAGAATGGCATCAGGGTCTGCTATGATGTCCTGCAAGGCATTGAGACGGATGGCGTTCTCGCTCCATGGAATCCAGAGCTTCAGATAGCCGCCCCGTCCGTACTTTTCGCGCAGATGCGCGATAGCACGGGCTATGTGTCCCTCGCGGTCGAGGTCTGGATAATGCTTGAAGCCGAACTGTATTGTCCTGCGTATTATGGTCTCCCCATCAATCACCCTGTCGGCTTCGGCTACGATCATTCCATATATGCTTCGCGGTGCACCTTTTCCGGACGCCCTGTGGTCTTCTGCTGCCTGGGCTATGGTCTCGATCTGCTCTGATGTGAACCATTGAGCCAGTCTGGAGTCGCTGCGAATGATGACACCCGAGTCCATATGATGGTTGTCGCGTCCGTTAACAAGCCCGAGGTCATGGCATGCCGCCGCTGCAAGAAGCATGTCCTTGTCTACAGAAATGAGCCACAATGGGTCCGTACATTCCTGGGAAGCGACCCATACCTCCCTGCCATCAAGCAGGTGCATAGCCTGTGCTATGACAGTC
The DNA here is from genome assembly GCA_017631175.1 of Bacteroidales bacterium. Lineage (GTDB taxonomy): Bacteria > Bacteroidota > Bacteroidia > Bacteroidales > UBA932 > Cryptobacteroides. The sequence continues at coordinate 11,433 of JAGBTT010000107.1, forward strand.
AACGCATGGTCTTCCTTGTGCGCGTCATCAAACTCCCTATATCGAGGAACTACCTCCTCATATATGTATTTCTTTATTTCCGGATTAATCATGATGCCGTAAAATTAATAAATTTTCCTCCTGAAATATCGGTTTTACCCCAAATTTGTATAGGCGTTCCATGACACATTAAATTTTTAGTGGTATGAAACGTCTGAAATTATTTTTAGGAGCTGCGGCTCTTATCGCTGTCTCATTGACAGCATCTCCTGCCGTGATGGCTCAGGAGAACGGAAACAGGGACGACAACGGTAAGATTGTCCGTGGCCCTTATGAGACCAACCGTTTTGGCGATAACTGGTTCATCGGTGCAGGAGGCGGTATCAACATCTTCTGGAACGAGGGGCTTGATTATGATAACCTGAAGATTGCTCCAAGTATCGATGCCAATCTTGGAAAATGGTTTACGCCTTCTGTCGGAATGCGTCTAGGTTATCAGGGAATCAATTCACAAGTGTGGTCGGAGACTGCAACTGTCCTGGGCCCTGCTATGGACCAGGACAAGGAAATGTATCTGGAAAAATTCGGATACATGTATGTTCACGGAGATTTCCTCTGGAATATCTCGAATGCCCTGGGTGGCTACAAGGAAACGCGTTTCTGGAATTTTGTTCCGTATGTCCATGCGGGATATTTGCGTACATATGGACTTGATGGTGTGGATTTCGCGAAGAACCAGCTTGCCGGAGGTCTCGGACTTCTCCATAATCTCCGTCTTGCGAACCGACTGGATCTCATCATAGATATGAGAGCGACAGTCCTTGATGCTCAGGCAAGAGGCTCTGATGGCATAGGAGTCCTTCCTACAGTGACCATGGGCCTTGCAGTCGATCTTGGATGGCCGAACTTTATCAGGACCTCAACTGTGCTTGCGGAGTTCGAGTCCGTAGCAGTGGATCAGATTGCTGCCATGGAAGCAGCGGCTCTGGCACTGGAAATGGCAAATGCTTCGCTTCAGGAAGAAAATGCAATGCTTTCTGCATCAAACGGTAAGCTTAACAAGGAGGTAAAGTCGCTCAAGGCCAAGGCAGCATCTGCTTTTTCTGCAACAGAATTCTTCGAGGAAATGGGACCTGCTGTGGTATACTTCAATATAGGACAGACAGTCCTTGACGACAAGGAGATGCAGCACATGGATTTCATAGCAAAGAACATCCTGGCAAAGGTTGATCAGGAAACAAAGATTCATATTACGGTGGCAGGAACTGCTGATGGAACTACCGGTACGCTCAAGCGCAATCAGTATCTCAGTAAGGCAAGAGGCGAATATATCATGAACCTCCTTGCCCAGAAATATGGTATTGCCAAGGATCGTATGGTCCTTCATCCGGAAGTAATATCAAAACCTTCAAATCCGGCACTTAACCGTACTGTTACGATTACATTCTGATGTAATATCGTGCTGAATTGATAATATGGGGTGTAAGCGGCAGCTTGCATCCCTGTTTTTTATAATTGTGCGGATATTTTTATTATATTTGCCTTTTATTGGAGTTTTAACCTAAAATAGATAAA
>JAGBTT010000108.1 GCA_017631175.1 Bacteroidales bacterium
GCATGGACCGAATGTGGTCGAAGCCTTGAACTCTCCGAATGCCATGTCTGCAACAACCGGGATGCGGTTGGAACTGGTCACGATCCTGTCGTCATAGATCGAAACGGTCTTTACGTTGATGCCTCCTCTGCGGAGCATGTTCACTGTTGTGAGCGCCTCGGAAATTTCAAAGCCATCTGCAAGAAATATATAGGTTCCTTTCATTTCGTGTTATGTTATCTGTTGGTTGTTCTACTTCTCCAGTCTTAACCAGAATGGTGACACCGGCAGGCCTTCTGTATTCTTCAGGTTGCCTGGCTTGAAATCGCCCCATCCGTAGCGTACCTGGCATGGGTCATGGACAAATTCCGATCTGATTCTCAGAACCTTGGTCTCCCATTCGAAATATGCATATGTTACAGGATAGAAGATGCCTTCGCTGCCAGCAACCTCAAGACCCTGGATCTCCATCCATCTGCTGAGACCATTGTCGCAGTGGGTAAGCTCGACTCCGATTTCGTTCCCGGCTGCAAGACTGACGCATTTTACAGCCTCTGGGCTATAGCACGGTAGTGCGGCATATCCGTAATCGCGGTTCAGAGCAAGCCATGCGAGTCTGTCTCCGACTTCCTTTTTCTTTGCCGGGTGGATGTTGTCCTGCTCATAGCTTTCGACAAGGTCGTTTGTCACTACTATGCCGCTGTTAGGAATTGAGTGTGCAGTTTCATGCTGTGCCTTGCGAAGAAGTGCAAAATATGATGTCGGGTCATATGGCTTGTTGCGGTATGGAGCGAGTTCGACCATATAGAACGGAAGCTTAGCTTCGGAGTCGCCCCAACATTCTCTCCAATGGTTTACGAGAGTGGTCATGCGGTCGCAGAACTGGTCGTGCTTTCCGACATTCGAGCAACCCTGATACCAGATGAATCCCTTGATGGTGTATCCCATGACAGGATTGAGCATCGCATTATACATCAGGTATGGGCGATGGTAGTGTATCCTGGCCTCGATCGCCTCGCGGCTGAGGTCCTCGTCCGGGTATGTCTCAAGGATTTCCTTCGGAAGCCAGCTTTCGATGCGCGCACCACCGTATGCGCATGACACGATTCCGACCGGAATATCGAGCATCTGGTTGAGCTCAAGGGCAAAGAAGTATGCCACAGCGCTCATCCAGCGCCTTGAATCATAGTCTGCTCCCTTCCATACTGCGTCCACATTGTCGAGAGGCTCATATGACTGGATTGCAGGGACGTTGAACATCCTGATCTTTTCAGTTGCAGCCGGAGCGCAGATATATTCCATGGCATTTTCGACAGGGCAGTTGAAGAAGCCCGACATAGGCATCTGCATGTTGCTCTGACCTGATGCAAGCCATACCTCTCCGATCAGGACATCGTTGAGCTTGAGGGAACCGCCGGCTCCTTTCACCGAGATGGTGTAGGCCTTGTAGCTGCCCGCTGGGGTCTCTACCTTTACTGACCATCTGCCTTCGGAGTCAGCCTTGCCTTTATATGACTTTCCGTTCCATGAAGGAATTACGGTCACCTGGGCTCCTGCGTCAGCTGTTCCCCATATTACGGCCTCTGTGTTCTGCTGCAGGACCATTCCGTCGCTGCATACGCTTGACAAAGCAAGCTTGGCCTGCGATACCATGCATATGCATAGCATCGAGACCAAAACTGTTATTATTCTTTTCATGATGTATGATTAAAGTGAAGCGAGGCACTCGCTTACGTTCTTCTCAATGCGTGCGAGGATGTCCGTACCCTCTGCCTTCTCGAACTTCTCGCCTACGATGTTCTCGTAAAGCTCTACGTAACGATCAGTGATGCCGTTTACGATATCCTCAGTCATCTCAGGGACCTGCTGTCCTTCCTGACCCTGGAAACCGTTTGCCATGAGCCACTCGCGGACAAACTCCTTCGAGAGCTGCTTCTGCTTGTCGCCGGCTGCCAGACGCTCCTCATAGCCTTCTGCGTAGAAGTAGCGGGATGAGTCAGGTGTGTGAATCTCGTCCATGAGGTAGATCTTGCCGTCCTTCTTTCCGAACTCGTACTTTGTGTCCACGAGGATGAGGCCCATCTTTGCTGCGATCTCTGTACCTCTCTGGAAGATAGCCTGAGTGTATGCCTCGAGCTGCTCGTAGTCCTCGCGGCTAACGATGCCCTGAGCGATGATCTCTTCTTTCGAGATGTCCTCGTCGTGACCCTCGGCAGCCTTTGTTGTCGGAGTGATGATCGGAGCAGGGAACTTCTGATTCTCTACCATGCCCTCCGGCATCTCCACGCCGCAGATTGTTCTCTTTCCTGCCTTGTACTCTCTCCATGCGTGGCCTGAGAGGTATCCGCGGATGACCATCTCCACCTTGAACGGCTCGCACTTGTGGCCTACTGTAACCATAGGATCCGGAACTGCGATCTTCCAGTTAGGGAGAATGTCTGTTGTCGCGTCAAGGAACTTCGCTGCGATCTGGTTGAGTACCTGACCCTTGAAAGGAATGCCCTTAGGGAGTACGACATCGAACGCTGAAATACGGTCAGATACTACCATCACGAGATAGTCATCTCCGATACTGTACACGTCACGAACCTTTCCTACATAGTGGCCTGTCTGGCCGGGAAAATTGAAATCTGTCTTTACGATTGCTTCCATTGTATGATTTTGTTTGAATTTTCTTTTACGTCATTGCGATACCCTGGGGCAGGGCAATCTCCAACTGACAAAGATACGAATTTTATTCGTACTCTGTCAGCTTGAGGCGATATTTGTTGCTTCCGAAGTTCATGTAGAACAGATTGGCTCCCGTCATCCCTGTCTTGACCGGAGATCTGTTCCACTCGGAGTCAATCCCGAACATCACAGGTTCCTTCTGTCCTTCAAGCGTAAATCCAAGCTGTTCATATACATTGCCTTCTGACCATTCCAGGTCAGCGTAGCTCATTATGTCGTCCGGCTGTACTTCTTCGATGAAGGTCTTGAGGATCTTGCCCATGCCGCCGCTTATCCTCAGTCCCGGCAGGGAAGCGAATCGGGTCCATTCATATGAACGTATCTCCTTGCCGCCCTTCATCCATCTGCGGGCGTTGGAGAATGTGCCCACGGCTATGAGGGTCCCTGTCTGAATATCGCATCTGCCTTCCTTCGCTATGTGTCCGGTGCTTCTTTTCAGAAACATTCCGTATCTGTGCTTGCATGCCGCATCTCCATAGGCATGTGTGCGGCTGAGGAACTCCGCCGCTGCAGGCTTGTCGATCCTGCGTATCTCGCAGTTTCGGGCATATATGGGGGTGAACATCTGAAGGTGTGCAAGCAGGCGTGCCTTCATCATTTCCGGTTGCCTGCGCCATCTGTCTTCGGGAATGACCAGAGGATACTTGCCCGTTTCATGGATATGCTGCGCAATGACATCTTTAATCTTTTCTGACTGCTCGGCCGCTTCTTCGGGGCTTTGGGCGCAAATATTAATGGGCACGATGAGCCCGATCCGGTCTTCGAGCCCGTTTTCGGTCAGAAATCTGCGTATGTCATCAATGAGTCTGCACATAGCTTGCAAAGATACAACTTTGCCGGATATTTGCTATTTTTGCCTCTGTTCAATGAGAGAATGTATGTCGGAAAATAAAGATATTCAACCTGTGGCGGAAGAGCAACTTCCAGGTATGGCCCAGTCGGGCATACATGCGGGCTTCCCGTCGCCCGCGACAGACTATATGACCCAGGCTATCGACCTTAACAAGGAACTGGTACGGCATCCGGCCGCGACCTTCTATGGGCGTGTGGTAGGTGATTCCATGATTGACGCCGGAGTTGAGGAAGGTGATATTCTGGTGATTGATAAGTCGTTGGAGGCTCGTGAGGGTGATATGGCAGTGTGCTTTGTGGATGGTGAGTTTACTTTGAAGCATCTGCATTTCCATGATAGGGGAGTGACGCTCCGTCCGGCTAATCCGAACTATCCGGAGATCGAGGTAGGTGAGGGAGTTGACTTCACTATGTGGGGCGTCGTGACTTATGTGATCAAAAAGATCAGATAACCATGTTTGCATTAGTGGACTGCAATAATTTCTTCGTGTCATGCGAGCGTGTCTTCCGTCCGGACCTGGAGGGTAAGGCGGTGGTCGTGCTGTCCAACAACGACGGTTGCGTCGTGTCGCGAAGCAATGAAAGCAAGGCCATGGGCATAAAGATGGGAACGCCGTTCTTTAAGGTCAGGCATATGGTTGACGAGGGCAGGTTGACTGCATTCTCATCGAACTATGCTCTTTATGGAGACCTTTCCGGAAGAGTTATGTCCATTCTTGCTGATGCGGTTCCCCATATTGAAATATATTCTATAGATGAAGCGTTTCTGCATCTTGATGGAATCGATCCGGAGAATGTGCAGGAGTTTTGCCGGAGCCTTGTCGCCAGAGTGAGACAATGGGTCGGGATACCTGTGAGCATAGGAGTGGCGCCGACGAAGACGTTGGCTAAGATCGCCAGCCATTTCGCCAAGACCCATAAAGGTTACAGGGGAGTCTGCATGATGGATACTGATGCCAAGAGGCTTAAGGCATTGGAGCTGACTCCGATAGACGATGTCTGGGGCGTAGGGAGGAGGCTTGCGCCTAAGATGGAGTCCTGGGGTGTGCGGTCCGCATTGGATTTCGTGCAGAGACCGAAGGGATGGGTGCAGTCCAGGCTCGGTGTCAACGGTCTGAGGACATGGGAGGAGCTATGCGGCATCCCGTGTGTCGAGGAGGAAAATGCCGAGAGACGGAAGTCCATATGTACCTCGCGCTCTTTTGCGGACATGATAGAGGATGAACGTGAACTCGAACTGAGGGTTTCGGACTTTGCAGCCATGTGCGCGAAGAAGCTTCGCGATGAGGGTTCGGCAGCCTATGACGTCACGGTATTCATGTATACCAACCGCTTCAGGGAGGATCTGAGTCAGTATTTCCCGTCGGTTACAATCCGTCTGCCTGTGGCGGCAAACAGTACCCAGGAGATCGTCTCAACAGCCTTGAGGGCTCTGAAAACCATATATAAAGAAGGTTATCAATACAAGAAGGCAGGAGTGACTGTGAGCAATATAGTGCCGCAGGACGAGCTGCAGGGCGTCCTTTTTGGCTATGATCAGAGTCTCCGGCAGAAACAGGACCGGCTCTCGGAGGTCATGGACAGCGTGAATTCAGGCTCCGGTAAAAATCTGCTCCGTCTGGCCGCACAGAGGGAGGGACATTATGCTGACGGAATCAGGTGCGAACGCAGATCAAGTCTATACACGACATCGCTGGATGAAATAATGAAGGTGCACTAGCTTTGAGCCTGTGCACCTTGTTCTTATCTTACCTCTCTGACTTTTGCTTCCTTCAGGAGCTCTCTGACCTGCAGAGGGTTGTCGGTTGTGATGTACATCACCTTGTGCTGAATGACTCTCCTGATGTCTTCGTCCTTATTTACGGTCCATGCATTTGTGGTCATCCTCAGCTTTCTGGCTTCCTTTGACCAAAGCAGATGCTTGTCAAATACGCTGAAGTGGTAGTCGATGCCGTTAATGCCAACCGCCTTCACTTCCTTCGGATTCATGTTGCCTTCAAGATACTGTACGCTGAAGTCTGGTAGCAGCTCGCCGAGCCTCTGGCATATATGGAAGCTGAATGATATGAACATCACCCTCTTAGGATCCAGAAGCCCGTGCTTTTCAAGGCTCTCTATCGTGAGTCTTACGAATCGGTCCTCGACCTCGGGGCTTGAATGAGGCTTGAGCTCATATACAAGCATTGTTTCCGGATAAAGCTTTCCCTGCTCGAGATACTGGTCCAGCGTCGGGATAGGCTCGCCGTTTTCCAGCCTGTGGCTCTTGAATTCGGCAAAAGGGTAATCTTCGATCAGCTTGCCGTCTATCTTGCCGTCATGAAAAACGATCAGCGTGTCGTCTGCCGTCATGTTTACGTCAAACTCGCTGCCCCAGAATCCCGCCTCCTGTGCGCAGCGTAGTGCTGCGAGGGAATTCCTTGCATATCCGGCCTCTTCACAGTTCCAGAATCCTCTGTGGGCCACGATGCCCATCTTGTTTCTGCTGATGCGGTTTTTAGGACCCGCTGCAGCCGGAATCATCATCATGACGCAAAGCAGCGTCATGAGCAATTTTATCATTCTCTCCTTTTTCATAGAATTTTTGTTGATGTTGCATGCAAATATATAACTATTTAATGAGCCAATAAAGCAAAAAATGTTAACTTTGCCTTTGATGCGCTGTCGTGCGCATGTTAGTGATAGTGTAAATAAAAAAGATAACTATGGTAAAGGTAAATCTCGGAGGATGCAGCTCCTTTGTAAAAGATGCAGATTATAAGGTATATGTAGAGAAGGCGCTTGCAGCGCTTGAAGTTCTTGAAAATGAGACTGGTAAGGGAAACGACTTCCTTGGATGGAAGCACCTTCCTTCAGAGACTCTCAACAGCAACCTCGTTGCAGAGTGTGAGGCTGTAAGGGACGCATGGAAAGCTAAGAACGTTGACCTTGTTGTCGTTATTGGTATCGGTGGTTCATACCTCGGTGCGAAGTGCGCTCTCGAGGCTCTTTCACACCAGTTCGCAAAGCAGCTCAAGACAAAGGGCGATGCTCCTGAGATCGTTTTCGCAGGCCAGAACCTCTCGGAGGAGTACATGTGCGAGCTCATGGATCTCGTGCAGGAGAGAAACGCAGCATGCGTAGTGATCTCTAAGTCAGGTACTACAACAGAGCCTGCAGTGGCATTCCGTCTTGTGAAGAAGTATCTCGAGGAGACTTATGGAAAGGCAGAGGCTGCCGAGCGTATCGTAGCAGTTACAGACAAGGCTCGCGGAGCCCTCAAGTCTCTCTCTACTCAGGAGGGTTACAAGACATTTGTGATCGAGGATAACGTAGGAGGACGTTTCTCAGTCCTTACTCCAGTAGGAATTCTCCCTATCGTTCTCGCAGGTTTTGATATGAAGGCTATGCTCGAGGGAGCTCTCGCAATGGAGGAGGCTTGCGCGAAGAAGTGCGAGTGCAATCCTGCAATCCAGTACGCTGCAATGCGTAACGCCCTCTATGCTCAGGGCAAGAAGATAGAGATCCTCGTTGCATACAACCCTAAGCTTACATATCTCGGTGAGTGGTGGAAGCAGCTTTACGGCGAGTCAGAGGGTAAGGACGGTCTCGGAATCTTCCCTGCGTCAGTCAACTTCACAACTGACCTTCACTCTATGGGCCAGTACATCCAGGACGGTGAGCGTACCCTCATGGAGACAGTGGTTACAGTAGAGAAGAGCAAGCGTTCTATGCTCATCGAGAATGACCCACAGAACCTTGACGGCCTTAACTTCCTCACAGGCAAGCATGTTGAGGAGTGCAACGCGATGGCAGAGCTCGGAACAAAGCTCGCTCACATCGACGGTGGTGTGCCTCAGCTCTCTCTCAGCATCGAGTGCATCAACGAGTACAACCTCGGAGCCCTCTTCTATTTCTTCGAGAAGGCATGCGGTATCAGCGGTTATATCCTCGGTGTGAATCCGTTTGACCAGCCGGGCGTAGAGGCTTACAAGAAGAACATGTTCGCTCTTCTGGGCAAGCCAGGCTACGAGGAGCAGGCAGAGGCCCTCAGAGCAAGACTCTAGTATTAAAGACATAAAATACCATAAATAATGGAGAAGAAACTATATCCTTTGAAGTTTATCCCGGTTCCGTCAAGGAGACCATGGGGAGGAAGTGCCCTTGTAAATCAGCTGGGCAAACATTTCGTTGAAGTTGATGAGGAAGGCAATGAGACCGTTCTCGGAGATGACGTCCTTATCGGAGAGAGCTGGGAGCTCGCTGACATGGGTATTGAGGACTCGGTGGTGGAAAACGGCTGGCTTGCCGGAAATACCATCAGCGAACTCATGGAAACCTATCTTGAAAGGATTGTCGGTGAGGATGTGTATAATCATTTCGGCCGCCAGTTCCCTCTGCTGATAAAGTTTCTTGATATAAATGAGAAGCTTTCCGTGCAGGTTCATCCTGATGATGAGGTTGCCGCAGAGAGGTATGACTCACTCGGCAAGGCAGAGATCTGGTATATCATGGATGCGAAGCCTGAGGCAAAGATGTATTGTGGATTCAATCGTGATACGACTGCTCAGGAATTTTATGACAGATGCCAGAACGGTACTGTGGATGAAATCCTCAATGTGATATACCCTAAGAAGGGTGATGTAATCTTCATTACTCCGGGAACAGTTCATGCTGCTGACGGAGGTATCCTTATTGCCGAGATCCAGGAGTCTTCGGACATGACATTCAGACTTTATGACTGGGGACGTGAGTTTGATCCGGCAACAGCTCGCAAGATGCATCTGGACGAGGCTATAGATGTGATAAATTACAAGGCCTTCGATCCTGCCATCTACCGCAAGGGACCTCTTTGGGGAGAGGAGAGTCAGGAGGAGGATCATATGATCCAGAATCTCGTGGAGTGCCCGCAGTTCAACGTATCCAAGATAAAGCTTACTGATCCGCTTCATATCTATACTGAAAAGTTCGAGAGCTTCATAGTATATATCTGTCTGGAGGGTGCGGCTTCTATCCAGGTGCCTTCTGTAAAGGAGAATGGCGAGGCTTACATGGAGAACTACGAGTTCAAGAAAGGAGAGACCATAATGGTTCCTGCTGATATGCCGGACTTCTTCCTTGTACCTCGTGATACGGAAACTCTTCTTCTGGAGGCTGTCACACGTCCGGCTGAAGAAGTTGACGGATATATTGATCCGGAAACTGAGGCGTTCCTTGAAGGCGAAGACTATGAAGGCCTTGAGGACGAGGTTGACGATGAGTCTTCAGCTCCGGCTGGCGCTTCACCTCTGAATTTCTTCAATTAGCGATGGAGGAGGTCAGGATAGATAAATATCTATGGTCGATAAGGGTTTATAAGACAAGGACTGAGGCTACGGATGCCTGCAAAGGAGGTAAGGTCCGTGTCAACGGTGCTGATACGAAGCCCTCAAAGACCGTAAAGAAAGGTGATACGATCGTTGCCCGCAAGGGAGCGGTCGTATACACTTATAAGGTTCTGGAGCTGGTGGACAAGAGGCAGGGTGCCAAGCTTGTTCCGAACTATGCGGAAAACCAGACTTCCGCTGAGGAACTTGCCAAACTGCGTGCCCCGGTGGAGACGTTCTTCCTCAAGCGCGACAGGGGAGCCGGCCGTCCTACGAAAAAAGACCGCCGTCAGATGGAAGATCTCTGGAGCAGCCTTGACTTCGATGTCCCTGATGACATCGTGAACTCCCTCGCCGAATCCTTCGGCCTGGATGATGAATAGAAAAAGGGACCGGTCTGGTCCCTTTTTCATTCCTCTGATTACTTGAAGTATCTCTTGAAAAGTCCCTGGAATCCTGCTCCATGACGAGCCTCATCCTTGCACATCTCATGAACTGTATCGTGGATGGCATCGAGGTTCTGCTGTTTAGCAAGTCTCGCGATCCTCATCTTGTCCTCGCATGCACCCTGCTCGGCAAGCATTCTCTTCTCTACGTTGGTCTTGGTGTCCCATACGCACTCTCCGAGGAGCTCTGCAAACTTAGCTGCATGTTCAGCCTCCTCCCATGCATATCTCTTGAATGCCTCTGCGATCTCAGGGTAGCCCTCTCTATCTGCCTGACGGCTCATGGCGAGGTACATACCTACCTCTGAGCACTCTCCTGCGAAATGGTCGCGAAGACCCTTGAGGATCTCAGGATCAACACCCTGTGCTACTCCGAGCTTGTGCTCGTCTGTCCATACGAGGTCCTCACCTGTCTCGACGATCTCCTCGAACTGATCTGAGCCTACGTGGCAGAGTGGGCACTCCTCAGGAGCCATTTCACCTTCATGAATATAACCGCAAACCAAGCATCTGAATTTCTTTGTCATAACTGTAAGATTTAAATTGTTGATATTTTTAATTTTGAATAATTCTAAATTGTTTCTGATGCAAAGGTAGATAAAAAATCTATACCTGCAATACTTTTTGTAAATTTTTCAAAAAAAATATTTAAATTTATCATGTGCCATGCTTTGGCATTTCAGATATCTATATTTGCAGAGTAATTCAAGAGATATGATACCATTCTTAAAACAGGTCGCACGATATTATTATCAATCGGGTAGGATTGACGGAAGGTGCTTTATATTTCCCAACAGGCGTTCGATGGCCTTTTTCAGGAAATATCTGTCGGAGGCGGTAAAGGAAGATAAGTCTGTCGGTCCGTTGCTGGTTCCTCCGATGCTTACCGTGAATGATTTCTTCTACAAGGTAAATGGTGCGTCGCCTGCCGACAAGGTCCGCCTTCTTATATTCTTATATAGATGTTACAGTAAACTTAACCCCAAGGCCGAATCTTTGGATGAGTTTGTATTCTGGGGTGATGTGATCTTGGGGGATTTCAACGATGTTGACAAGTATCTTGTCGATCCGAAACAGCTCTTTGCCAATGTCGCTGACCTTAAAAAGTTGCAGGATGATTATTCATATCTTACCGATACGCAGCGGAAGGCGATTGAAGGTTTTGTGAGCCATTTCAGCGATCTGTCCGGCAAGCTTACAGTAGATCTGGACTCTGACAATCCGGCCGTCAAGGAGCGTTTTCTCCAGATCTGGAATATACTTTATCCTTTGTACCAGGACTTCAACCGGGTACTCGATGATGCCGGCATTGCGTATGAAGGTATGGTGTATCGTGGGGTAGCTGACCGGTTGAGCCGGGAATCTGTCGATGATGTATTGATGTCAGTATTCCCTGATGGCGATAAATTTGTCTTTGTAGGGCTCAATACCCTCAATGAATGTGAAAAGAGATTGCTGCGTAAGTTGAAAGAAGCCTCTCGTGCAGAATTCTGCTGGGATTACAGCGGAAGGATGATAACTGACATCCAGAACAGGTCGTCTCTTTTCATGCGTGACAATGTCATCGAGTTTCCGCAGGTGACGTCATGGGATGAAGATACTGTCGGGACGCCATGTGTAAATGTGGTCAGCGTTCCTTCTGCAGTCGGGCAGGCGAAAAGGATACCTGACATATTGTCCTCTGTCAAGGATTGGAACGATTGTGCGATAGTTCTACCTGATGAAAATCTTCTGGTACCTGTGCTGAATTCCATCCCTCCTCAGGTGGAGGACATAAATGTGACTATGGGTCTGCCTATGAAGGGCAGTCTTCTATATACCATGATGGAAACTGTATCATCTTTGCAGATGCATATGGCGTTCCGTAAGGGCAGATGGCACTTCTATCATAAGCAGGTATGGGACATGTTCTCGAATCCTTTGTTCAGGAACGCTGCGGATGCCAGGACTATGGAGATGGTGAGCGCGGTGAAGTCTGCTGCGAAATACTATATCCCGCAGGATGACCTGTCTGGTACTCCGCTGATGGATGTTGTTTTCAGACCTGTCATTACCGATCCTAAATCAAAGGAGAGGGAGCAGATTGCCGCCTTTGCTTCATATCAGCAGGACGTGATAACGGCCGTCGCGGCCAGGGCGGCATCCGATCAGCAATTGGCGTTGGAGCTGGAATATGCCAAGGAATTTTATAAGGGCATAAACAAGTTGCAGGACAGTCTGATGGATATGCAGATCCTCCCATTGACCTATGTCAGGCTGCTGACCCAGCTGTTGGGCATGACTTCTGTGCCTTTTAGAGGAGAGCCTCTTAAAGGACTGCAGATCATGGGACCTTTGGAGACAAGGGCGCTTGACTTCAGCAATCTGATAATAATGTCTTCCAACGAAGGTGTCTTCCCGCATAGGAGCGTCAGCTCGTCGTTTGTTCCTCCGGAGTTGAGGAAGGGTTTCGGTATGCCTACATATGAGTTCCAGGATGCGATCTGGGCATATTATTTCTACAGGATGATATCCCGGGCCGAGAACGTATGGCTGATGGTGGATTCCCGTGCGGAAGGGCTGAAGTCAGGAGAAGAGAGCCGATATATCAAGCAGCTTGAGTATCATTTCGGTATCCCGCTGAACAGGTATGCAGTACAGATAGACAACATGAAGACGGCACAGCTGCCGGAGATTGTCAAGACGGATGATGATATAAGAAAGATAAAGGAAACGGTGCTCTCTGCAACCTCAGTACAGAACTATCTGGCCTGTCCTGCAAAGTTTTATTATGCTGTGATCAAAGGACTTGAGCGTGAGGAAGAGATTTCCGAAAGTCTGGATGCGGGTATGTTCGGAACGATCTTTCATGAAGTCATGCGTTCGCTGTATACGTCGGAGGAAGCCATGTCTCCGGAATTCTTCTTTGACGGGTCGGGCTCCGGAAAATGCGGTGTCCCTCTCAGGAATATAACGATGAAATATATACAGGGCTGGCTGGAGAGAGAAAATTCCATCAGGGATAAGGTACGTGCGCTGATAGAGCATGAACTGAATGTCATGGAAGTGACTGGACGCAACCTGGTTGTCACCGATGTCATTGTACGTTACGTCATCAAGACCCTGCGGAGCGATCTTGAGATCCTCAGGAACAGCGGGAAGGAGTCTTTCGAGATTCTTGGCCGTGAACTGAGGGTCGGAGGAATGTTCCATGGATTCAGGTTCAAGGGCTTCATTGACAGGCTGGATGCTTTCGGAACTGACGAAGTCAGGGTTGTCGACTATAAGACAGGCAGGGTGCTGGATGACGACATATTCATAAATGATGGCAACGCTGAGGATATTGCTCTTAAGATATTCGAGCCTGACATAAAGGACAGGCCTAAGATTGCCCTTCAGTTCTATGTATATGATCTGCTTGTAAAGGATAGGGAGGAACTGAAGGGAAGGAAACTTTATAATTGTGTCTACTCGACGTCGCGTCTTTTTGGAGAGCTTCCGGAAGCTGTGCCGGTAAACGCAACCTTCTTTGACTCAGTTTCAGATAAACTGAAGATATTGCTTGATGAAATGTGTGACTCAGGAGTCAACTTTCGAAGAACAACTGATGAGCATGTGTGCGGATATTGTGATTTCAAGACGATTTGTGGCAGATAGATTATGATAAGGATAATGAAGGCATCTGCAGGTTCAGGTAAGACCTATAACCTCGCAAAGACATATATAAGTCTGCTTCTCAGGAATGAGGATAGGTATGCCTACAGGCATATTCTGGCTGTGACCTTTACAAACAAGGCAACCGAGGAAATGAAAAGCAGAATACTTAAGGAACTGCACATCTTGGCGACAGTTCCTGCTTCGTCTGATTATCATGACTGCTTCGTACCGGATCTTTTTTCTGATGATGACGAATTGAGCAGCCGTTCGGCAGCTGTTCTGCGGGATATACTTCACGATTACAGTGCATTTGCCGTGAGCACTATAGACAGGTTCTTCCAACAGACCCTGAAAGCCTTTTCGCGTGAGATAGGTCAGTTTGCTTCATATCAGGTGGAACTCGACAAGGAGTCGCTTGTAGCCGAGAGTGTCGACCGTGTCCTTGATTCGCTGACTCAGGATGATACAGGACTTCTGTCATGGCTGACGGACAATGTGCTCGAACAGATCGAGCAGGGCGGCAGGTACAGCACTGATGCTAACCTTCTGAAAATGGCGCTCCGTCTGAAGTCGGCACAACGTGAGGAAGAAATGGCGAAGGCTGGTGTGGACGAGCATCTGGCATACTCTCAACAGGCTCTGACGGATATAAGGAACGCATGCAGGACGATAATTGCCGATTTCAGGACAAGAGTACGTGAAACAGCCTTGCAAGCTGTTGATGTCCTGAAGATTGCCCAGGTGGACCCGAAGGACAGCTTCAGAGGTTTCATGAAGGCGCTTCTGAAATATGCATGCTTGAACGATCATGAGCAGATAGCCCCTCCTACAGCCTCGTTCATGGAGAAGGCTCCAGATCATGAGCTCTGGTTTGCTGCAGGCAAGGCGAAGGTGCTTCTGCCTAAGGTGTATCCTGCGCTTGAGGCGCCGTTGCAGGATTTCTGTGACCTTTGGGCAAAGAATTATCAGATATATTCGACTGCATGTATCCTTGATGACCAGATATATGGACTTGGTGTGGCAAGGGAACTTTCTGATGCCTTCAATGACCTGATGAAGGAAAAGAATGTACTTTGCATAGATGATTCCAACACTATTCTCAAAGGTATCATCGATGGGTCAGATGCACCTTTCATTTATGAGAAGATAGGAGTACGATTCGACCATTTCCTTCTTGATGAGTTTCAGGATACCTCATCGGTGCAGTGGAGCAATTTCAGTCCGTTGCTGCACAACAGTGAAGCCCAGGGTAATGAAAATCTGATTGTAGGTGATGTAAAACAAAGTATCTACAGGTGGAGAGGCTCGGACTGGAAACTGCTTGACAGTACTGTTCCTGCAGAGTTTCCTGAGTTCAATGAAGAGGTCCTTGATACAAATTATCGAAGTTTGTCCAATGTTGTGGAGTTCAACAATGCATACTTCAAGGCTGCCGCGGAAATTCTGGACCGGATGAATGGAGGTGATGGGTATATGTCGGGAATATATGCTGATGTCGTCCAGAAGGTTGCAAAGATAGATAAGGCTGATGGCAGTGTAAGCGTGACTTTCTGTCCTAAGGAAGATGAACTCCAGAAAGTGTTGGATAGCGTGATGGAAGCCTGTTCTTCCGGAGCGCGTCTGTCGGATATCGCCGTGCTGGTGCGTAGCAATGCGGCAGGTCAGAGCGTGGCTTCATATCTGATCGACAATGGCATAACGGTGATAACTGATGATTCGCTGAAGGTCAAGCGCTCGGTGACCGTGCGCCGCCTTGTGTCGCTTATGTCCCTTGTTGACAATCCTGCAGATACCGTGGGAGGATATCTTGCCGAATCTCTTGATGTGGCGGTGCCTGGTGGCTGTACTTCCCTTGTCGATATGGCGGAAGCCTTGGTGCGCGAACTGAAGAAGGGGGATGCTGATGGAGTGATGGACGGAGAGATCCTGCATCTCCAGTCTTTCATGGATCATCTTCATGAATATGTCGCCTCTGAAGGTAACAATCTGCGAGGTTTCCTTAAATATTGGGAAAGTGAAGATCCGTCGATAAGTTCTCCGTCTTCGGGAGAAAGTGTCAGGGTGATGACCATACATAAGTCCAAGGGACTGGATTTTCCATATGTGATAATTCCTTTCGCAGAGAGTATCGGACTTTTCAAGCCGGACAGCAGGTGGTGCGCCCCGGATTTATCTGATACTCCTCTTGAGGGAGTTGCCGAGGGAGTATATGATGTCATGCTGTCCAGGTCTTCTGAGTCAACGCTGTTTGCAGACCACTATAAGAGGGAAAACATACTGCAGCAGGTAGATAACATCAATACGATTTACGTCGCGATGACGCGTGCGGCACTTGGCATGCATGTCATTGCTGCGATGCCATCAGTGAAGTGCATGGGCAATCTTGCAGATTCCGGATCCGAGAGCTGGAAGCCGGACTTTACTGACTTTTCTCAGATACTTTACTGGTTTGTAGCAATGTCAGGCAAGGTGCAGAACATAAGAAAGACTGCGGATGAAGGTGCCGTCCGATTTGATATCGGTTCGCTTGTTGATTTCAATGCGATGAGAAAATCAGAGGAAACAGGGTATGTAAGATTCCCTATTTGTGGTGGTGACATCTATCCTTCGTATGCATTGAACACTGAACTTTCTGACGAAGGAGATATACGGGAAAGAGGCCGATTGAAGTTTTCCGCAGATGCTTTGGACTTCTTTGCAGAGGACGGGGCGGCCGGTGTGGAAGCTTCCAATCGTATCAAAGGAGTGGTCCTGCATGATATCCTCGCTCATATCAGGGTAGCTGATGATATTGATGAATCTGTTGACAATGCCGTGGCAGCGGGAGAACTTACTGCTGAACAGGCGTGTCGGGCCAAGGAACTTCTTCGAACCAGGATTGCACAGGTGCAATCTCTGGGATGGTTTCCTGAAGAGCATGCGCAGGTGCTCCTGGAGACAGATATAATCGACTCAGACGGACAGGTGTATCGTCCGGACAGAGTGGTTATTGCAGATGATAGAGTCCTTGTCATAGACTATAAGTTCGGTGTGCATCATAATAAATACGAACGTCAGATGAAGATATATTCGGATATATGGCATCGTATGGGATATGCTGAAGTCACGGCAGTCTTGTGGTATGTACAGACCGGAGAATACAAGGTTATCTGAATATAAATTTGTATATTTGCAAGTTGCATGAATAACTTTCAGATATTATGGAAAACAAAGAAGTAGACACCTGCAAGCTTCTGTATAATACAGAGCGTGTGAGGTTATATATACCGGAATATGGACGTAATGTCCAGAAGATGGTCGATTATCTCAAGACCATTGAAGACCGTCAGAAAAGAAATGAGCAGGCTCGTGCCATTGTAAAGGTAATGGAGATTATAAATCCTGCGGTCCACCTTCAGGATAACTATGAGCAGAAACTTTGGGACCACCTCCATATCATATCTGGTTTCAATCTTGACGTGGATTCTCCATATCCGGCTCCGGCGCCGGAGAGCCTTCAAGAGAAGCCCATGATGGTCTCTGTTCCTCGTAAACCCGTTAAGGCCAGTCATTATGGCAGAAATATCGAGAACTTCATTGATATGATTGCCTGCATGGATGATGGCGAACAGAAGATTTCGATGATTCGCACTCTGGCGGCTTATATGAGGCAGCAGTACCTTATATGGAATAAGGATTCTGTGACTGATGAGACAATTTTTCAGGATATTGAGAAACTGTCTGATTTCAGGATAAAGGTACCGGAAGGACTCCAGTTGTCAAGATTGGAGTCGGGAACCGCGTTTGCCAGACCGGGAGGTCAGCAGAAGCAGGGAAAGTGGCATAAGGGTAATCAGAAAATGAGGAAGCAGAACAAGTAATATGGCGCAGAAGAAAAAGACAAAGACCCTGAAGAAGAGAACATTCTTCACTTTCTTCAAGGAAATGGATCCGGAACTCAAGTCTATCCTGATCAAATGTGCAGGCGGGCTGGTCATGCTGGTGGCATTGTTCACATTTGTGTCCATGCTGTCATACCTGTTCACATGGTCTGTGGACAAAGACCTGCTCATGAATGCAGGAAGGATGAGCAAGGGGGTGGATGTCAGCAACATGGGTGGCAAATTAGGCTACCTGTGGAGCCATTTCCTCGTCTCTGACATGCTGGGCCTTGCGAGCTTTGTATTTGTTTTCCTTCTTGGAGCAGCAGCTTACAGGCTGTTTTTCTGGCAGAGGCATATCGGTCTGATGAGATTGACATTCCTTTCAGTCAGCGGTGCCTTCATCCTTTCGATGGCCTTGTCTCTTTTCGGTTCTGTAAGACTTTTTGACGGAGGACTGGGAGGAGATGCAGGCCGTTCTGTGATGGCCTCTCTTACAAATCTCCTTGGCCCGGTAGTGCCTGTACTCATAGTTGTTGCTCTTGCAGTTGTCTGGCTGCTTTTTGCCAGCGGAAGATTTGCCCGTTGGTTTGCTCTGACTGGTGAAGGCAGACCGGAGCAGGAAGCAAAGACCGAGGTGGTTGAAGAAGCCGAGGAAGAAGAGTTTGAGTGTGAGGAAGAGGAAATGGAGGTTCAAGAGGAAGAAGCGCAGGAAGAGGAGATAGAGGAACTTCAGGAGGATGATGTGGTGGATGAAGAATTGGAAGAGGATATTGAGGCGCCTGAAGTTGTGGAGCCCGGGGAAACACCGGAGCTTGCCGTCGTACCAGAAGAACATGAGGAATCAGCCGGTGAGGATATGGAAGTCATCAGAGGTGAGGTCGTCGTACCTGTAGTAGAGGACCTTCCCAGGATAGATAACCGTGATGAACTCAGCAGGTATGAGTTTCCTTCGCTGGACCTTCTTCATGATTACACAGGACAGCAGCATGTTGTCAGTCAGGCGGAACTTGATAAGAACAACATGGTGATCCGTACTACGTTGAAGAACTATAAGATTGAAGTTGAGAAGGTTACGGCGGTTGTAGGACCTACGGTGACATTATATAAGATAGTTCTGGCTCCAGGAATGAAGGTCGCTTCGATCGAGAGTGTCCATAGAGAGATTGCAATGGCTCTTGAAGTTGGTGGCGTACGAGTCGTAACCCTCCCGGGATGTGTGGGTATCGAAGTTCCTAACAGCACACCTTCTATCGTTCCTTTGAAGTCAATGCTCAATGACGATTCTTTCCGAAACAGCAAGGCAGAGCTGCCTATCGCCATCGGATACTCGACCCTCGCGCAGAAGGTAAAGACATTTGACTTGACAGACGCTCCGCATCTTCTGGTGGCAGGTGCTACAAAGCAGGGAAAGTCCGTGGGACTTAATGTGATCATTTCGTCTTTGTTGTATTCTAAACATCCATCCGAACTCAAGTTCGTCTTCATAGATCCTAAGACAGTGGAGTTTACTCCATATAACCCGCTTTTGAAACATTATCTTGCTGTACTTCCGACTGCGGCTGACGAGGAGGAAGAAAAGAGAAAGGCAATCGTTAAGAAGGCAAAGGATGCGGAGCAGGTGCTCAGCTCTCTATGCATCGAGATGGACGAGAGATATGAACTTCTCGCAAAAGGTGGCGTAAATGACTTCAAGCTTTATAACGAGAAGTATAAGGACAGATATCTTCTTCCGACTGAGGGACATAGATATCTGCCTTACCTGGTGGTGGTTGTGGATGAGTATGCCGATCTGATTATGGCAGGCGGCTCGTCTCCGGATGATAAGAAGTCGGCCAAGAATATTGAGGCGGCAATCATCCGTCTGGCCCAGAAGGGTAGGGCAGCAGGAATACATGTGATCATAGCTACACAGCGCCCGTCAGTCAATGTCATTACAGGTCTTATCAAGGCCAACTTCCCGACACGAATTGCCTTCAGAGTACTTTCGGGTGTGGATTCAAGGACAATCCTTGACGCTGTCGGTGCAGAAAATCTGATCGGAAAGGGTGATATGCTGTACTATGCTGGAGTTAAGGTAGAACGTATCCAGTGCGCCTACATCAGTATGGAAGAAATCAATCGTGTGACCAGATTCATAGGAAATCAGACCAAGTTCGGCCAGTGCTACAATACTCCGTTCTATCTGCCTATGCCTGAGTCCCCTGATGGAAGTCCTGCAGGTGGAAGCCTTGATATCCAGAGTCTTGATTCCGAATTTGAAGAGGCGGCCCGTACTGTTGTTCTCTCTCAGAAAGGTTCTACTTCAGACCTCCAGCGTAAGCTAGGCATGGGATATGCAAGGGCAGGTAGGGTTATGGACCAGCTGGAGCAGGCCGGAATCGTAGGACCGCAGGAGGGCTCGAAGCCTCGACAGGTACTTGTGTCTACTCTGGATGAACTTGAAGAGGTCATAGCTCCTTACCTTAACAGATAAGATGAGACGAATCCTGATAATAATGGCTGCGATGTTCATTGTCGCATCGGCAGCTGCACAACAGACGCAGCATGCGGCCTTGGAGAGGCTGCGTGCTGCGATATCTGATTCTTGTGTCACCTTCAAATGTACATATTCAATGTATGTATCCCAGACGCGTGTCGAGGGTAATGCTGATGTCATGATTCAAGGCAATGCCTATATGATGTCAGCGGACGGCCTTCAGGTATACTGCGATGGCTCCAAGGTGTGGACTGTTGATACTTCGGTGATGGAAGTCTACGTAGAGCAGGCGGTCGGAGTAAGTGCATTTCTGGATCCCACGTCTTCTGATTTTGTCTTCGATGCCGACGGAAATCCTGTCTCGGCTTCCTTTGCCCTGCAGGACGGGCTGAAGATGGATATCAGGATTCTATCCATGACAAAGTCAAAAATAAAACCTGAGGAAGATTTCCGTCCTCAGGTCAATTTCGGTTCCGATTGGATTGTAACTGAATTGTAGTCCTTATCTTACGCAGCGTACTGTCGCTCCGAACGAAGTTATGTCTCCTTTTCCGAGCATGAACTCCGGCTGGTCGCAGATGATGTATCTGTAATATGCCATTCCTTCTTCTTCGGCAGTGTCTGCTGTCCAGAATATAGCATACTGATTATTTCCCTGGAACTGAGCGTTAGGATATGAACCGTCGGACGCTTTGCCGCTGAGCATCGCGTATCCTGCAGGGATCATAGAGAGTCCCGATGCGTTAGTGATTTCCCCTACTGCAGGCCAGTATTCCCACATAAGATTGCCGTTGAAATATGCGTTGCCCATCAATGCGGCAATATTGTTATCGTATTCCTCCGCTGCTGCACTCCATTCTGCATCTGTAGGCAGTCTCCATCCTTCAGGGCAGATTGTCTGAGCTTCTTCGAATGAGTAATATCTTCCGAACACATCGCTCATTACCTCGCTGTTCTTGTATGCCGCACCTGCACTCTTGTCTGAGATGTTTCTACATAGCCAGTCAAGGCCGCCGATGGTGACATAAGGATATTGTATGCCATCTACGGTAATCGATGGCTTGCCGTTGAGGTTGAGATTTGTAATGGATCTGTCAATTCCACCTTCAACTACGGTGCAGTCAACTGATTTTGATGAGTATGTATATCCCTTGGCAAAAGCATATCCGGTGATGGTACATGTCTGGAGCGTGTCCGAGAATGTGAATGTGAAGGAACCATCGGAAGGATTACCTTGCTTGTCAAGTCCGTTCTGATATCTTGTGGTGTCAGCCTTAGGCCTTGTAGGAGTAACCTTCCAATAATATCCGAGTTCTTCTCCGTCAGGATGTTCTACTCCTGCTGGGGTCAGAGTCACGGTAGTGTTCGGAAGCACGTATTCCGGAATAGATGCTGTAAATGACAATGTTCCTTTGAGAGACGGGGTTACTTTTGACTCGTCATCTTTCTTGCATGATATGATGCATAAGGACGCAGCTATTGCGAATATAAGAGTGTTCAGTTTGCGATACCTCATTTCTGGTTCATTTAATCGAATAATTCTGCAAATATAGTAAAAACCGCTAACTTTGTGCAATTATATTTCATGAGCAAATACTTTGCCTGTAGTGAATATACGTAGGATAATGAAACGTAAAATCAGCATATTCTTTTTAGCCGCCATGACTCTGGTGTCGCTTTCATGCACAAAGCGCAGCGGTTATGTCAGAATAGAGGGCTACGCCCAGGGCGGAACCTATTCCGTAACATTCAATATCGCGGGCCTGGACAAGGACCCTGTGGAGATAAGGGACTCTGTCGAAAGTATCCTTCGAAAGATAGATTACACTCTGTCAGGATATAATAAGAATTCCGTTCTAAGCCGTTTCAATGCCGGTGAAAACGTTGTCGTTGACGAAATGTTTGCTGAGATATATTCCATGGGACATGAAGTGTGGGAAGAGACTGGAGGCGCTGTGGATGTAAGTTCCGCACCTTTATATGACATGTGGGGATTCGGCTTCAAGAGCGGTGCGTTTCCGTCTGCTCGGCAGGTAGATTCTGTCAGGAGTCTTTGTGGAATGGGGCTTTGTCGTGAGACGATATCTGATCTTATAGGCACTGATGTGGAACCGGAATCTATATATGTCGGACAGCAAGGCTCCGCTTATCCTCGACTTAATTACAACGCCATAGCCCAGGGGTATAGCTGTGACTTGGTTGCAAGATATCTCTACTCTATCGGAGTCAGGGATATGATGGTAAATATAGGCGAGATTTTCTGTGATGGAAAGAATCCTTCCGGAGTGGCATGGACGATAGGTATCGATAGACCTGAGGATGGTAACAACGACCTTGGTGCTAAGCTGCAAGGGGTATTCTCAGTTCCGGATGGCCCTCATGGAGTTGTGACCTCCGGGAATTATAGGAAATTCTACGTCAGGGACGGAAAGAAATATGCTCATACCATTGACCCGAGGACAGGATATCCTGTGACTCATAGTCTTCTCAGCGCCACGATCATAGCAGAAAATGCCATGCTTGCAGATGCATATGCGACATATTGTATGGTGATAGGGCTTGAACAGGCCAAGGCATTCATCCAGTCAAGGGAGGATATTGAGGGGTGTCTTGTATATGATGATGAGGGTGAGTTTGTTACATGGTGCTCAGCAGGCTTAGAGACTCGCAAAGTGCAGTAACAAGCCATTCTGTGCAGTATGTCAGCATGCGGATGCATATTCCACTTTGATTGGCGGCCAGCGTAAGCAGGGTCATGGGGATGATGAGCCCCGTCAGCGGCAAGGCTATCAGATTTGTCAGGATAAACTGGGACGGGAATGTTCCGAAGTATATGTAGGCTATGGGTCCCGTGGTGATCTGGCATGCTATTGACATTGCTGCTGAATTCCAGATCCATCTGGCGCATTTTGTAAGCACGGCATCATCGTGCCTGTTTCCGGGCCAGAATCCCTGAAGCCATGGAAATATGTAAGCTATACCTGCAACGGCAGCATAAGAAAGCTGAAATCCGACATTCCTGATAGAAGAGGGGGATAATGACAGGTGGATCAGAAGAGCTGCCATCATGATTCTTTTCAGCCCGGAGGGCCTTCCGCTCAGTCTTGCCCATTCACCTATGATTATGAATATGAAAGCCCTTGTGACCGAAGCACCTGCTCCTGTTGCAAGAGTATAGAATCCGCAGATTGAAATTATTGTGAATGAACGCAATATCTTTGAATTACGGGTGTTGCCATACACTCGTGTAATGAAACGTACGATGGCATAGATTATTCCAAGGTGCAGACCTGAAAGCGCAAGTATATGGGATCCTCCGCTTTCGCGGAATGCCTTGGCCACTTCATCCGGAATGTCGCTTCTTTCGCCTGTAATCAAAGCCTTGGCTATGAATCTTGTCCTGTCGTTATCAAAGGGGATGGCGTCTATTGCATTCTTCATGGATTCTCCGAATGTCAGGATCTTTGTCATGAGCAATCCTCCTCCGTCGATTCTGCTGTAGGACATCTGGCTGTCTGTATAAGCTGCAAGCAGACCGCACATGAACATGCAACATATTATCATCGACCATGTCATGGCCAGGCTATGCCGATGTATGCTGTATAGTATCAGGATCGTAATCAGAATGGCGGTGCTATAAAGGAATCCACCTCCAGCGTATGCGGAAACGGCCGTCCCTATGACAAACGGCAGCGCAATCCCTGCAATATCCCTCACCTCTTTCATTTCCTTACGTATTTTTGCTAAAGTAGCGAATATTTTCCTAACTTTGCAAAGATGTGCTTGAATTTCGTAGAAATTCGGGACGGATAAGTGAAAAACAGAAACAAAAACATAACGACATGATCATTTTAGTACTCAATTGCGGAAGTTCTTCTTTGAAGTATCAGCTTCTTGATATGAAGAACGACGAGGTTTACGATCTTCTTGCCAAAGGTCTTGTAGAGAGGATCGGAATGGAAACAGGTTGCCTCAAGCATCAGGCTTCAGGCAAGGAGAATCTTGTAAGGGAAATGCCGATCGAGAATCACACAGTAGGTATCAAGGCTGTTCTTGAGGCTCTCCTTGACAAGGACTATGGCGTACTTGAGACCCTTGAAGATATCGAGGCAGTCGGTCACAGAGTTGTTCACGGAGCAGAGGAGTTCGTGTGCAGCCAGCTCATCACTGACGAGGTGATTGCGCAGCTTGAGAAGTGTTCGGTATTCGCACCACTCCATAACCCTGCAAACATCCTTGGAATCAAAGCTGTAACAGAGGTTCTTCCTGAGGTACCTCAGGTTGGTGTGTTCGATACTGCATTCCACCAGACAATGCCTTCGTACGCTTACATGTATGGACTTCCATACGAGTACTATGAGAAATATGGCATCCGCCGTTATGGTTTCCATGGAACAAGCCATAAGTATGTGTCTGCAAAGGGAGCGAAGTTCGCAGGTCTTGACATCAATTACTCTAAGATCATTACCTGTCATCTTGGTAACGGAAGTTCTATCGCGGCCGTAGTGAATGGAAAGTCGATTGATACTACAATGGGATTCACTCCGCTCGAGGGTCTTATCATGGGAACTCGAAGCGGTAGCGTAGATCCTGAGGTGGTTACATATATCCAGGAGAAGGAAGGACTCTCTGCAGCAGAGATGAGCAAGGTACTTAACAAGAAGTCAGGTTTCCTCGGACTTTCATGCGTATCATCTGATGCCCGTGACCTTGATGAGGCTGCGAACAATGGTGACGCAAAAGCGAAGCTTACCTTGAAGAAGCTTACATACGAGATCACGAAGTACATTGGAGCTTACGCTGCTGCAATGAACGGAGTTGACCTGATTGTATTCACAGGAGGTATCGGTGAGAATAACAGCCGTCTCCGTCGCAGAGTATGTGAGAACCTTACTTATCTCGGTGTCAAGTTCGACTATGATGCAAACGTGGTAAGAGGTGTCGATACGATCATTACTCTTCCTGATTCGCAGGTAAAGGTTGCCCTCATTACTACAAATGAGGAGCTGATGATTGCCCGTGACACTATGAATATCGTTCAGAACGAAGATTAATCAACATCCCTGGTCGTGTGCCGGGGATATATTTTATATGAATATGTTTACAAAATTCGAACAGATCTATGCCGAGCTCAAGGGCAGAGGCAACAGGAAGAGAATGGTAGCGGCATGGGGAGTAGATACCCATACAGTCGCTGCTGCAGGCAAGGCTGTAGAGCTTGGTCTGGCTGATGTTACACTCGTAGGTGACCAGGACCTCATTGCTAAGGCATGTGCCGAGGAAGGGGTGGATATCTCCGTATTTACAATCGTTCATAATCCTGATGAACTTAAGTCTGTAGCTCAGGCTGTCCAGATGATCAATGACGGCGAGGGCGATTTCCTGATGAAGGGTCTTTGCTCGACAGACAAGTTTCTCCGTGCCATCCTTAATAAGGAGAAAGGCCTCCTTCCTGCTAAGGGTACCCTGACTCATTGTACTACTCTTGAGATTCCGTCATACCACAAGTTCCTTTTCGTAGGAGATGTGGCAGTGATTCCTGCACCGGACTTCAAGCAGAAGCAGACAATCATGGAATGGCTTGTGAAGACAGCCAAGGCTGTAGGAGTACAGACTCCGAAGGTTGCAATCCTTGCAGCAACAGAGCAGGTCCTCCCAAGTCAGCCGGCATCGGTCGAGGCAGCCATGCTTTCAAAGATGGTAGAACGTGGACAGATCAAAGGCTGCGTAGCTGACGGCCCTCTTGCACTTGATGTGGCAATCGATATGGAGTCGGTACAGATCAAGGGCCTGGTGAGCCCTGTGGCCGGAGATGCAGACTGTATCCTCTTCCCTAACATCGAGTCCGGAAACGTGTTCTACAAGGCAAACTCGAAGCTGGTTCCTGGTGTCAGACAGGCAGGCCTTCTTGTGGGAGCAAAAGTGCCATGCGTTCTCTCAAGCCGTGCAGACAGCATCGACACAAAGTTGAACTCAATCGCAATTGCAGCAATGTTCTAATAACATCATGAAAGGTAAAGTACTTATAATCAACCCAGGTTCAACCTCGACCAAGATCGGTTTCTACGAGGACGGACAGCAGAAGTTCGAGACAAACCTCAGTCACTCTGCAGAAGAAATCGCAAAGTATGAATCAGTGATGCAGCAGGGCGGTATGCGCCGTGATGCCATCGTGAATTTCCTTTCGGAGAATGGAGTAGCGCTTGACTCTATCGACCTCATCATGGCGCGTGGAGGATTGATCACTCCGATCCAGACAGGTGTCTATGAGGTAACTCAGAAGATGCGTGATGCTCTTGTCGAGGGAAAGGACGGTGTGCATGCATGTAACCTCAGTGCTCTTATTGCAGACGACCTCGCAGCTGAAATCAACGGTATGC
This sequence comes from Bacteroidales bacterium, assembly GCA_017631175.1. Lineage (GTDB taxonomy): Bacteria > Bacteroidota > Bacteroidia > Bacteroidales > UBA932 > Cryptobacteroides. The sequence continues at coordinate 25,705 of JAGBTT010000108.1, forward strand.
GTGCCGAGAAAGGTCAGGAGGGTAATTGCAAGGCTTATATTGCCGATGCTCCTACTTCTGATGACATGCTCCCTGAACTTAAGCTCTCTGGACATCCGGCATTCCAGCGCAGACCGGCATTCCACACACTTAACTCTCGTGCGATGGTACGCCGTTATGCACGCAGTGTAGGGAAGTCAAATAAGGATGTTACTGTCATCGTCGCTCATATGGGTGGCGGTACATCAGTATCTCTTCATAGAAACGGTCTTGTGATTGACGTTAACGATGCACTTGGTGGAGACGGCCCTATGAGTCCAGAGCGTGCAGGTTCTGTTCCGGCATTCCCTCTTGTTGACCTTTGCTTCAGCGGTCAGTACAGCAAGGCTGAGATCAAGAAGATGCTCGTTGGTAAGGGTGGAGCAGTAGGACACCTCGGAACCAATGACTTCCGTGAAGTAGAGAACAGGGCAGTAGCAGGAGAGCCTGCATTTGTAGAGTTCCTCAATGCCTTCTGCATTTCAGTTGCCAAGTATATCGGTGCAATGGCTACCGTCGTCGGAGGAAAGGTTGATGCAATTATCCTTACCGGAGGTATCGCTTATGGTAAGCCGATTACCAGACCGATCACTGAAATGGTTCAGTTCATCGCTCCTGTAGAGGTTTATCCGGGAGAGAACGAACTTGAGTCGCTGGCAGAAAACGGATACGGAATCCTTGCCGGTGAGTTTGAGGTAAAGAAATATTGATATTATAAAAGAAACCTGTTCAAGTTATTCGAACAGGTTTCTTTTTGGCATCTTGTCACTGTATAGTGATCTACATTCCTTGAAGAGGGCTTCGGTATACTTAGGGAACCGGGGCCCTCTATATGTGCTGGTGTTGGTGATCATTATCCAGCACTCTCCATCCGGATAGTATCTGACCAGGGCACTTGTGCCGGCAAGCGTTCCGGTTCTGTTCCATCCTTTCGCCGGATCTGTGTCATTCCATCCCAATGAGAATGTGTTCTGGTCGAAATATTCTATCATCTGAAGAAAGCTTTCATTCGAGATGATGTCTGCTACTCCAGGATCACCGTCTATGCTTGCAACGAAGCGTGCAATTTCGGCGGGGGAGGCACACCATGCTCCGGCTCCTGACAGGAGAGGTAGATTAGTGCCTCCGTAGCAGCGCTCTACCATTCGCCCGCTGCCTGTATATTCCTCTACATATTTGCCGTCTCCTTCATGGGTATAGTATCTGACTTCATTAGGTCTCTTGTCAGCATAATATGTGCCTCCTATATGCATGTCGAAACATCCTGCAGGTTCCAGCACTTCCTTCTTCATGAACTCGTCGTATGGCATTCCAGATACCTTTTCAATGACTTCAGAGAGGAGAAGGTAGCTGAAGTTCGAATATTTCTGACTTGTTCCAGGTACCCATCGGAGTCTTCTGCTGAGTACAAGTCCGTAGTGGTCTTCCTTGGTTGGCGCATGGTCCAGGCCAAGCTGGTTCTTCACGTCAACAGATGAGAACAGAGGGTCTCTTCTGAAACCCGCCTGATGTCTCAGAAGGTGCTCTACCGTGATCTTCCTGTAATTTCTGTCACACTTGACAAGTTCGTTGAAGAAAGGGTCGTCAAGTATGCCGCCCGGACCAAAGACTGTATCCTTTATACTCAGCGAATCTCTGTCTTGAAGAACCATGATACCAGCAGCTGTCAGCAGCTTGGATACTGACGCCATGCGCAAGATGTGCCCAGGCTCCATAAGGATGCCTTTTTCTTCATCAGCCCATCCGTATCCTTTTGCATACAGGAGTGAGTCATTTCTCGTAATGGCAAGCGAAGCTCCCTTTATATGCCACCTGGTCATGAATTTCCTGATCCTGGCATCCATCTTTTCCAGTTCCGGAATTTCGGACATGGCGTTTGTCAGAGTGTCATTAAGCCTCACTCTTGTATCTTTTTCTTGCACATAATCTACACTGCAGCGTGATATAATGGCAAATGCCGTCACGAGGGCGGCAATTGCAATACATGATATGGTGATGTGTCTTTTTTTCATTGATTAAATCTTACCTGCTTTTCTTGCGAAATCGATGATGAAATCTGCTGTTCCCTCGATCCCGAGAATCGAAGAGTCGAGGCAGAGATCGTAATTCCCTGCAGATCCCCATTCTCCGAATGTATAATAATTGTAGTATTCAGCTCGTTTCTTATCCTTGTCCTGAGCTTTTGTCATAGCTTCCTCAAGGCTCATGCCTTGTCTTGATGCAATGCGCTCGGCACGTACTTCCAGTGGGGATGTCAGGAATATGTTGAGGGTGTTCTCGTTTTCTCTAAGGATATAGTCAGCGCATCTTCCCACTATTATTGCAGAACCCTGCTCGGCAATCTTCTCGATGGTCTGGCTCTGGAGCTTGAATATGCCCCTGTCGCTCATGTAGTTCTCGGTGCCGCTGAATCCGTTTGCAAAGATTTCTGTAAAAGAGAAGAAACCTCTCTTCTCGTCTCGTTCTTTGAAGAATTCTGCGCCGAATCCGCTGTCCTTTGCTGCCTGACTTATGATCTCCCTGTCATATACCGGGATGTTCAGCTTTCTGCCAAGCTCGTATGCTACTGCGCGTCCGCCACCTCCGAACTGCCTTCCTATATTGATGATGATCTTCTTTTTCATTGCTTAAGGTTCTAAATCTGGCTGCCTAAGATAGATGACTCCTGGCCATCCTGGAGTCTATTGAACTTCTTGAAAAGTCTTCTCAGCAGGATCGCCGTAAGAGTTGCTGACAACACATCCGAAACAGGGAAGCTCATCCATACTCCGCTTGCATCATGCCACAGCGGGAGGGCATATAAAAGAGGAAGAAGGAAGAGGATCTGTCTTGAAAGTGAAAGTATCACTGACTTCTTCACCATGCCCAGGCACTGGAAGAAATTCGTTCCGATCATCTGGAAACCTACGATAGGGAACCCTAATACCAATATCCTGAGCCCGTGTGAGGCCATCTCCATCAAAGCTTCGTCATGGGTGAATATTCCGACGGCAACTCTCGGGAAGAACATTCCGATAATAAAGCAGATGCATGTCACGACGGTGCCAAGTTTTGCTGTCATCCAGAACACTTCCTTCACCCTTGAGTACTGCTTTGCACCGTAGTTGTATCCGGCAATCGGCTGCATGCCCTGGTTGAGTCCCATGCAGATCATGATGAACATGAAGATGAGTCTGTTGCATATTCCGTATGCTCCGATTCCGAGGTCACCACTATAGTCACGCAGCTGCTGGTTGATGAAGAGAGTCACCAGACATGCGGCTGCATTCATCAGGAAAGGTCCCATGCCGATGGCAAGGGAATCCTTGGCAACGCGCATATCGAGCTTGAAGATGCCTTTTTCGAAATGGAATGCCCTTTCCTTGTCGCTGAAATGCTTGAGCACGATTATCATCGCTACGGTCTGGGCTATCACCGTCGCCCACGCCGCACCAGCGATCCCCATGTCAAATACAAATATGAATATAGGGTCCAGCAGGGTGTTGAACACGACAGTGAATATCGTAAGTGCCATTGCCTTCTTCGGGAATCCGGACGAGCGCATTGCAGCATTCAGCCCGAAGTATACATGAGTGATCACATTTCCGATAAGGATGATGGTGATGTACTCCTTGGCATATGGAAGCGTGTTTTCGCTGGCTCCGAAGAAATAAAGGATAGGGTCGATGAAGATCAGGGCTGCTGCCATGAATATCAGTCCTATGATAATGTTCAGACTGACAACGTTACCGAGAACCTTGTTCGCGGCTTTGTAGTTCTTCTGTCCCAGAAGGACTGACAGCATCACGGCCGCTCCGGCTCCTACAAGTGTGCCGAATGCTGTGGAGAGGTTCATCAGAGGGAAGGTGACGGCCAGACCTGAGATGGCAAGCGGACCTACGCCTTGACCGATAAATATGCTGTCCACCATATTATATAAAGACGCCGCTGTCTGCGCGATAATGGCAGGCAGGGCGTATTGCTTGAGCAGACGGCCGATCTTCTCGGTACCGAGTTCGGTAGGGATTGAGGATTTGTTCGCGCTCATCTTATTTCTTTGGCTTTGCGACAAGCTCGATTTCGAAGATCAGCGGAGCGTATCCTGGAATGCTTGAACCGCTGCCAGAGTTTCCGTATCCGAGGTCGGAATAGAATACTCCTACGCCCTTTTCCATTGCCTTCATCTGCCACAAGGTCAGCGCAAATCCAGAAATCATGCTTGATTTGGAGGAGGTCATGGTGAGGTCTTCGTATTTCTCTCCCCAATTTATCTGCATCGGTTCGTAAGTCTTTGATGAAGAATAGAGATTGTTGTCTTTGGCAACTCTCTCTATGTTGGTGTCGAAGACGAGACCATTGAGAAGCTTGCCTGTATAGTTTATATATACGACCGTGTCTTTCTTGAATTCAGTAGTGTTATCTGGTGCAACGAGCTGCTTGTAGAAGAATCCTGTCTTTACACTATCTGCCGCAGTCATGCCGGAGAATACTTCGTTTGCAGGAATCCTGTCGATCATGACCTTGTCGTTGCTGAAGAATCTGACGATAGAGTCAATCTGCCACTGGTTCATGTTTTCTGTAAAATCCTGTACGGTGAATTCGTATACGGTAGAAGAGTATGACGGACTGTCGTCCTCATCATAATAATCGAGATAATCCTCCGCAGTGTCGAACTCCTTCGAAGTCATGAGCCAGCTTGGAACGATGACTTTCTTGTAGCCTCCTACCTTCATCCCGTACAGAGCGTCGCCTAGACCTGCCTGGATGGTTGTCTTGTATGTCGTCCAGAACTTTGGACCATAATAGTCTGTCACTTTATAATCTCCAAGCTGCTTTGCGGTTTCTTTGTCAGTATAGGATGAAATGTTGCCTTCGAGGCTTGAAATCCTGTAATCTACCAAGGCGAATCCTTTGTCTGTCACAGATGCTCCTGTTCCCTCCTGTTCGTCAATCACATAAATGCCGAGACCGGAAGGTTCTACTCCAGGATGGTTGATATGCATCCATGCATCGAAATAACGTTTGTTAGCTTCGTTAGGGCCTGGAACTACTGTTTTTGCGCAGCCGGCCATAAGTATGGCGGCAGCGATGTATAATGCTGCTGAGAATGCTTTCTTCATTGTCCTTCAATCAAAAATCAACTTACAAAGATAATAAAAATCTTTTCTGTCACTACTCGTTTGAGACACCAACTACCCAGATTTTGTAGAGTAGAGCAGAATTTACAGGAATCGTGCCAAAAATTTCGTCTCCAAATCCGTATTTCCCGGAAAAGACGATCTCGCACTCCTCTCCGGACCTGACTCCGATCAGTCCGTTCCTGAGGCCGTCAATCATTCTGGCCTTTGTCATGTCGGCTTCGATCAGTTCATAATCGGCATCGGTAAGTTCAAAATTTGCCCCTTCTGCGGTCTCCCGATGGTTCGTTGCAAACAAAGTCGACGGACTGGAACTGAATATATAGCCGGCATAATAGAATGACACTGCGCCGTTTTCTGTCAGTTCGGGACCTGTACCTTCGGTCTTTATCAGTCTTGCCGCTCCATTGTTGTATACCACGTCAAGGGTGTCTTCCCATTCGACCTTCACTTTTGTGGTGTCGTTCTTTGTCGGATCGTCGGCGTTTGGCGTGATGATGATCTGTATGGAATCACGCTTTACTACCCGGTTTCTGGTAAGGTATGTGTCTATCTGTGTCTCCTGTCTGGAGTATGTCTCCTCAAGCTTGTCCTTTACGCATGAAGCTGCAGACATGCATAGGATCAGAAGCAGAATTATCTTATTTTTCATATTCAGTCATATATATGTGTGCATGTTTGATGATGTATTCCTCCACTTCGCTTACGGGTATGTGAAGTTTTCCTCCTGCTGCATTTTCGTGTCCGCCTCCGTTAAAGAAGAGTTTTGCGCATCTGTTGGCCGATGTGCCCCTCTTTGACCGGATCGATATCCTTATCTCATCGGCTCCCTCGCGGGCAAATATGCTCATCTTCACTTTGGCAATGCTGAGAGGCTCGTTTACAAAACCTTCTGTGTCTCCCTCCTGCATCTTGTAGCCGAACTGTGCCTTTCTGTCAAGCACCATGTATGCCACACCATCCTCGGTTACCTTCATCAAGTCCTTCAGCATGAATCCTTTGAGTCTCAGTCTGCTTTCGCTGTGCTCCTGGTTGAGCTTCTGGAGGATCAGGTCGCGGTCCACGCCTGCACGCAGCAAGTCCGATGCCATGTTCAAGGTTGACGGATATACGGAATTTCCGAAATTGTTGGTGTCTGTCGTCATTCCTGTCATCAGGGCTGCAGCACTTTCAGGCGGAAGATTTTCAGCCTTTCCATTTATCTGTGGTGTCGCCATCAGTATCCAGAAAAGGAGTTCCGATGCTGATGATATGTCGTTTTGGGAGAATGAAATGTCGTAGAGTGTCCTGTCCGGGTCAAGATGGTGGTCAATCAGGATCTTTCTGGCCTTTGACTCAGAAATGGCATTTTCCAATGCTCCGGTCCTGTGGAAGGCGTGGAAATCAAGGCATATCATCAGGTCTGCTGCTGCAATATGGGCCATTGCCTCATTTTCGTTTCCGTCCCTTATTACAAGACGGTCTGCAGGCACGGTGTCCTTTATGAATGTAAGAAATCTGGGGCAATTGTCGTTCAGGACCAGATATGTGTCCTGTTTTCCGCACATGTTCAGGAAGTGGAACATGGCCACGCTGCTGCCTATTGCATCCCCGTCGGGTTTGGCATGTGTCACGACTACCGGGTGCTCTGCCTCCTCTATCAGTCCGATGAATGTCTTTATGTTGTCAGGAGTGATGTCTTTCATTATACTTGCTCTATATTACAAGGTGCAAAATTACAAAATTATATTGCATTTCATAAATGAATTTCCTAACTTTGTCCGTCCTTTAGAAAAAGAAAATAAAACAATAATTAATAATGGGAACAATTATCAGAAAGGTTTTCACTTACCTTATTCTTCCAATCTGCATCGCAGGTTTGGTTTATCTCAATGTCGAGAGCATTAAAGAACCGGTAGAATTCAAGAAGCACAGGGAGTATCGCGAGAGCATCGCTATCCAGAGACTTAAGGATATCCGCGATCTTCAGGTTGCATTCAAGAATGTAAATGCGCACTATGCGTCTACAATCGACTCTCTCAAGTGGTTCTACAATGAGGGCAAGATGAAGATCACTCTTCAGGTAGGATCGAAGGATGACTCTCTTGCAATGGCAAACACCAAGAAGTACACTCAGAAGTACCGTGGCCTCAAGAAGGAGAAGCTTAATGAGAAACTTCATGAGCTTTACCTCGCAGGTGAGCAGAACCTTGTATTCGAAGTGACAAGTGAGATTCCTGTAAAGGATACTCTCTTCACACATCGCACTGATTTCTGTGTTGACTCTCTTGCGTTCATTCCTTTCAGCGGTGATTCTATCATCATGGAGTCTACAGTCAAGAAGGTATCAGGTGTGAATGTTCCTCTCTTCGAGGCTTCAATGCCGTTCAAGTCGCTCCTCAAGGGTCTTAATAATCAGCTCAGAATCAATCTTGATGCTGAAAGAGAGGATCAGGGACGCTATCAGGGACTTCAGGTCGGCAGCGTGACACAGCCTAACAACAATGCAGGTAACTGGGAGTAGTCATACGACTATGATAGATACAGAAAACAGGATATCCATTCAAGTCGGCTTGAGTGGATATTCTTTTAGAGTATATGCCGATGATCGCTGGCATTCATCCGGATGGATGAGTGCTGAACGTATTTTCAATACTCCGGAGTTGAACAGACGTTATGACCATGTCGATCTGTCTGTATTCACTCCTAAATTTGCTTTGGTGCCGTCTGGTTTCCATGCTCCCGAGGCTTCAAGGCAGATGCTTTCTGAAGTTGCTGCAATTGACGAGGAGGATCATGTCGAATACATAGAAGTTCCTCAGTTCGGTGCAGTACTTCTTTATTCGCTCAATGTCGGAGGTACATTGCATAAAGTCATTTCAGAGACTTTGATCCGCACTGACGGAACCAAAGGACGTATGCTGCCGGAGCCCTATTACATGCTCTCCGCAATGTCTGGGATAGCTGATTATAACAAGATTGTAGCTTCTTATGTGGATGGCTATCTTTATCTGGTGATTGCCCAAGGCAAGACTCTTATGTTATGCAATGCATATCAGGCTTCTGATTTTACAACAGCAGAATACTTCATATTCCTGGCTATGAAGAAGCTTCAGCTTAATCTTGAGATGTCTTCAATCTATTTCAGGACTCCTTTGACAGATGAGCAGGAAATGTCGTTGTACAGATATTTCCGCAGCGTAGAACACCTATAATTATATATGAGGATAATAGGAGGAAAATACAGGGGCAAAGCCATTCTGCCACCGCAGGGATACAAGGCTCGTCCGACTACGGACTTTGCCAAGGAGGGTCTTTTCAATATACTCAATAACGAGTACGAGATGGATGGTCTCAAGGTGCTCGATCTTTTTGGCGGTACAGGTGCCATATCTTATGAATTTGCATCTCGTGGAGCGGAAATGGTCTATTGCGTGGAAATGGCCCCTCTTCATGCAAACTTCATCAAGTCGCAGGCTGCTGCGCTTGGCATGAGGAATCTTACGGTGGTCCGTCATAATGTGTTCGAGTTTCTCGATATCTGCCATGAGAAGTTCGACATAATCTTTGCCGATCCGCCATATGCCATCGAGGGACTGGGGGAACTACCTGATAAGGTCTTTTCCAAGGATATACTGCATCCGGGGGCTTATTTCATTTTGGAGCATCCTGAAGAATATAATTTCGAATCGAATCCATATTTCGTCAAGGAACGCAAGTATGGCAATGTTCATTTCTCGTTTTTTGAGAAACCATATGAAAAGTAGTGTTATTTAATAAAAGTGTATGAAATTTAACCTTAAAGACGTATTCCAGCCCAAACTGTTCGGACTGTTCGGAAAGGGTCAGTATGACGCACAGAAGTTCTCCTCTGACCTTATTGCCGGTATCATTGTCGGAATCATCGCTTTGCCTTTGGCTATCGCCTTCGGTATCGCCAGCGGCGTGACCCCTCAGCAGGGTCTCATCACGGCTATCGTTGCAGGATTCCTCATTTCGTTCTTCGGCGGCTCCAACTTCCTTATCGGAGGTCCTACCGGAGCGTTTATCGTGATTGTTGCAGGCATTGTAGGCCAGTATGGCATGCAGGGCCTCATCATAGCAACCATCATGGCGGGTGTGTTCCTTGTTGTGATGGGAGTCTGCAAGATGGGTGCAATCTTCAAGTTCATACCATATCCTATCGTTGTCGGATTCACCAGTGGTATCGCACTTACGATCTTCTCGACCCAGATGAAGGATTTCTTCGGCCTTCCGCTTGATCTTCAGGTCCCTGCGGGATTCATTCCTCAGTGGGGATGCTACTTCCAGAACATCGGAAGCATCAACTGGATCGAGTTCGCGATGAGCATGGTCTGCCTTGTGATCTGTTTCAGCTGGGGTAAGGTTACCAAGAAGGTTCCTGGATCGCTTATCGCCCTGATCATAGGTACTGTCGCTTCTGTACTTCTGAGCAAGTTCGGAGGCATCGAGCTGGCTACTATCGGATCCAAGTTCCCTGAGCTTGCAAACGGTCTTCCTATGCCTAAGCCTGTTGCTCCGGAATTTGACTATGAGACTATTAAAGGTCTTGTGTCACCTGCGTTCACAATCGCAATCCTCTGCGCCATCGAATCTCTTCTTGCTGCAATGGTTGCAGATGGTGCAACAGGAAAGCAGCATCATGCCAATACCGAGCTTATCGGACAGGGTATTGCAAATATTGTTACTCCACTCTTCGGAGGTATCCCTGCGACAGGAGCCCTTGCAAGAACAATGGCCAGCATCAATAACGGCGGAAAGAGCCCTGTGACCGGTATTATCCACGCGGTTGTACTCCTTCTGATCTACCTCTTCCTCATGCCGTATGCTGTATATATTCCGCTTTCGTGTCTTGCTGCAATCCTCGTTCAGGTTGCGTATAACATGAGTGAGTGGAGGACATTCAAGTATCTGCTTCGCGGCGACAAGTCGGATGTGGCTGTGCTTCTGATTACATTCTTCCTTACTGTAATCGTTGACCTTACAGTGGCTATCGAGGTTGGTGTTGTTCTCGCTATCGTTCTCTTTGTTCGCCGAGTAATGGAGACTTCTCACATCAATGTGCTTCAGGATGACACTCTTGCAGCTACCGAGGATCCGGAGAAGGCTGCAATGGAGAATACTGACCGTCTTGAGATCCCAGAGGGAGTTGAGGTGTATGAAATCGACGGACCTTTCTTCTTCGGTCTTGCCAGTCGTTTCGAGGAACTCGAGAAGATGAAGAAGTCAGGGGAAACAAAGGTGCGCATAATCAGAATGCGTCGTGTGCCATTCATAGACTCTACAGGAGTGAACAACCTCCGCAACCTTTGCGAACGTACCCGCAAGAGGGGAGTGACAGTAATTCTTTCAGGTGTAACTGAAAAGGTTCAGGCTACACTTGAGAAATTCGGAGTTGACAAGGAGATCGGTGCGGACAACATCTTCCCGCATATCGTTCCCGCTCTGGAGAAGGCAAACGAGCTTGTAAAGTAAGCTGATTACATAAGCCAGGCGCTTGCGTCCTGGCCTGAGGCGAGAGCCTCGCGGATAGTGGTCGACGACATGTCGACCATTTCTGCGTTCAATAGGGTGATACGATAGTCGGGGTCTTCAGACAGAAGAGCAGCCTTGATCGCTTCAAGATCGAATCCTGTACGCGGGAATACTGCGACGCCGTATTCCTTCAGAATGCGTCTGTAATCACGCCAGTTGCGGATGCATGCAAGGTTGTCAGCTCCGATCACCAAGGTGAAGCTGTTCTGAGGCTCGCGCTCTTTCAAGGCATCCAGTGTACGGATCGTGTAATGCGGCTCCGGCATCTGCAACTCGATACCGTCAACGTGAACCTTCAGTTCCGGATGCCTTGCTACAGCCTTGACTGCTGCTTCGTAGCGCTCCTGCCCCGTGGCGCTGCTGATGCCATCTTTAAGTGGGTTCTTAGGTGATACAACCAGATAGACACAATCAAACCCTGCCACTTCGGTCATATGCTTCATGATGGCAAGATGTCCGATGTGCAGGGGGTTGAATGATCCGCTATATACTGCAATATTCAGCACTTATGTTGTTGATTATCAGTGTTTTGGGTGTATATGCCTGCTGAAATTGGTGGCAGGCATATGTGGTTAAGTTGCTGTGTGTCAGCTGGTTGAGTGCTGACTATTTAGACAGGAAATCTCCGACGACTTTCTCTGCCTCCGATTTTGCGGTCTGGAGGTCATCGTTGATGAGGACATAGTCGAACTTGCCGGCTGCGAACTCCATCTCTGAGGCTGCCTTGGCAACTCTTCTGTCAATCGCCTCCTGTGTGTCGGTGCCGCGTCCGATAAGTCTTTCGCGAAGAATATCTACCGATGGGGCCTGGATGAATATCGACAGGGCCTGCTCGCCGAAGATCCTCTTTAGGTTCACTCCGCCCTGGACGTCGATATCGAAGATGATAGTATTGCCTTTTGCCCAGATCCTCTCTACCTCAGACTTCAGGGTTCCATAGAATGATCCGGCATATACCTCTTCATATTCGACGAACTTTTCCTCGGCAATCATCCTGCGGAAATCGTCAGCTGTGAAGAAGTAATACTCCACTCCATGCTGTTCCTGGCCTCTCGGTGCCCTAGATGTTGCTGAAATAGAGAATTCAAGCTCAGGATAGAGTCCCAGAAGGTGGTTGACGATCGTACTTTTGCCGGCACCTGAAGGTGCTGAGAAGATGATTACCTTATTATTCATATATATTTTCAATTTTTCGCAAAAATAGTTAAATTTGCCAAGATTTTGAGACAAGCAAACGATTTTTAAACAAATTATACGATTATGATTTCTTACAAGGAACTTGGCCTCGTGAACACCAAGGAGATGTTCGCCAAGGCTATCGAGGGTGGCTACGCTATCCCAGCATTCAACTTCAACAACATGGAGCAGCTCCAGGCAATCATCCAGGCTGCAGCTGAGACTAAGTCTCCAGTTATTCTCCAGGTATCTAAGGGCGCTCGTCAGTATGCTAACCAGACTCTCCTCCGCTACATGGCAGAGGGTGCAGTAGAGTTCGCTAAGGAGCTCGGTTGGGCAAATCCTCAGATCGTTCTTCACCTCGATCATGGTGACTCTTTCGAGACTTGCAAGAGCTGCATCGATATGGGCTTCTCTTCAGTTATGATCGACGGTTCACACCTTGACTATGAGGATAACATCGCTCTTACAAAGAAGGTTGTTGAGTATGCACACCAGTTCGACGTTACAGTTGAGGGTGAGCTCGGAGTTCTCGCTGGTGTTGAGGACGAGGTAAGCTCAGACCACCACACATACACTAAGCCAGAGGAGGTTGTTGACTTCGTTACACGTACAGGCTGCGACTCACTCGCAATCTCTATCGGAACTTCACACGGTGCTTACAAGTTCACTCCAGAGCAGTGCACAGTAGACCCTGAGACTGGCCTCCTCGTTCCGCCTATGCTCGCATTCGACGTTCTCGAGGGTGTTGAGAGAGAGCTTCCAGGCTTCCCTATCGTTCTCCACGGTTCTTCTTCAGTTCCACAGGAGGAGGTTGAGACTATCAACAAGTACGGTGGAGC
>JAGBTT010000109.1 GCA_017631175.1 Bacteroidales bacterium
CACATGCGTAAGTTCAAGGACGGTGACACAATCACTATCGAGCCTTGGAGAGCAAAGGGATTCCCTGTAATCAAGGACCTCGTTGTAGACCGTCAGGCTTATGACAAGATCCTCCAGGCAGGTGGATACGTATCAGTAAGAACAGGTGGTGTTCCAGATGGTAACGCTATTCCTATTCCTTACGAGCAGGCTGAGGAGTCTATGGACGGTGCAGCTTGTATCGGTTGCGGTGCTTGTGCTGCAACATGTAAGAACGGTTCTGCAATGCTCTTCGTTGCAGCTCGCGTGAGCTCACTCGCTCTCCTTCCACAGGGTAAGGTCGAGGGTGCTAAGCGTGCTAAGGCGATGGTTGCAAAGATGGATGAGCTCGGCTTCGGTGCTTGTACTAACACCCGCGCCTGCGAGATGGAGTGCCCTAAGCACATCACAGTATCTCACATCGCTCGCCTGAACCGCGAATTCCTCTGCGCAAAGCTTCAGGACTAATCATTAATGATTATCAATAAACAAGGGGATGACCTATAAAGTCATCCCCTTTCTTTATTAATTTCCGCCGAATATGCGTCTGAGTTCTTTGATGTAGACGTATGCTATCATCTTATTGAGCTGTCCTGAAAGGTCACTGCCAGGATGTGTGCCGTCTGGGCAGAACTTATAATACTGCGTGAAGTCTGTAGGGTTGTCTATACCGGTGTATTTGTATACATTAACTGATTCAAGTCCCCATTGTGCAGCTATCGCTTCGTTTGCAAGGCAAAGAAGGTCTCCGCATGTTACTCCTCCGTAATCCGGGAATTGTTCTGCGAATACAGGTACTCTAGTACCGAAATAATTACCTATGATGATCTTGATGTCAGGTCTTGTCTCGTAGCATTTCTGAATTACGTTATTCATATTCACTATATACGAAACTCGCTCTAGATTATATGTGTCTTCATAGGTTAGAGGCTTATCTATAAGCGATTGAAGCCACGATTTTCCTACCGGCAATTCTCCTGGAATTGTATTAAGAAGACACTCGTATACAATATTATGCCTGTCATTATATCCTTGGTCAATTATTATTATAGAACAATCGTCCAGAGTTCCATCAATGTATGGTATGATAAGAGATTCATAGGAGTGTCCAAGGAAATCGTTCATCCATTTATCTACCCAATTCTGACCGAGATTTTCGTTTTTGCTTATATTGTTGAGGACTGAGCGGTATTTTTTTTCTATTTCTTCATGAGTGGAATTCAGACAATAACCTGCAGGAAAATATTTGTCAACATCCTCTGATGTTGTCCATGTACATACAGGATCAAAGCACAGATATGAACTTGGTCTGGAGTTATTGACGATGTTGTATCCTGTGGCATCGGCAATCATTTTCGGGTAATTGTTGTCTATTCCAAACAATTCTACGGCAGAAGGAATTGATGTACCTATCCAGAGGATTTTCTTGTCTGCAATGCTTTCAATTCTTCCGCTGTCTTCGGTCCAATCCTTTACGACATTGATTGTTGAGTTTTCAATCTTTGTCCCATTTATCCTTACCGTCATTTTATAACGTTTTCCACCCAGGAAGCCGTTATTGTCTTTCAGTGATATAGGACATCTGAAATCCTTTTCGACGCCTTCTATGGTAGTTTTTACGACAAGTACAGGGTCTTCTTGCGGTATGTAAGGATAGAATATACCTTCTGCGGTGTTTTCGCTGCTGTCAAGGAACATAGAGATATTTCCTAATGTGCCTTCAATCTCAGAAGAATAATCCATATCAGCATAACTGAATCCACCTTTTATACATATGTTTTCAAGATGTATAGAGTTGATGCTCACAGATTTTTCTGCCAGTTCATCCTGGATTTTGCAGGTGACATATAGCTTTGACATCAGGTGATTGAAATTTATATTGATGTCATTTCCGTCAATGACGATATCTTCTCCTGAAACAGCTCCCAGAAGATCGCTTTTTCTGATGTTATCCTCCGTAGTCTGGTCGGTGCAGACGCTTATTTTCATAGGATTTTCAGCATCTACTGATGTCATTCCAGCAGGGATAGTCATAGCTTTGACAAAAGTGTTGCTATGATCAGAATCTTCCCACAACAGTACAGTTCCTTCTGGAGACTTATAGGTATTGCCTGTGTCCTCTTTAGTCATTCTGACAAGAGAATAATTGTAGTTCTGATTATTACCCTGAATAATGTCCATAACAAATTCTGAGGGCAGTGCTGTAGTGCCTTCATAACCTGCTTTTGTATGAGATATTTCCGTTGTTACGATAATATTATCTTTCTTTATAGTGTCTTCTGTACTATTATCAATTATTTCGCTGCAGGACACAATGAAAAATAACGATAACAATACAAATGGAGCCTTTATAATGTATTTACAACAATTCATAATATATAATTTAGCTCGTTTTTCTACTTAATCAGCAGATTTCTACGTCTTCCCAGTCCTTGACTTCTACGTCTGTTGAACTTCCAGCGAGAACGCTACCTTCAATTATCATTTCAATTACCTCTATTTCAGGACTTTTGTATTCAATGTTTACCTTCATATTGTTATTATAAGGATCAATGAGAAAAAATCTGCAGTGATTATTTAATTACACTTGATGGCGTAAATCACTGCAGATATAATAAAGATGAATTATTATTACCACAAGAAATTATCGAAAGGGTAGCGGCCGGCATGGATTTCGGCTACCATCTTGTAGAGGTCTCCGCGAAGCTTGTCGATACCGATCTTCTCGCGTGCTGAGATGAAGATGCAAGGTGTATTTTCCTTAGCGATCCAGCTGTTCTTGAATTCATCGAGAGTGTAGTTTTCCTGCCTTTTAGGTTCAAGTGAGAACTCGTCGTACTCCTCATATCTGTAAGCATCTATCTTATTGAATACCACAAAGATAGGTTTATCAATAGCCTTGATGTCCTTGAGGGTTTCCTCTACCACTCTGATATGGTCCTCGAAGTTAGGATGTGAGATATCTACCACATGCATGAGGATGTCTGCCTCACGAACCTCGTCAAGAGTACTCTTGAACGCCTCCACAAGCTGATGAGGCAGTTTGCGGATGAATCCTACAGTATCACTAAGCAGGAACGGCACGTTCTCAATGACAACCTTTCTTACTGTAGTATCAAGCGTTGCAAACAGTTTATTTTCGGCGAAAACGTCGCTTTTAGCCAGCAGATTCATCAAGGTACTCTTTCCTACGTTCGTGTATCCTACGAGCGAAATACGCACCAAAGAACCCCTGTTTCCGCGCTGTGACGCCATCTGTCTGTCGACCTTCTTGAGCTGTTCCTTAAGTTTTGAAATCTTGTCCTGGATGATACGGCGGTCAGTCTCTATCTGTGTCTCACCGGGACCTCGCATACCGATACCTCCCTTCTGTCTTTCAAGGTGTGTCCACATCCTTGTAAGTCTAGGTAGAAGGTATTGATACTGAGCAAGTTCCACTTGCATCTTTGCGTATGCAGTCTTTGCTCTCTGTGCAAAGATATCAAGGATAAGATTAGTTCTGTCAAGGATTCTGATATTCAGTTCGCGCTCGATATTTCTCAGCTGGGTAGGGGACAGCTCGTCGTCGAAAATCACAACCTCTATCTCATTTTCCTCACAGTATTCCCTTATTTCCTGCAGCTTACCGCTTCTGATGTATGTTCTTGAGTCAGGTCTGTCGACCTTCTGAATGAACTTCTTGACACCTACTGCTCCCGCTGTCTCAGCGAGGAACTCAAGCTCGTCAAGGTATTCCATGATCTGGCGCTCGTCATCATTCTGCTTGATGACTCCGACGAATACCGCCTTTTCCTGGTGCTGTGCTTCTGTAATTTTTGCCATTTATTAATAGGAATTAGATCCTTTACTATGTCTGGATTATATTAGAATAAATACGTCCGGTCAAATATATTGATCGGACGTATTATATATTTGAAAATCAAATAATTATCTAAGCTGGAAGATAACAGGGAAGGTATAGGTTACAGGAACCGCACGGTCTCTCTGCTTTCCTGGCTTCCACTTTGGTGACATAGAAACCACGCGAACAGCCTCCTTGTCAAGTGATGGGTCAACGCCACGGAGAACCTTTACCTTTGTTACAGTACCGTCCTTCTCAACTGTAAACTGGAGAGTTACACGACCCTGTACACCGTTCTCCTTTGCAATCTCAGGATAAACGAGTCTTGAGTTCACCCACTTAGAGAACTGGTTAGCGTCACCACCCTGGAATGATGGCTTCTCCTCTACGAGCTGGAATGGAATAGCCTCCTCTTCCACAACTTCCTCTTCTACCTCTACATAGTCCATGATCTCAACTCCGAGGCTTGCGTCATCCTCAAGGTTCATGAACATGTCATCCTCGATCTCGATCTCGTCGTCAACGATGTCGATCTGGTCTGAGAGAATAGGAATCTTTGGAGCCGCTGGTGGCGGTGGAGGAGTGTCCATCTGAGTAGAGATGATCTCTTCTTCGATGAGAACCTCTGTGTTATCCTCAAGAAGTGCAGTTTCAGTCTCAGTGCTTGTCCACTCGAATGCGAAGAGAGTGATAGCGAGAGAAACTACGAGTCCGATTTCAACAAACAGCAGCTTTTTGTTTTCCAAGCTTGCTTTTTCTGACTTTTTGATTTCCATATCTTGTTAATATTTATATTCTCGTTTTGCCCGGTAAAGTTAGAAATTATATTTTTTATTTCAAACTTTTTATACATTTTGTAGTTTTGCATAAAATTTCATCATATGATATCATATTATTTCGAAGACACTGATTTCATTTTTAAAGGAAAGACCTTGAATAACCGATGGCTCCGTCTCGTCGCAGAGAGTGAAATCCGTCGTATTGGAGACATTTCCATAATATTCTGTTCTGATAATTATATATTAGATGTAAATCAGCAGTATCTGCAGCACGACTATTTTACAGATATCATTACTTTCGATTACTGCGAAGGGGACAGGCTTTCCGGTGACCTGTTCATCAGTGTAGATAGTGTGAGAGAGAATGCAATCGAATATGGAACTGAGTTCAAGGACGAGTTGAACAGGGTGATCGTTCATGGCATACTTCATCTGATCGGTTATGACGATCACGAGGAGGAGGATATCAAGATGATGAGAAGCAAAGAGAATTATTATCTTTCATTGAGGGAGTTGGTCTAGTATGCAGAGGACTTATGATATTATAGTAGTCGGAGGAGGACATGCTGGTTGCGAAGCTGCTATGGCAGCTTCCCGTATGGGATCGTCCGTTCTTTTGATTACAATGGACATGAACAAGTTCGGACAGATGTCCTGCAATCCTGCAATAGGCGGAATTGCCAAGGGTCAGATTGTCCGCGAGATTGATGCGCTCGGAGGTTACACAGGAATTGTAACTGACGCCTCGACACTTCAGTTCCGCATGCTTAACAGGTCAAAAGGTCCTGCAATGTGGAGTCCGCGCGCTCAATGTGATAAAATCCAGTTTTCGCTTTATTGGAGAAAAATCCTCGAAAGTGCCTGTAAATTAGATATTTACCAAGATACAGTCGTAAATTTTCTCTTTGAGAATTCAAAAATTACGGGTGTACGTACAACTACGGGGGCAATTTTCAATTCTCAGGCAGTTATTCTGACTGCCGGTACCTTCCTTGATGGCAAGATGTTCATCGGTCGCAATATGTTTGAAGGTGGAAGAATAGGTGAGTTGCCGTCGCATGGTCTGACACAGCAGCTTGTGGAGATGGGTGTCGCGACAGCCCGCATGAAGACTGGTACTCCTCCTAGGATTGATATTTCTTCAGTAGACACTTCTTCTCTTATTCATCAGTATGGTGACGAGAGCCCTGATAAGTTTTCATATCTTCCTTTCCTGTCTACCGCACAGAACGGAACTCCGCAGATGCCTTGTTTTGTTGTCCATACCAACGAAAGGGTTCATGAGACACTAAGAAGTGGATTTGCAGATTCACCGCTCTTTTCCGGATTGATAACAGGTATAGGTCCGAGATACTGTCCTAGTATCGAAGATAAGCTCAGGACATTCGCCGGAAAGTCGGAACATCAACTTTTCCTTGAACCTGAGGGTAGGGGAACGAATGAATATTATCTCCAGGGATTTTCTTCTTCACTTCCTCTGGATGTTCAGATGGAAGCACTGCATCAGATAAAGGGTCTTGAAAATGCCAAGGTATTCAGACCTGCATATGCTGTAGAATATGATTACTTTGATCCAACTCAGTTAAAACCAACACTTGAGCTCAAGAATATTGAAAACCTGTTCTTTGCTGGTCAAATTAATGGTACAACTGGATACGAAGAAGCTGCTGCTCAAGGACTTATAGCTGGTATGAATGCCCATCTCAAGGTTGCTGGCAGGGATCCTCTCATTTTGAAGAGGGATCAGGCTTATATAGGAGTTCTTATTGATGATCTTATCACCAAGGGGGTTGACGAACCGTATAGAATGTTCACTTCCCGTGCAGAATATCGTATTTTGTTAAGGCAAGATAACGCTGACTTGAGGCTTACTCCTCTTTCATATAAATATGGACTTGCGGATTCATACAGATATGATTATACAATGCGTAAATATGATTCTGTCGAACGCTTCAATCAGTTTTTTGCTGATGCATCCATAAAGCCTGAACATGTCAATCCATATCTTGAATCTGTATCGTCTGCTCAGATTGATTCGCGTAAGCGTATAGCAGATCTGATTTCGAGACCTCAAACCGAAATTCACTCTTTGTTTAATTTAGTTCCACGTGGAACATTTAATAAATTTAATATAATTCCTGATGATGAGTTCTCTTCTCCATTGAAAGGACTCTTGAGTGAAGATGTTAAATATTCAGAAATTATACAATATAACAAGTACGAGGATCTTGCTAAGAATTTCTCAGTAGATCGCCAGGAATCACTTTCATATAAGGATGCTGCTTATGTACTTCAGTTCAACTCTGAGTATCCCGTATCCAGACTTGATCAGGATGCCATGGATAAGATGATTGAAGATAATTATAAGAAAGAGGTTCTAGATTCTTCTGAAATTTCGATCAAGTACAAGGGTTACATCCAGAGAGAGCAACAGATGGCGGATAAGATAATGAGATTAGAAAATCTGATTATTCCTGATAATTTTGATTTCGATAGGGTAGAGAGTCTTTCGATTGAATGTCGTCAAAAACTTAAGAAGTATGCTCCTAAGACTATTGCCCAGGCTTCCAGAATTTCAGGAGTTTCTCCAGCAGATATCTCAGTCTTACTAGTTTACTTTGGTAGATAAAAATAAAAGTGTTCCACGTGGAACACTTTTATTTTTTATTATACATTATTCAGATTTACGACAATTTACATTCTTTTCAGCGCAAGCTTTATAATTTCCTCAAGTGTCGCTGTCGGCTTTTCCTTTAGAACAGCATTGACGGCTTTGGTTACATTTGCTTTGGTGAATCCGAGCATAACCAGTGCAGTTGTAGCTTCATCTACAGCTGGATTTGCTGCCGGTACAAACAGGGTGGTATTTTCCGCTCCGGCTCCCTTTGAAACCTTGTCCTTGAGTTCCAGAATGAGCCTCTGAGCACTCTTGAGTCCTATTCCCTTTATGCTCTTTATCTTGTTTATGTCTTCTGCGAGGATCGCATTTCTTATCTCGTCAGAAGTGAGGGAGGAAAGCATCATGCGGGCAGTCGAAGCACCTATGCCTGATACTCCGATAAGGAGTCTGAAAAGTTCTCTTTCGTCTTTTGATGCAAATCCGTAATAGAGTTCTTCATCTTCCCTGAGGTAGTGGTGGATGTAGATCCTGGTATCTTTAGTACCGTTCAGTACTTCGTATGTCTGCAGTGAAATAAGGATCTTGTATCCTATTCCATTGTTTTCTATTGTTGTTTCCGTAGGGGTCAGTTCTTCAATTGTTCCCTTGATATAATCTATCATAGCTTTACTTTTTATCTATTCCCGAGCTGATGGGTATCTATCTTGCAAAATTATGATAAAATCCTGTAAAAGACGGATAGTTTTTGCTAAATTTGCAAGTTATTATGAATGTGCACGAAATACGATCGATGTTCCCAGCGCTTTCCAGGAAAGTGTATGGTAAGGATCTCGTGTACCTTGACAATGCTGCCACCAGTCAGAGGGTACATACTGTGATTGACGAGTGGAACCGTATCAGCTCTGAGTCAAATGCAAATATCCATAGGGCGGTGCATCGCCTGGCTGACGAGGCTACACAGGCTTATGAGGCGGCAAGGGACGCGGTGAAGGATTTTCTCAATGCCGCAGGCAGAGAGGAAATCGTATTCACAAGCGGCACGACCGCCGCTGTAAATCTTGTTGCATTCTGCTATGGTGAGGCTTTCGTGAAGGAAGGGGATGAGGTTGTGGTTACTGAGGCGGAACATCATTCGAATATAGTCCCATGGCAGATGATGTGTAAGCGTAAAGGGGCTGTTCTGAAGGTTCTTCCTGTGGATGATTATGGTCATCTCAAGGTTGACATGCTTGATGAAATCCTTACTGACAGGACAAGGATCGTGGCGGTTACGCATATTTCCAATGTTCTTGGAATAATTAATCCGGTCAAGGAAATAATAGAGAAGTGCCACGCCAAAGGTGTTCCTGTTCTTGTTGATGGTGCGCAGGGAGCGGTTCATTGCAGAGTGGATGTGCAGGATCTGGGTTGCGACTTCTATGTATTTTCCGGACATAAACTGTATGCTGCTACCGGTACAGGTGTGCTTTACGGGAAAAGAAAATGGCTTGATGCCATGCCTCCCTATATGGGTGGTGGTGAGATGGTAGGTACTGTGACGTTTGCTGAAACTACATACGCTCCGCTTCCTATGAAGTTTGAAGCCGGTACGCAGAATTTTGCTTCTGCAGCAACGTTAAAGCAGGCTATAGAATTTATTAACTTATTGAATGATAATAAGTTAGTAGAATATAACGATAAAATTAGGGATTATCTGCTGGATTATTTCCAGAAGGATGAGAGAATAAGACTCTTTGGTGTTCCTCGTGGAACATCCCAGGAGAAGATTCCTCTTTTCTCGTTTGTTGTGGATGGAGTGCATCACGAGGATCTTGCACTGATTCTCGACAAGATGGGTATCGCTGTGAGGTCAGGACAGATGTGCGCCGAGCCTGTAATGGACAGGTTTGGAGTGACCGGAATGTTAAGGGTGTCCGTGGCTCCATACAACACAATGGAGGAGGCGGAGTATTTTGTGAAATGCCTGAATAAGGCAATCGACATGTTGATGTAATATGACACTGATTGAAGCGGAAAATGCCATCATCGAGGAGTTCTCGATGTATGAAGAATGGCTTGATAAATATGAGTATCTGATCGAGCTGGGAAAATCCCTGAAGGACTATCCTGAGGAGGCTAAGACTGATGAGAAACTTATAAAGGGTTGTCAGTCAAGAGTATGGCTGGATCATAAGGTTGAAGAAGGAAAGATTATCTTCAATGCTGACAGTGATGCGATCATTACAAAGGGCATTATTTCCCTGCTGATCGGCCTTTATTCGGGCAGAACTGCGCAGGAGATCCTTTCGTCTGACTTCTCAGTGGTAGAGAAGATCGGTCTGAAGGAGAACCTTTCTCCGACCAGGGCTAACGGCCTGGTGTCGATGATCGCTAAGATCAGAGAAGTAGCAATGGCAGTTTAATATGGGACTGAAGGACTGGATAAAGAAGAAGGCTGCTGAGGTGGCCGAGGAAGATAAGGAAAGGAAGATGAGACTTGAAAGGGATATAATCATGGCTCTCAGGCAGGTTTATGATCCTGAGATACCGGTGAATGTATATGATCTCGGACTTATTTACGAGGTTAAGGTCGATGATGACCATAATGTATATATCCAGATGACGCTTACTGCGCCAAACTGTCCGATGGCGGATTACGTTGTGGAACAGGTAAGGGCGGCTGTTGCTGATGTTCCAGGAGTTGTAAGCGCAAGGGTGGACCTTGTATGGGAGCCTGAGTGGGACAAGAGCAGGATGTCGGAGGAGGCTCTTGTGGAGCTCGGTCTGGACGCCGACTGAAGTCCTGAAGGGGAGAGTGAATCGAGGGGTAGAGTCAGGGATGACAGGGAAAAGGTAGAACTTTACCTGTCTTTAGGCTCGAATCAGGGCGATAGACGAAAGAATATAGAGGATGCGATAAGTCTGCTCAATATAGAACTGGGGATGCCTTATAAGCGTGTTTCCTCGCTTCTTGAGACGGATCCGTGGGGATTTGAGAGCCAAGATAAGTTTATGAACGCTGCGGTGATGTATGAACTTGATCTTCCTAAGGGATATAATCCCGAGGCCGAAGGCCTGATGATCCTGGAAATATGCAAGGATATAGAGAGGAGGCTCGGCAGGACTGGAAAGCCGCAGTATGATGAGAAAGGGGAGAGGATATATACGGACCGTCCGATCGACATAGACATATTGCTCTTCGGAGACAATAAGATAGATTGCGATGAACTTACCGTTCCGCATAAGCTTATGTACGAGAGGGATTTCGTTATGGTCCCGCTTAATGAGATAATTAATTAAAAACTATAATGCTATTATGACACAGGAAGAACTTTTTAAAATTCTCGTAGCTCACTGCAAGGAGTATGGATTCATTTTCCCTTCAAGTGAGATCTACGATGGTCTTGGTGCCGTTTATGACTATGGACAGCTCGGTTCGGAGCTTAAGAATAACATCAAGAGGTACTGGTGGGAGGCAATGACAAGACTTCACGAGAACATCGTGGGTATTGACTCAGCCATCTTCATGCACCCTAAGATCTGGGAGGCTTCAGGACATGTAGGAGCTTTCAACGACCCTCTTATTGACAACAAGGATTCAAAGAAGAGATATCGTGCTGACGTCCTCATCGAGGATTATATCGGCAAGCTCGAGGAGAAGATCGAGAAGGACGTGGAGAAGGGTAAGAAGAAGTTCGGTGAGGCTTTCGACGAGGCTCAGTTCCGTGCTACAAACCCTAATGTA
>JAGBTT010000110.1 GCA_017631175.1 Bacteroidales bacterium
CAAGCTATTCTCAGCAGAATTGCGCCAACCATTAGTATCACGAACCATTTCAGCGTCGTTCCGATAATCTTCTTTTTTGACAAGGACAGAAAATCATCCGGTCTGTTCAGTACAAACTTTGCCATATTTGAATCAGTTAAAATCCCGATTTATCGGTGTAAAGTTATGCAATTTGATTGGAATAGCAAAATACTGAGGGGATTATGTTAATTTAAGTGCAAGCCGAGAGGAATGGAAGCTTGCTTACATTCCCGAGGTGCAGCCTTAAATGCTAGCGAAGCTGGAATCTAGCGGGCCACGGAGTGCTGACGGTCCACTCCGCACTGCGGTAGCGAAGGCGTTCATTCTTCCCCTGTGGGGATAAGAGGGGCATAGACCAGCTGGAGTCTTATGACTTTGGAGCGGAGCGGAAAAGGCTTAAGTCTCCAGACCGCTGTTTGTTAACCGAGCGAAGCGAGTTATGGATGGTTGCCTTCTGTGACTTTCGTAGAAAGACGCAGAGGGCAAGTTCCGCTTAACTTTAAAGAGGGTCGGGATCAACGTGAGGAGGTTTGCGACGAGGGCGTGGGCTTGCGGGGAGAGAGTCAGGTATCCAACGATTTTCCCAAAATCGTTGATAAGATACCTGATGACCGGGGATGGAATCGTGGCAAACCGGGGGTGAATAGCGTGACCTTGCAGCGTGGGTTCAGCGAGAGTTTGAGGATCTGCTTGCAGACCTCATATTCTCGCCTGTGCGGTGGGAGTTGATGGTTGCCTTCTGACCAACGGGAAGAGGGCAAGTGCCGATTTATAAATTATGGTGTTCTTCTGCGAGTACGACTTTATAGTACTTTCTTGAGATCGGCAACTGCGAATCCCCAATATAGACATATTCCTTATTAATGGAGGTGATTGCTTCCCTGTTTACTATATAGGAGCGGTGTATTCTGATAAAGTCATCTCCGAGAATGCTTTCCCATTGAGATATTCCTGTCTTGTTACGATAGGTTCTGTTTTCTGTAGCATAGATTGTGACCTCCCTGTCGTTAGATTCGACATATAGGATTTCTGACGGAAGAATGGAAACTTTATGTCTGTCTGATATGAAAGTAATGGTTTTGTCTTCCGGGAGAATGCTGGAGAGATACTTTGACAGAAACCAGTCACCCAGACAAAGCAACGTGATGACCACGGCTACGAACATAGGATTTACCAGTACTCCGGCAATTGACGGATAAGTCTGGTCGGATATCCATATATGCACAGAAACTATGAGCAGGAACTCCATCACGGCAACAGCTATGAAAAGGAATATCGCATTTGCAGTTTTCTTTTTGCTTTCTTCCTTAAGAACCTTTGGAAGAAGGAACTTCACCAGAAATGTACCCGGCAAGAAAAGACTTCCTATAAGCAGTCCCAGGGCGAACGGATAACCGAGACTGAGGAGAATGATGGCTATCATAATCACCGCCAGCATCCAGTAAGAGAATGTTATGAGAATAGTCTTGTTCATATGGTACAAATGTAATGGAAATTGTTGAAATATCCCTCTTGAAGCGCTCAGAATGTGGTTAGAGGTGGATTCGACATAGCGAGAGGTGGATTCGACATGGCATTTCTACGAGGTTCTGCATAGTTTTGCAGCAACATTAAAACGAATTTTGCCATGAAAAGATTCACCATTATTTCCATGCTTCTTTCATTGACATTTTTAATGGGAGCGCAGACTGACAGCCTTATCACAGAGATGCTGAATGCCGCTGTAATCAGTGACGGCAACATGACCTACAAGATCGACCGGACCACACATTTCTTCACAAAGGAGCAGATGGCTCAGGCACGTGAAGCAAGAGATCTTGTTTCCGGTATCCCGGGATTGTTCATAGACCAGCAGAGCAATTCAATCAAGACCATAGGAGCAAAGAATGTCCTTGTCCTGATCAACGGAGTCAAGGCCAGCGATTATGAACTTCAATTGATTTCCCCTGACAAGGTCAAGAAGGTCGATTATTATGATGTTCCGCCTGTAAGGTATATGGAGGATGCTGACGTGATGATAAATGTACATACGTCACGTCTCGATACTGGCTGGTCGGGCAACTTCTACGGCAGAGGTGGTCAGATGTACACGAATGCACGTGGTTCCGTGAGTTATGTGAGCGGTAACAACAAGTTCACGATGGACATAGGGACGCATTTCAACCACAAAAGAAAGATCTGGGATACTGAAGAAGGCATATATTCATGCATCCTTGACGGGCAGAACTATCAATACGACTATATCCAGAAAAGTCAGGACTGGGGCAGCCAGTACAGCGGAGGTCTTTCCTGGCTGAATGCGAAAGATAATGACTATACCCTGCAAATCTCCATGAACCTGCAGGGCGATAAGAGCAGAATGGAGAGGAACAGGGACATCGATCTGAAATGGGGCAACATCGTGCAGAAACGAAGCGGACTGACCCAGGACATGGTAAAGACACTGATGCCTGTGGCGGAGGTGTATTTCTCAAAGATAGTCTCTCCATCAAGCACATTGACATTAGATGTGCTCGGAACGACATACAGGAACTCGCAGAATGCGGTTTCTTCAGAGACGCTTTCAGACGGAAGCGAAGGAGGTTATAAGGACATCATGGATCTCGACACCAGGAAGAGTTCTGTAATCGGAGAATTGAACTACCTCTGGACCAAAGGAACCCATAAACTTGATTTCGGGTACAAGGGTTCATACAACTGGCTTCAGAATAATCTGGTGAATTCCGACGGAGAAGGAGATTCAAACATCAACACATCTACCCACAGGGTATATGGAGAATATTCTTCAAGGATAAATTCATTCTCATACAGGTTCAGCCTCGGAGCTACCGGCAACATCAAATCCGGAGACAACGGCTTTTCAGACATCGCCTTCACCCCTACTCTTCTTCTCGGATACGGATTCAGGCAGAAGCACTATATGAGGCTGAAACTTGATTCAGAGACTATGATGCCGGGAATACAGCAGATGTCCGACAACAGGATCATGATTATGGAAGGATTCTATAAGACCGGCAATGTGAATGTAAGGAACAGCACACGGTACGGCTCACAGTTCATGTATGCATTCAACATTCCGGGAAAGCTTGCCATGACTGCCGACCTGCATTTCAACTACACCAAAGGACAGTTGTACAATGCCTTCGTGGATGGCGGAGACCATTGGATGCTTCAGACAATGAACGGACAATATGGCTCGGCACTTGGAACAAACGTCACATTATCATATGTTCCATGGAAATTCCTTGAGATATCTCTCGACGGTACTGCTGACTATCAGACATTCAAGGCTAACGCTGAATCAGATGCTGTTCACCACTGGTTCTTCCCTGTATATGGAAACATAGCTGCATACTGGAAGGGTTTCACATTGTCATACAGGCATACTCTTGTCGGACAGTCATTAAGCGGAATTTATCTTGAGGGATATGAGAAGATTTCATACATCAATCTCTCTTGGAGAAAGAACAGACTTACTATCGGTCTTCAGTGTCTGTTCCCATTCATTGATGATGCATTCGAATCAGAGACTACATCAGTATCTCCTGTTCTGCATAAGACATCGACAAATCTGCGTACGAAGAATCATGAATTCGGAGTCTCATTGTCATGGAACTTTGTCAAGGGCAAGGGCAAATACTCAAACAAGAGCATAAATAACAGTGACTCCGATACGGGAGTATTTGAATTTTAGTAACTTTAACAAAATTTACGGTTATGACTCCATTGAATTCAATCATTTACCTTTTTGTAGAAGGTGGTTATCTCGGAATGTCAATGATAACAATTCTGCTGACCCTCATATTCTTTGCCGCATGGAAGGCTCCTGCATGGGTCGAGAACATCGGAAAGATTGCATTCGCTGTCGGACTGATCTGGGCTTTTGCAGGATTGAGGCAGGCGCTGGATTACCTGTCTTCTAATCCGGAAACGGCAATGGGAATAATTTACCGGGGATTGAAGGTAACATTTATACCTGCGATTTACGGCGCAATCGTATATGTCATATCACAGGTGATCACTATTTTTCAGAAGCCTAGACTGTAAAATACTATTGAATATGAAACGAATCTTAACAATCCTGGCGGTTCTCTTCCTCTCTCTCCCTACTTATGCTCAGTTACTGTGGCCAGTCAAAGGTGCAGATGCTGGCAGCAATATCATTTCAAGGCCTCAGCATTATGTCGCAGGGGAACTTAATTTCGATGAGATCTTCATTGCTGCAGACGAAGGAGTTGAAGTCGTTTCCCCTTCTGATGGAACGGTTGTGTCATTTGGAATCAATTATCTCCATAGTCTCAACACATCGACAAGCTATAGTGTGGAAAGTACTTTCGATGAGGCTATACTGGAAGTGACAGCAGAGGCAGATCTCAGTAAGATAAACCCAAAGTATCTGAGCGGTCAGGTTGGAATAAGATTGTCTGATGGCAGAAAGATATACATCGGCGGTCTGCGTGGAAATGTGCGTTTCAAGACCGGAATGAAAATAAAGAAGGGGGATCTGTTGGGAACTGCCCACTATGCGTATAAAGCTTTTGAGGAGCCTCATATTGGCCTCTCAATTTCTACTGCAAAAGGTACTCCATGATCCAATGGCTCCATTCGGCCTTGAGACCACATTTGTGGCTCCGGGCGAGATCGTCATTCCTGATGTCCTGACTGCTGAAGAGGCCCAGGAGGATTTCAACATCCTTATGGATGCATATGTGGAACTGTTTCCGTCATTCTATGACATCGTGACTCCGGAGCAATTTGAGGAATTCAAGAAGACTTCATTGGCAAAGTTACAGTCAGATATCAGTTATAAGGATTTCTGGAATGTGATATGGTCATCCACTTCGACAGAACTTGCACATGATTCGCATCTGAGCCTACTTACTCCTAATCCATGGGAACCTGTTGATGGTGACGAATACAAAGGTAATCTTCTTCTCGGCGCTATCGAGGATTCATTATTTGTTACACAAGCGCTGGAAGGGGCAGAGCATCTTTTAGGGAAAAAGGTAGATTCATTGGATAATGAGTCTGCCTCGGACGTTATACGACGTATCAAGGGAATGACAACCGGATATGATGCTGGAGTCAGAAGTAAGATTGATCGTCTGAATCTTGTAGCTTGGAACCGTATATATCATAACAGATTGACAGAGCCACGTACCACCAGAGTTAAATTTTCCGACGGGACTGAATATATTGATGTCTGGCAGAAATCAGGACGCGGTGGCAAATATATTCCTGCATTGTCTTATGAGGTGGATTATTATAAAAGAATGTTGCAGTCATACAGCAAGAACTGGGAGTTTAAGGACCTGAACGACAGTACTGTGCTGCTTACCGTAAATACTTTCACTCTGAATGATGTCGAAGTTGATGACATAGTAAGCAAGATAGGAGGAAATGTGCAGAAGGAGAATATGATCATTGATTTGAGACTGAATCCCGGAGGTCATGTTTCCGCAATGAATAGGCTTCTGTCTGTATTCATCGACACAACATCAGTAGCTCTGAATCAATATGCAATGGTAAATTCAAACGCTTCTTATGAGAGTTTCAAATACAGTTTGAATTATGACCAAAGCATTGCTCCATTTGAAGGATTTAAACCGATTGAAGGGAAGAAGGGGTTCTATTCTGATTCAGAATATCCGGTAAATGATATCGTTCCGGATTCTCTTGTTCATTATCCGGGAAAGGTCTATATCCTCACAAGTGACCAATCGTGCTCTGCGGCTACAGTATTTGCTTCTGTACTCGTTAGAAATCATCGTGCCGTTACAGTTGGTAGAGAAACCGGTACCGCTTATCATTATGTGACAGCGATGAAGTTCGCAGACATACAGCTGCCGAATTCCAAGATTCAAGTTCATATTCCCCTTGTCAAAGAGGTTTTCGATGATGTTGTGAATGAAAGAGTGCCTTATGGACGAGGACTTCTGCCGGATTATGAGGTTCCGGTTACTTATGAGGAATTCTTCACGGCAGAGAATGATATCATACTTAAAAAAGCGATAGAACTTATTGCTGAGGGCAAATACCTTGGTGAAGATCCTTTTGAGGTTAAGGGAAATGCTATGCTTGATAAGCCCTCTGGACGCAAATCGTTGTATATATATTTGCTTTTAGGCATTCTCGCTGTTGGAGGTGCTGTTTGGGTGTCAAGGAAAAAGAAATAGAAAATCATAACCAACCCTAGCCGGATACCAAGGTGAGCACACAACTCAACAAGTTCTTAAAAGAAGAAAGCATTCCAACAAAATCATGCAACGAATTTTAGCAACAATAGCCTTAGTGGTAGTCTTAGTGGGGTGTTCTACTAAGCAAGAGTCTATGGTAGAAAACAACTAGGTCATCATCATTGTCGATGGCCTAGCCTATTCTGACAGGTTTTACTTTGAATATGGAAAGGAGGAGGGAGCCTATTCGATGAGGACGAATCATGCTCCATTCACATATCTTTCAATCGCCCCTGCTGAAGACATCACTGACATAAGAGAAAACGGAGATACGACCACTGTTACTTTGGATGCAGAGTGGATGTTTGTGAAATATAATTTCAATCCTTATGCATCAAGCGACTTTATTGCCCATAAAGGGGATACCGTGCTGATCAGGAGGGATACGTCAAAGATTTATTCACGCGCTCAGCCTCAGATCAGGATACTGAATCGAGATACGAAAGCTCTTGATGTTGGGTATCGTAAGGCATATCTGGAAAGATTCGGTTCATACGAAGGACTGACAATCGAAGAGGTGGAAAACCATCATACTTTGTTATGGGACATCTATGACTTCGACTTCAGGCGAGGGTTCAAGGCATGGAATGAGTATGGAATGCGGCATAATGATGCCATCGTGGAAACTCTTGAGAAAGAAAATGTCTGGATCGATTCGTTGAATACCGCCGGAATGTTCTCCGAGCCGGCATACAGATATTTCAAGGAAAGGATCATATGGTCGCTCAAGAAACGTAAGGAATTCGGATATAAAGGATCTCTTGGAGAGGCGGTTGCTGATTCCATTTTCAAAGCGGACTACGACAAGGACAGATTCGACGCTGATATTTATGGATTCTACAAAGGATTTATGAACTCCGTTGCATATTCAAGCTACTTCCCTAAATATGTACAGGTATCACAAGGAAGCACATGCGACTGGGAATACACATACGCTAAGCTTCAGAATGACACACTCATAAAAGGAACACCATTCTTTGAGACATTCCTGATACGAACACTTGACGGCATGATTCAGGACTTCCCGAAGCATAAGAGCAAGAAGTATGTGGACATGACCGTTGCAGCCGTTGATTCAACATTTGCAAATACGCTGACAGAAAGGTATCATGACGCATTCGCGGAAGAGATGATGGTCGAAAACGAAGTTCTTCTGATGAGCCCGGACGGAAAGAAGACAAGTCTTAGCAAAGTCCTGAGCAGCATGAAAGGCAAGGTCGTGTATGTAGATTTCTGGGCTTCATGGTGCCGCCCATGCTGTGCCGAGATGGAATCGGCAGCGGAGCTGAGAGAAAGGATGAAAGGAAAGGATGTAGAATTCATCTATCTGTCAACAGACGAAGACCACAGCAAGATGTGCGGATCACTTGACAAGCTGAAGCTGACCGGTTGCAAGGTCTATCGCATCCTGAATCCGAAAGCCGCAAAGTTCATGTATGAGTACAACATCAATCTCATCCCCCGGTACATGCTCATCGACAAGAACGGTAAGATTGTCAATGACAATGCTCCCAGACCGTCGTCGGAGGAAATAGAAAGAATAATTATGTCTTTGCAATAACTCTATGAGACGAATTATCATAGCATCAATATTATGTATTGACATTACTCTTGACATTAAAAGCAGAAGCTCAAGTGATGATGTCAGGGACTGTCGTGGAGAAAGGGTCGAAGGCGGTGGTAGCGGATGCTAATATCATATTCCAGAATCCTGAGGGCAATAACTGGGAAGGGTACAGCAGCATTAAAGAACTGGAGCAGCTTAAGGACAGCAGGAGCGAGTTCATTGAGAATCTGCTGGCTGCTTTCGAGAGGAATCACCCGGAGTTCATAGAGCATCTGAAGGAGTGCGGGCTTGATGAGGAGGAGATTCGGTATTGCTGTCTGGAGGTGTTGGGAGTGATAGATGAGAACTGATAATATGAACTAACAAATAGACATTAACCGGCACTAGCCGGATACCAAGGTGAGCACACACCTTTCGATGCCGTCGACGATGGTTTCGATTATTTCTCGTCTGCCTTCTTGTGAGAGGAGGTAGGCGAGATCTTGTTTGTTGTCCATGAAGAAGTTTTCGATTAGGACGGCGGGACAGTGGGTGTGGCGGAGGATGTAGAAGTTTTCTTCCCAGTCGGGGTCGCCGTCTCTTGCGTAGTCGGTGCGGATGGCTTTACCTTTGAGGGTGTGGCGGGCGGATTGGTAGAGGCAGGTGGCGAGGGTGTCGGAGAGGGTGTGGCCTTTGGTGGTGTAGCAGGACCAGCCGGTGGCGGTGTGCCAGCGGGTGCCGTCGCCG
>JAGBTT010000012.1 GCA_017631175.1 Bacteroidales bacterium
CGTCACCGGTAACGTTGTTTACCTCTACACCGTCGTATTTGATAGCACCTACTGTCGGAGCCTTTGAGTTCTCATAAAGCACACCGCGGAGATAGTTGTTGAGCTTACAGTTTACTACTGTGATGCTCTCTACTGTAGCGGCAGCATCGAATGTCAGGTTGTGCGGATAGTCTGCAATGCCTGCACCGTCGAATGTGAGGGCCTCGAGGTGTACGCTGGTAACGTCAGCACCGATCTTGAGACCACCCTGGATTGTAGGCTGAGCACCCTGCGCTGTAGCATCACCATAGATAGCTACAGGACCGCCGAGAACAACGCTTCCGATAACGTAAGGAGTCTCAGAGTAAGCGACCTTGATCACTGGAGCCTTGTCTGTGAGGGCCTGGATGAGGGCTTCAGCTGTAGCTACCTCAGTTGCACCTTCGACAGATGGACGAGTCCATGCTGAAACGGTTCCGCGCTGTGCACTCTTGAAGTGAACTGCGAGAGTGTAGTTTACTGAAGGATTGAGACCTGTAACCTCCACCTGAGCCGCTGCCTGAGCGTCTGCTGACACGTCGAAACGTGTGTACTCTTCCTCAGCATTGAGGGCTGGAGTGATGCGGATATGGTCAACCTCAGGATCCTTTGTCCACTTGATTGTGATGGAAGTTGCACTTCTGTCTACAAGTTCAGGATTGAGAGAAGACTTGATCGCATATGTCTGAAGAGCGCGGTCATAGACTGCCCAGTTGGAATCGCCGATAACGCCTTCGCCATTGACACCCTTCACGCGAGCGTAGTAAGTCATATCTGCTTCAAGGTCGGCAGTATAAGGAACATCAGCAGCAGGAATTGTGAAAGTCTCGACTTTCTGCTGCATTTCCTCGTCAGAGTAGAGCTCGAGAACGAACTCCGTAGCACCCTTGGACTTTGTCCATGAGAACTCGATGAACTCACCGTCGATTATCTTCGCCGAGAGCTCGGTAGGAGTAAGACATCTTCCGAGGGCAACCTCGTCATTGATGTCCACCATCTCCTCCGTACAGCTTGAAAGGCCTGCACCGAAAGCGAGAAGGATTACTCCGGATAATATTGCTGAAAATATTCTTTTCATAAGTTCAAATATTAATATCCATAGTCATTGAACAATGTACCCTGGCTGTTTACGAGAGTTGCCTCAGGAATCGGCCACCACTGCTTAGTGTCAGGATCTACATCATAGTATGAATCAAGCTTCTTCTGAGCTGACTCGCTGTATGAACCAGTATCCTCGCTGATGAACTTGAAGTATGTTCCAACCTCACCCTTTGAGTCTGTGTAGCACTCCCATCCTTCGCCTGCAGGAGCCACTTCTGTAGAAGCAAGTTCATTGAAACCGTAAGTCTCGATAGAGCCGTCAGCTGCATATCTGTACCATACTGCTGGACCGAACTCAGTTCCTGCGTTATCCATCCATGCCTGGAGTTCAGCCTTAGACTCGTCCATCTTGGTCTTGAGGAGGTTCCAGCGGATAAGGTCGTTCTTGCGGAGCATCTCACCTACGAACTCGAGAGCGCGCTCGTCAACGATTGCGTCGAAGATTGCAGTCTGACCCGCGAGACCATTTACATATGTTGAAGCAAGACCTTCGTTGCCTTTGTAAGCTCTCTGGCGTACCTGGAGGAGACATTCCTTAGCGAAGTTCTCGTCACGGCTTCCGCATGCAGGATCGTTAGCGATCTCGGCAGCCATAAGGAGAATGTCAGAGTATCTCATGTATACAGGCTTGATACCGTCGTCATTACCACCATTATAAGGTGCTCTTTCCTGCCACTCGAGACGGAACTTTCCGAAGTACCAGTCATTAGGACCAGCGAGCTGAGGGATGTTCTTTCCGTTAGGACCAAGAACCCACTTCCAGTTCACGCAGCTGAGGTCACGACGAACGTCCTTGTCCTCGTATTTCCAGTAGAGTGTAGGGACTGGACCAGCTGTACCGCCACGGCTTGATGTAGGGCCCTGTGACCAGTCTGGGTTACCCTCTGTTCTGATTGCGAATGTATAGTTCCAGCGTCCACGAGTGTCTGAAGAAGGGATGACATAGATGACTTCCTTTCCGGCAGCAGTATCCATGTTGTTGAACTCTCTCCAGAGCTGCTCATAGTCCATAAGTGAAAGGCCTGCGTTGTCAATCACATCTTTAAGAGCTGCAAGAGCCTTTGGATAGAGAACATCCTTCTGGAGCTCAGGATCATTTGAAAGTCTTACTGTGCCGGCATTGCCTGTTCCGACAAGACCTTCGTCAGGACGGAGTGAGTAACCTGAAGCCATGAGGCAGAGGCGTGCATAAAGACCTTTGGCAAAAGCAAGGCTAGGACGGTCTGTTGTTGCAGTGATAGCGCTCTGGCCTGGCCACTTCATATAATTGAAGGCTTCCTCAAGGTCAGCGATAAGCTGCTTGTAGATGATGTCCTTGTCAGACTTGTTGAGATAGATTGTATTTGCATCGATCGGAGCGAAGCGAGCAGGCACCTCACCATAAGCCTTCAGGAGCTCAGTGTAGAGAAGCGCACGTGCTGTAAGCGCCTCACCGAGAAGCTCTGCCATCTGTGCGTCGCCCTGAGGGTTACCATACTGGCGGATACCTCTGATCGCGAGGTTTGCTCTCTCTATACCTCCCATAAGTTCGTTGTATGGGCCGTTTGCGAGGTTCAGCTGACCGTTTGTAGCAGTCTGCGAGTATCTTGCGATGCTTGACTTCTCGTCAGCTGTAGTATTGTTATAGAGCTCGATATCGGTATTGAAACCGTACCAAGGGAGGTAACGTCCACGGTGACAGTTGGTGTGGCCGAATACCTCATAGATTCCGAATACGTTGTATTCTGCAAGAGTGTAGTTGGAATATACCACAGACTCGTCGAATGATGACTGGGTCGGTGTCTTGAGTCCGTCCTCTGAACAAGAAGTCAGGGACATGGCCGCAAGCATTCCTACACCTATGATTTTATTTATCAGTTTCATATGAATTCCGGTTTTAGAATGTGATGTTTACGCCGACTACATAACCCCTGCTCTTTGGATATGCTGAGCAGTCTACACCTGGAGTAAGAGGAGTCTTACGTCTGGTGTCCACCTCAGGGTCATAGCCTGAATATCTGGTGAGGCAGAAGAGGTTGGTTCCTGTTGCATATATGCGGAGCTTCTGCATCTTTATCTTCATAGTCCATTTCTGCGGAAGAGTATATCCGATGGTTGCAGACTGAAGACGGAGGAAAGAACCGTCCTCGACAGCCCAATCAGAGAATATAGCCTTGTTCACGCCCGGATTCCACATTGTAGTACCTGCATTGATCTGAGCGAGACGGTCCGGATCGGTAATCTCTTCTCCTGTAGCCCAGTCGATATTGGTCCAGCGGTTTTCCACATTCATGGATGAAAGGAGGTTGCGGTTCGAATATTTTCTTGAGTGGCTGAACTCGATCTTGTTGGCATTGTAGATGTTGTTGCCGAACACATAGTTGAAGTTAGCTGAGAAGTCGAAGCCGTAGAGGTAACCTGAAAGGTTGAATCCGCCGATTCCCAGTGGCTGGGCATTGCCGATGATGGTCTTGTCATCTACTGTGATCTTGCCGTCACCGTTCACATCCTTGAGCTTCATCGCTCCCGGA
>JAGBTT010000111.1 GCA_017631175.1 Bacteroidales bacterium
AAGTCACGCGAGCAGTTCGAGCTCAACTCATTCCGCCGTCTTCTCGACATCTACGAGGCAACTCCTAAGACTGTAGATGCTCTCATGAAGCTTGAGCTTTCAAGCGGCGTTGAGGTTGAGATTAAGCTCAACTAATTCGAGAAAATCGAAAAAAGTATTATATTTGCATAGTGGTTCGGTAACCACTCCGAACCACTGGCAAATTTAGTTCTTTAAAAAGTTTGGTCCCTTAGCTCAGTTGGTTAGTAGCACCTGACTCATAATCAGGGGGTCGCAGGATCATGCCCTGCAGGGACCACAAAAAGTCCATCAGAAATATTTCTGGTGGACTTTTTGTATTATATTTGTACCATAATGCCAATATTATGACCATCTCACGATATTTCACGGCACTGGCTGCCGGCCTTATTATGTTTGTTGCCTGCGGGGAGGACCCATATGGACCTACCAATCATGTACCTTCACCAAAGCCCCAGCCGGAGCAGCCGCAGAATCCTGACAACCCCGATAGCCAGGACCCGAAGCCGACCTTTGACGGTCTGTGGCTCGGCGGTGATATCTCCGTGCTTCAGAGCTACGAAGACAATAAGGTGCCGTACTATGATCATGAGGGTAACCTTATCCCCGATGTGCTGAAGTACATGAAGAGTGAACAGGTGGGCTGGAACGCGCAGCGTGTGCGCCTGTTTGTCAATCCGCAGCAGAAGAATCCGGATGGAAGCAGGGATGCTCAGGTATGTCAGGATATTGAATATGTGGTTCGCCTCTGTAAGCGCATAAAGCAGGAAGGCTTTGCGCTTCTGCTGGACTTCCATTACAGCGACACATGGGCAGATCCTTCTAACCAGTGGATTCCGCAGGAATGGGCATCGCTCAGCGATATCGAGCTTCAGGCCAGGATATATCAGTACACTAAGGAATGTCTCCAGAGGCTTGTCGACGAAGGCGCCGCACCGGACTTCGTCCAGCCGGGCAATGAGATTTCATACGGAATGCTATGGAGCACATATGCGGGTCGTAATGACAGAAGCAACAGGTGTTTCTATGATTCGTCACAGGAAAGCTGGACCCGTTTCGCAAACCTCCTGACTCAGGCGACAAAAGCAATCCGTGAAGTATGCCCTAAGGCGGGTATAATCCTTCATACAGAGCGCTCAGGTAAGCTTTCCTCTCTCAAGGATATATATGGCCGCCTCTCCAAGGTGGATTACGATATCATAGGACTCTCGTATTATCCCTTCTGGCATGGTTCTTTAGAGACTCTCTCGAAGTCCCTTGAAGGACTTGCAACGGAGTTCCCTGACAAGAAGGTACAACTGGTGGAGACTGCATATCACTATCAGTGGCAGGCGCCAGACGTAGAGTTCGATTTCTCTTCAGCATGGCCGGTAAATCCTGCAGGTCAGGCTGCATATACGCGAGCCCTCATCCAGGAACTTAAGAAGCATGAAAATGTGACCGGACTCTACTGGTGGTTTCCGGAGGAGAACGGAAACGGCCCCGGCAGCGCGGTGCTGACCAACTGGGTCAACCGTGGTCTATGGGACAACGAGACACATCGTGCGCTTCCGGCCTTATATGAACTCAAGGAATTCTTGTAATATATATTATATTTGCACCGTATATGTGGAAGACCCTTAAATATCTGCTGCCTTTGCTCGTAGTTGCCGTCCTTTGTGGTGGTACAGGCGAGCGTGTGGCTGATGTTCAGGAGGATTTCATGAGCGAAGCTTATATAGATGCCGTAGACTGTCATAGCAGCATATCTCAAACGGAATCAGACCCCTGTCTGCCGCGTCAGATTACAAGCGGCACCAATATCAATGTCCAGAATGCAGTCCGCCGGACAAACACCGTCCAGCGCAGCAGCCTGGAATTCGCAAAAGCCGGCAAGGTCATCAATGCCGGCATAAGGTATCTGACAAGAAATATAATCATCTTCCGATCTGCCCTGTATGAGCCTGCAAGCAGGCTTTCTGCTTTGGGCAGGCTTATCATTTAGTCTCCTATAGCCGGACCATCTAGTCTGGCAATATAAACTTTGCGACATCTTTCATGGGGAAGGGTGCCGCCTTTCGTGTTATAACTAAATGATAAATAAAATGGAAAAGGAATTCATCAGAGTACGCTCTATAAAAGACATCGTAATTTTTGTTTCACTCATCGTTGCAGGTTCTGTGCTGATCGCGTTGCCGACAGGTGCATCTGTCAACATCACCGGCTTCTTCCTCATCTTCGCCGGCCTCATCCTTGCCCTTGTCATGAAGACAGGCCATAAGGATGCCGCATCAGGAGAGGTCTTCGCAAAGAAGGAGATCTATTTCCAGCAGACACAACATGCGGCAATCATGGCAGCAATAGCTGCAAAACCGGAGTCAGTGGACATGCGTGAGGCAGAGAAGGGCAATGCCCTCAAGCTTGACATCTATTACAGGAAGCCTTCAGGAAAGGCTTACCTTCAGCTTTTCGAATATGTTCCATACAAGTACGAGCCATGTTCGAGAATCTATGAGCACGAGCTCGCAAAAGTAGAAAAACTCATTAAATAGCAATGGAATACGTAATTTTGATCTTATCACTTGTGGGTATCGTTCTGGGTGCGGACTATCTCGTGGCCGGATCGGTATCCATAGCCAGGAAATACAAGG
This sequence comes from Bacteroidales bacterium, assembly GCA_017631175.1. Lineage (GTDB taxonomy): Bacteria > Bacteroidota > Bacteroidia > Bacteroidales > UBA932 > Cryptobacteroides. The sequence goes on from JAGBTT010000111.1 coordinate 2,649, forward strand.
TATCTGATTTCGTGATCGGAGCTGCCATCATCGGAGTGGGAACATCGACTCCGGAGATGACCGTCAGCTTCATCGGCGCCCTTAACGGTAATGCCGATGTCGCGATCGGCAATGTAGTCGGATCGAACATCTTCAACATATTCGGAATCCTGGGAATCACAGCGATGTGCTTTCCGGTCACGTTCGACCGCCAGAACCTTAAATTTGAGATCCCGTTCTGCGTGGGCGTATCAGTCCTCCTGATGCTCTTTGCCCTTAATTTCTTCAACGGCACTGCCCAATGCATTGGCAGAGTCGACGGACTCATCCTCATCGCAATCTTCGCCTTCTTCATGTGGCTTTCGTTCGCCAGGGACAAGAAGCAGAGACTGCAGGTCTCAGCTGAGTCAGTCCCAGCGGAAGAGTCCAAGACAGATGAAGCCGGACCTATGTGGAAAGCTGTCCTGAAGGTCATCGGCGGTCTTGCAGTGCTTATCTTCAGCTGCGACCTCTTCGTGGACAACGCAGTAGTGATAGCGAAATCCTTCGGAGTGAATGATGCGTTCATCTCTCTGACGCTGATCGCCTGCGGAACATCACTTCCTGAGCTGGCCGCCTCGATCGCCGCTGCGCTGAAGAAGAACACAAGCATGGCCCTCGGAAACGTCGTGGGCTCGAACATCTTCAACATAGCCCTTATCCTCGGACTTAGCTCGCAGGTGACACCTCTGACATCTACAGGCATAACGATAGTGGATTATATCGTCATGATTGCTGCAGTCGTGGCCCTTTACGCTTTCGGCAGGGACTGCAAGATCCAGAGGTACGAGGGAGTGATCTTCTTCCTGTGCTTCATAGGCTATACCTGGTATCTGATAACAAACCAAATTGCATAAAACAATGGGAATACTTCAAATCTTTACGCTTTTGGGAGCCCTGGGTATGTTCCTCTATGGAATGAA
>JAGBTT010000112.1 GCA_017631175.1 Bacteroidales bacterium
ACTTGCAAGGCAAAGAAAGGAAATTCCGGATAATAATGCGTAACTTGCATGAAAATATTTCAAGCCATGAAAAGACTTCTAGCAATAACCATAATCCTGCTGAGCATAGCTTCCTGTACGTTCGTCAACGTCAGCCGTACGCTGAACGATGTCGAGTCATACATCATGGAGCGCCCGGACAGCGCCCTTGCCGTGCTTGAATCTATAGATAGAGACGATCTCAATACTACCCGCACAAAGGCCCACCACGCCCTCCTCCACGCGATGGCCCTTGACAAGAACTTCATAGATGTCAGTGACGACTCTATCGCTCAAGTGGCAGTAGACTATTTCTCAAAGCATGGACCTCAGAAATACCATGCCCGTTCTCTTTATTATCTAGGTTTGGCCTATTATTATCAGGAGGAGTATAATAAAGCTATTGTCGAGTTCACCAAAGCGGAGGAGGTTGCTCGCGTGTGCGATAGTCTGTATTTGGGATTCATAAAAGTTGATCAGGCAGAAGTATATGCTCGGACATATAATCCTATAGAAGAAGTTATATGTTTGAGAGAGGCTTTGGAGATTAATTCAAAAGTCTCAACAAAATATTATTGTGATGTTGTTAAATTGAATATTATAAGATCTTTATATAACCAATATCAACATAATGAAGAAGCTGAGCGACTGCTTGATCAGTTGTTGAGCGATAAAACATTAGATGATAAAGTTCGTGTCAGGGCAGAATTAATCCAAGCTTATATATCTGTTACCACCCATGAAAATCCGGACTTTAGTAAAGTAGTAAATTTATATGAGGATATTTTCGCTGGAAGTTTAAGTCATTGTCTTACAATTAAGAATTATTGGGCATGGGCTTATTCGCTAAATGCGTTAGGTCAAAAAGAAAGTGCACAAGAATTAATAGAACAGTTAGCCTCAGTTTCTTCAGGAACGTCGTCTTATTGGCAGTATATGATTGCAAAGTATGACGCTAATTCAGAGTTGGCTTTATCACATCTGGAGGATTACATAAAGCATAATGATACCGAAGTCTCAGATGCTTTAAAGCAGTCTTTAGCGCTTTCCCAAAGGAATTATTATCAGGCTCAATCCAACCTGGCTGAATATGAGGCGCAAAATGCTCGTTTGACTTCTCTAATCTTTATACTTGTGTCAGTATTTTCTGCAGTGATTGCCTATGCTCTTATAAAGAGCTATGTAAAAAGGCAAGAGCAGCAGAAAGAGAAGTACTTGTTATATATAACTGAGATTAATCGTCAGTTGGAAGAAGCTAAGAGAGAAGACTATCCTGCCCTGAAAAAGAAGTATCTGTCTCTCTATAGGACGAAGTTCGAGACCGTAGGTGCTCTATATGAGCAGTACATTCACTCCAAAGATCTGGTCAACGGTGAGAGTTCTGTTTATAGAAAGGTTGCTGCAATAGTAGCTGAATTTACCATTGATTACCAGAACAGCGAAAAGTTTGAGGCGATGCTTGATGAAGATTTAGATAATATCATGACAAATCTTCGTGCAGAAGTACCTTCTTTAAAGAAAATGGATCACGCAATCTTCAGTCTATATGCCATAGGATTTGATGTCACGACCATTTCCCATCTGCTGAATACTTCTATGAACACCATATATATCCGCAAAAGTAGGATCAAGAGTCAGATCAACGAAGTCAATCCGCTTCACAAAGAGCAGTTTCTTGAGGTATTAGGGTAATGCTCTAGAACTGTGTCAGCATCTAACCGCCTGATTTATAGCGAGTTTAACGTTAGTGCCTGCTGCAAATTGCAGCAGGCACTAACCTTTAAGGCATTGAAAGTTAACCATTTAAGTGCTGACGAGCGCAACAGGTTTGCGACTTTGGTGAATTATTCCTATCTTTCGGATGGAACTAAGCTGAGCGCACTGGACGGAAGCGGTGAGGGGCTCGTTTACAGAGGACTGTTCGTGTACAGGAAGAGTTCCGGCAGCAATGCCGGCAGTTCATTGACATTGGAGAGCGCAGCCTTCGGCGGCGGCCGCATGACTCCTGACGGAGCCTTGCTCTACGTGACCGACTACCTCGGCAGCGTCAGAGCGGTGGTCGACGGCAAGACAGGTAATCTGTACAAGGCGTCAGAGTACTCTGCCTTCGGTGACGAGTCGCAGGTTATGGTTTCCGGTCAAGGCAGCACCCCGGCACACGCTCTGGCGACAGCAGCCCTGCCGACAGGTCTGACCCTCAGGGACGCCTACACCGGCAAGGAAGCCCAGACCCCGGACTTCAGCACAGGCTACACCGACTTCGGCGCAAGACAGTACAGCCCGACCCTCCACCGCTGGATGACCCCTGACCCCCTTTCGGAGAAGTATTACGGCGTTTCGCCTTATGCTTTCTGCAATAACAATCCGGTAAATTTTGTCGATCCGGATGGCATGGATTGGTATTCATATCAAACAAAAATACTTGATAAGAATAATCAAGAGACTCTTGTTACTGAATATGCTTGGACAGATGCGACTTCTCAAGAAGAACTTGATGCCATGGGAGTTAAGGGTACATATTTAGCTGAAGCAGTTGTTGTATTTGATGGAGATTATGATGAACGTCTGAGTGCTGACGGAAGTTTAACTGGAGATGGCGCAAAACCTGCAAACGTAACAGTATACGGACCTGGTGGAGCAAGCGATATTCAGAGTTATACCGGGTTTACGATGAGCTCTGATTTTGCGACTTATGGGGCTGTTGATAATGGCAGTTATGATGTTTCTTTTGTAAGTCCTAACCCTGAAAGCAAGATCCCTAAAACGCATATTGTAAATGATGGGAAAGCGGTTAATTGCTTGTATGGTAAGAATAATTATTTCCCGAATAAGGATGCACATAGCGCAACTCAAAAAGATGCTATTTATGTTCACCGCACAAATGCTAATGGCTTTGCTGGGTATAACACAAAAACTTTAAATGCTGTATCAAAAGGGTGTTTGCTGATTGATGCAAGAGAATGGGAAAGATATGATAGCCAAATTAATAAAACTCCTTATAAATTAATTATTAACCGAAAATGAAATATATTTACACAACCTTACTGTTATTCTGCGGAATCTATCTTCAAGCACAGATACCACGTTTTACGCTGTTTCTCTCAACAAGGAATGAATATGTAAATATTTATGAAAGTGCGACAGGAAATGATATTATTGAAAAGGTTATTGAAAATACGGCTATAGATGATAGCAATACAATATTGGTTAAAGGTCAGTCTTCATTAAGATTTTATGTTGATATTTATCCAAGTATAACTTCGAATGATGTTATTACCGGTTGGATCAATAAGACTGATTGTGCGGCGTATGTGAGGATACGTCGTGAACAATGGTTGCTTTATGAAAAGCCATCGGAAAACGCTTCTCATACCATATTTGATGCCAAAATGTTGATGGACTATAATCCATACTTATACGTAATAGATTATGTGATTGAGCCAGATAGCAGTCCATATCCAGAACATCCCTCCCCTAAGTGGTATAAAGTTGGTTTTACATATAACGGAGTGTATTTTGAGGGTTGGAGCAATGAAATTTGTACCGATATAAATCATTCCTGCAATTAGGATAATAGCGAGAATTTGTTTAACACTTAGTGTCCCGGCGGTCGGGTAGTTGACATAGCTGCTCGGCAGCTTTCTCAAATCTACACTTTAAACCAAGAACAAAATGAAACCAATAAGACATTTGATATCAATTGTCTTCCTGTTTTGCGGCCTGACCGCATGGGGAGGCGAGCGTGGGTATGACCAGAATGATATGGTCGGAACCTACAAATATGAGATTCCGGAATATGTCCTGAATCTGCACCTGCACACTGACAACACCTTTATGGTCACAAACACCGTCAGTGACAATACCTACAAACATTTCGGCAAATGGGAGGTCAAGGAGGACCTTGTCGTCCTTCATTTCGATGAGCATGAGGACGACACGCTCAAAACTCACGAACTTGACAAGTACGTGATGAAGGAGATGGAGATCCTGGACAAGGACAGCCTCTTCTGGGGCCACCATCTGCAGGAAGGGTATGAGAAGAGGGTAGTCCTGCAACGTAATGACATAAGTGATCCATCCCGCAGACGCAAAGGCAAGAACGAAGTCTGGAAAGACCTGATCGAACAGGTCGTCAGGGATGTCGTCGGGTAATGCTTCAGAACCGTGTCAGCACTCAAGTTTCTGATTAACAGTGAGTTTGATGTCAATGCCTGCTGCATTTTGCAGCAGGCACCAACCTCTAAGGCACTGAAGATGAACCATTTAAGTGCTAGCGATATGTAAGCTACAGTCGCAACAGGTTTGCGGCTTTGGTGAATTATTCCTATCTTTCGGATGGAACGTAGCTGAGCGCACTGGCTTTCTGCAATAATAATCCGGTGAACTTTGTGGATCCGGATGGGGAAGCTTATGGTAAAGTTCTCAAGGTTGGCAAGAAGATATACAAAGCAGCAAAGGCGGGGAAGAAGATCAGTGTCAAGGGTATCCTGAAGAGCGAATGGTTGGATGTCGTAGATAATGCACACACCATTATTGATCCTGATGCCTCGTTATTTGAGAAAGGTGTTGCTGGTATCGATTTGGCAACCGGCTTTGGAGATGAAGTCAAGTGGTTTGCAAAGGCTGTTGGGGTTTCTGATGCAGTTGTCGATGGCACACGAGTTATTGATGGTATTAAGTTTAAGAGTTTCACTGAGAGAAATTTTAGAGATAACTTAATGCGATTAACGGGTGAGACGCCTGATGCAAGTATAAATGCGCATCATATTTTCCCTAAGGCAATTGACAATTTTAAAAATACAGACATTAATCCTAATGATCCAAGATATGGCATTTGGCTTGATGCGGATTTGCATTTAGGCAGACGCGCTAATCTGTATAATGCTGCGTGGTATGATTTCTTCAAGGAAAAATCCAAATCCTACGACAGATGAATTGTTTGAGCAAGCAAGAAAATTAAAGAAAGAAATTTATGATACGGAAGTTTTTTGATGTCAGTGGCGAAATTGTATCTACAACTTTTACCGCTGAACCTAATCTATGGAGCGAATATATAGCTAAAAGTGAATATAGTAAAGCACGTGATTTACAATGGTCCCTTTGCTACGGTGAATATGGTGAAATATCTTTTCCTGTTGTCTTTCACCAAGACAGACATCATTATGGGACAAAGAAAAGAGATGTTCTTAATCCTGGATTTATTCATCTTCCTTTAATTTCTGATCGATTGAAGACCCTTTTAGAAGAATCGGGAATGACAGGTTGGCAGTGCTATCCGATAGAATTGTATGATAAAAGAGGGAACAGAGTATATGGTTATAATGGATTATCAATAATTGGGCGTGCTGGAGAAGTAATAAAACTTGAAAATCCTCCCACAGAATTAGGATATTCCCCTAACTCATACGGCTGTAGTTTTGACTTGAATACCTGGGATGGTAGCGATATCTTTCGTGGTCTTCCCAATTATATTCTTATTACAGAAAGATTGGCTAATATTTTAATTGATAATAAAATATCAGGAATCCGTTTAACGAGGTTAACCGATTATGGGGATTTGAAAAAAAGTAAAAGGATACTCTAAGGTCTCATGTTTAATAATATGATGCTAACGAGTGATGACGGGCATCATTCCAAGTGCCCGTCATCTTTCTCAAATCACATTTTAAAATAAAAACCCAATGAACCCAATAAGACATTTGATATCAATTGTCTTATTGGGTTGCGGTCTGACCGCATGGGGAGGCGAGCGTGGGTATGACCAGAATGACACGCTCAAAACTCACGAACTGGACAAGTACGTGATGAAGGAGAACGAAGCCTGGAAAGACCTGATCGAACAGGTCGTCAGGGATGTCGTCGGGTGATAACACACAAAAAGCGCAAACCGTCACGGCTTGCGCTTTTCATTTTCTTTCTATTCCAGTCTCTGGAATTGCACACATTTCTAGAAAATATGAGACCGGTCAGAAAGAGACGAATAAGATTCTTAACCGATGCAAAGATCGTTGTCTTTTTCTTTTCCGGTGTTGTTGGTTTTGTTGTTTTTGCAGTTGTTTTACGTGTTGTAGGGCCTTGAATGGCGTTTTTTGAAAAATTACGGAACCGGGTCGTATCCGTGTCCTCCCCAAGGGTGGCAACGCAGGATTCTTCGTATTGCGAGGTATAATCCCTTGAACGGACCATGTTTGCGGAATGCCTCAAGGGCATACTGCGAGCATGTCGGGGTGAATCTGCATGAAGCCGGTTTCAGGGGAGATATGCAGACCTGGTAGAACCTTATCAAAAGGACGAAAGGCGAGATAGCTATCTTCTTAAGAGTCTGCTTGGACTGTCTGCTCATCGTCTTTTGACTTTGTGATCTGGCGGTTGACTTTCCCGATGATCTGACCGATTGCTGTATAGATTTCCTCGTAGGTCAGCAGTTCCTTGGATGAGTACATCACGAGCACATCCACTCCCATTCCTTCTGGAAGCATGTGCTTCTGCCTGCGCCAGCTCTCACGGATTCTGCGCTTGTAAAGGTTACGCTTTACGGCTCTCTTGAAGATCTTCTTGGGTACAGAAACAAGAAGCCTGGCATGGTCGAGACCTGTGTCTTTCATGAACAGGTAACGCATGCCGGGCACACTACCATGACGACCCTGGGCAAGAAGCTTCGAGATGGCTGTCTTGCCACAGAGTCTTTCTTTCTTGGGAAAAGAGGTATTGGCTTCTACGCCTTCCACTTTACTGGTTGTTTGTAAGATATATCTCAAGTGCCTTCGCCACTGAAGGAGCTTCCGGTGTCGGTGCTGAGATCTCGATCTTGAGACCTGCCTCATCCATTGCCTTCACGATGGATCTTCCGTATGACACGAACTTGATGTCCTTCTGCTCGAATTCAGGATAGTTCTCATAGAGTGACTTCACGTCTGCAGGATTGAAGAGAACGATCATGTCGTAGCTGTGCAGGTCGATCTCCTTGAGGTCCTGGGATACCGGCTTCACGAAGACGGCGGTCTCGAAAGAGTACCCGCTCTCCTCGAAGAGCTTTGTCACTGCATCCTTGCTTGATGATTCTGCAGTAGCTATAAGGAAGTTCTCTCCCTTGTGCTTTGATCCGATCAGTCCGATGATGGATTCTGGTGTACCGTCTCCGAAGAAGATCTTCCTCTTCCTGTAAACGATGTGCTTCTGCAGGTAGTTGGCCACCGCTTCGGTGGTGCAGAAGTATTTCATGGTCTCAGGCACCTTGATTCTGAGCTCTTCGCAGAGCTGGAAGAATGCATCGATTGTTGTGCGTGCTGAGAATACGATTGCAGTATGGTCAAGAATATTTATTCTCTGTGCGCGGAACTCCCTTGAGGTCAGGGGCTCGATGTTGAAGAAGTGCTTGAATTCAAACTCTACTCCGAACTTCTCTGCAATGCTGGTGTAAGGCGAAGCCGTCTTCGGCTGCTGCTGTGAAATCAGTATTTTCTTAACGCTCATTCTATCAAAAAATAAGGGCTGAAGCAACCAGTGCTCCAGTCGGTAAAATTTCGAGGGCGCAAAGGTACAAAAAACCGCTGAAAAAAGAGCAAGAAGAAATAAAAATTTGTGTTTTTCTCAAAAGAAAGAGCGCATATGTTATTGCTGATACCCAAAGCATTGCGTTTCTTATGCCCATCGGATCTACCTTCAGGAAGGACAACGTGCCTCCCATGGCCATCGCTACAAGCGTAAGTATTATGAAGAAGGTGTGTGAGGATTTGCAAGCTGTCCTGTATGTCTTCGGGTTCATCTTCTTTGAACGGAATACATGTTCAAGTCCCTTTCTGAGCAGAATGTATGCTGTGACTATGCCGATGGTGATACCGAGCCTGCCGTCCGCTCCGAACTGTCCTGTCCATGAAGGCGTGTACAGGGAGAATCTGGCTGCGGTCAGGCAGAAGGGCATGATCATGGCGATCGCCATGATGTCCCTGTCTCTGCTCAGCATCACGCTGGCGTCAAGATTGACGCTTTCCTTCCATCTGACCAGGCAGGCCATCAGCGAGGGGAATACCTCGACGAATGTCCTCAGCAGGAGCAGACAGATGAAGAATGATATGAGTGCCAGAATGTTGAACAGCATCTTAGTTTCCTCTCTTTGCTTTATATCCCATCTCCTTCAGAAGTGCGACGACCCTGTCCCTGAAGTCTCCCTGGATTGTAATCTCTCCGTCTTTGGCACTTCCGCCGACTCCACATCTTACCTTGAGCGTACGACCCAGGTCCGCAAGGTCGTCTGCCGTGCCTATGAATCCGGTTATCAGTGTAACCTGCTTTCCGCCGCGGCCCTTTCTGTCAATTCCGACTATGAGATTCTGCTTTTCTGGCGCGAGAGTTGCAGGCTCCTGCGGCGCCTCTTCTTCGTAGGTAAAATCAGGATTGGTGGAGAATACTACTCCAAGTCTTTTCTTCCAGTCGTTGTCAGCCATCTGCTTGAGAATTTATTTTTGCAAATATAGCTATTATGTGCGTATATTTGTGGGTTTTATGAACAATAATATAATAATGGACAACAAGAAATTCACTTTGTGGAACAGGTTGGTCGCGGCCTTGGTCTTTGTCGTGGCAGCCGTCACATATCTTCTGACAATCGAGCCGACAGCGTCCTTCTGGGATTGCGGAGAGTTCATCGCGTCGTCATACAAGCTTGAGGTGGGTCACCCTCCTGGAAACCCTGTGTTCCAGCTTTTTGCGCGATTCTTCACGATGTTTACCGATAACATGCATGCCGCGGTGGCGGTGAATGCAATGAACGCGATATGCTCGGCCCTTACCATATTCTTCCTTTACCTGACCATAGTGTTCTTTGCAAAGAGGCTTGTCAAGCCGTCTGAGGATGGAACATATGCGCTCGGCAAGGCGATTGCCATCTTCGGCTCCGGTGCAGTCGGTGCTCTTGCATACACATTCAGCGACACATTCTGGTTCTCGGCCGTTGAGGGTGAGGTATATGCGATGTCATCGCTTTTCACTGCCCTGGTGTTCTGGGCAATGATCAAGTGGTACGAGCAGGCTGATGAGCCTTATGCCAACAGATGGATCGTGCTCATATCGTTCCTGATGGGTCTTTCCATCGGAATCCACCTGCTGAACCTGCTTGCCATCCCTGCGCTGGTGTTCATGTTCTACTATAAGAAGAGGGAGAACGGACATTATACCTTCAAGGAGTATATCAAGATATTCCTCGTGTCGGTGATAATCCTTGCGGTGATCCTTTTCGGCATCATTCCATATCTTCCTAAGATTGCAGCCGGTTTCGACAGGTTCTTTGTCAATGCGCTCGGCATGCCGTTCAATTCGGGTGCGGCCGTGTTCATGCTTCTGCTTCTGGGTGCATGCTTCTGGGGAATGTTCCGCACAATGAAGCAGCAGAAGGTGCTTGCCAACACCCTCTTGCTGTGCTTCACCATGATCGTGATAGGATTTTCACTCTTCTCTATCGTGATCATCCGCTCAAGCGCAAAGACTCCTACAAACGAGTACCAGCCTGACAATCCTTACACTCTCGTGCGTTATCTCGGACGTGAGCAGTACGGAAGCAATCCTCTGGTGTACGGACAGTATTTCGATGCTCCGTATGATATCGAGGAGGCTACATACTGGGCGCCTATGCCTAAGGACGGAAAGGACAGATACATCAAGGCTGAGGGACCAGGCGATGTAAAGTATGACGCAACGGGCAAGATGCTCTTCCCTCGCATGTGGAGTTCTGATGACCGTCACATATCGTTCTATAAGTCATATATGTCCGGCGGCGGCCACAAGGTGCGCGGCGCAAAGCACGACAAGCCGACATTCTTCCAGAATCTGGCGTTCTTCTTCGACTACCAGATGAACTGGATGTACTGGCGTTACTTCATGTGGAACTTTGCAGGCCGTCAGAACGAGATCCATAGTCCTAGTCCAGGTGATCCTTTCATCGGAAACTGGGAGAGCGGAATCAAGTTCATTGATAACTTCCGTCTGGGAGACCAGTCAAATGCGCCGGATTATCTTAAGAACAATCCTGGCAAGAACCATTACTACATGCTTCCGCTCCTTCTCGGACTGATCGGTCTGTTCTTCCAGTTCGATCGTGACAAGAGAGGCTGCTGGCTGACATTCCTGATGTTCTTCATGACAGGTATCGCGATTGTGATCTACCTCAACCAGCCTCCGTTCCAGGTGCGTGAGCGTGACTACGCTTATGCTGGATCGTTCTACTCGTTCTCTATATGGATCGGACTTGCAGTTGCTGCTGTGTATAACTGGATCAGCTCCAGCTGTGAGAAGAAGGCCGGTGCAAAGAAATGTGACGCGACCATCGCAGCTGTCGTTACTGCTGCTCTCCTCGGTGTCCCTGCCCTGATGGCATCAGAAAACTGGGATGACCACGACAGAAGCAACAGATATACAGCGGTTGAGATGGCGAAGAACTATCTCAACTCTGTGGGAGAGAACGGCATTCTTGTGACACATGGTGACAATGACACCTTCCCGCTCTGGTATGCCCAGGAGGTCGAGAATGTCCGTCCGGATGTGCGCATCGTCAACACTTCGCTCCTCGGCACAGACTGGCACATCGACCAGATGAAGTATGCCGTGAACGAGTCGGCTCCGCTTGACCTTCAGGTCGGTCCGCGCCAGTATCTGTATGGTACTAACGAGTACGTATTCATCCAGGACAGGATGGACACCATCATTCCTCTGTCTGATGTGATGAGGATATTCCGCCATCCGGATGCCAAGCTCATGCTGACAAACAACAAGGAGGTCGACTATATAATATCAAGAAGATTCTCGATTCCTGTCAACAAGGAGAATGTCATCAAGTATGGTATCCTTGACGAGAAATATGCGGATCAGATTCCTGATGAGATCGTGTTGACCATCCCTAAGGACAAGCAGTATCTCACCAAGCCTGAGATCTTCATGCTTGACCTGCTTTCAGGCTACAACTGGGACCGCCCTCTCAATCTTCTGAGCATGGGTGGAGACATCAATGTAGGCCTCAAGGAGTATCTCATGTATGAGGGATTCTCATACAAGTTCGTGCCTATAAAGAACAAGATGAAGAGCAGCGAGATCGGTTTCGCTGATCCTGAGGACCTTTATTATAAGATGAAGAACGTCTATACTTGGGATGCTCTCAAGAGGACAGATTACTTTGTAGATTACCAGAACCTCTACACATTCTGCGGTGTGCTCTCACAGCGTCAGCTATTCGTGAACGTTGCGAAGGAGATGGTAAAGATCGGTGATACAGCGCGTGCAGTCGAGATTCTTGATATGTGTCAGGAATGTGTTCCGGAGGAGAACTTCCCGCTTGATCTGGTCTATCTCGGATTCTCTAACGAGTACATGGCCCTCGATATGATCAACATGTATTATGAGGCAGGGGAGAACGAGAAGGCTCTGGCTCTTGCAACAAGGATGGCAGAAAGCCTCTTCGGATCGATGGTCTTCTTTATGGAGAACTATGATTATGCGAAGCGCGAGATGGAGGTCTGCTATGTGTCCCTTTCGGACATTGCCGATATGGCTGACTTCTATGGAGATACGGAACTTGCAACTACGATAGAAAAGTTCTTCGATAGTGTGATCGGCAGTGAGGAATAAAAAATAAGGGAGGGTTCATGTCGGTTTGACGCCCTCCCTTATTTGTATCGTGACAAACTTTAATATAGTCTACGGGCATTGCCGCTGTATATTTTTTCCAGCGTCTCGTCGCTGAGGCCGATTCCGTGCAGCGGCCAGTGGTAAGTCTGGCCCTGAGCGTAGAAATGCTCGTCCTCTGACTCGAGGATGCGCCACAGAAGTCTGTATAGTCTTGATGAGGCGTTGTTGTCGGTTCCGAAGAGGATGCGGTCAGCATATTTCTCATAGAACTTCTTTGTCGCCCTCGGTGTCACACATGACTCGAGGTGGCGGGCTGAGTTGTCGATGTAAAGGTTAGGATGTCTGTCCAGGATCTTTCCCAGCAGCTCATAGTCATGGCTGAGGTTGATGAAGTGGCAGGCGAAGAATGTCGTTTTCGGATTCTTTGAGCAGGCTTCTTCCATCGTAGCTACAAGTTCTTCAAGGCCGATTATTCCCGGCTGTGTCATGTCTATCTTCCACTCCGCAGAGTTCATGTAGCCGTCGTTGTGCTCGTCAATCTCTTCATACATCCATATCGGGTCAGCTACGTGGCATGATACCGGCATGCCGAGTTCTGCGCACTTGCTGAAGATCGGAATGAGGCAGTCATCGTTGAAATGGAGCCCCGGACTCTTTACCTTACATGAGGCTCTTTCTCCCATGCCTTTGTCTATAAGCTCGCCGACGCCTTTTGCACCTTTGCGCCAGCATCTTTCCAGTTCTTCGATCGCTTTAGTAGGGAAGTCAGGAGTGCCCCATGATGACATGTCGATGCCGCACCATAGTTCGAAACGGTCTGACACGCCTTTATATAGATCATACAGTCTGTCGAACTCCTCACCGTATGCCTTGGTCTGAATGATGACTTTCTCTACATTGTTCTCATCCATGTCCTTGACCCACTGCTGCAGGCCTTCCACGTCATCCACGTAAGCGTGTGAGTGGATGTCAATTACAGGGAAGCTTGCCTGCCTGATATCTGACTGAGGGGTCTTGAATACAGATACCGGGCGATAGTCTGAAAGCCTGAGGTTGTCTGCAAAATCGCCCTCCTGCTGCTCTGGCTGGCCTTTGCATGATACGAACAATGCAGCGGATGCACAGAGTGCCGCCGCTAATCTGAACGGAGTCTTCATGATGTTTTGTGTTTAGATGTTATGTGGTTTCTTATGGTTGCGGGCCTATCGTGCCAGTCTGACGAAGACGCTCAGCGGCAGGTTCTTGCCGTAGTTGTCGCGGAGCACGAGCTCGCCGAAGTCAAGGGACTTGTATGCAGTCTTCATGCAGAAAGCCTGCTTCACGATGGTCTCGCCGAGCACTGCTGAGTAGCCGTTCGAGTAGAGATTGAGGACCATGAAGCTGTCCTGCGGAGCGAGGATTGCAGCAACACACTGGAGCATCTCGTTGAGACATTCGTCCAGCTTCCACTTCTCGCCGTCAGGGCCGTGGCCGTATGCAGGCGGGTCAAGGATGATTCCCTGGTATGTGTTGCCTCTCTTTGCCTCGCGGCGTGCGAACTTGAGGGCATCCTCGACGATCCATCTGATGTTGTCCAGACGGCTGGCCTCCATGTTGCCGCGTGCCCATGTGACTACCTGGCGGACAGAGTCCAGATGGGTCACGTCAGCGCCGGCAGCCTTTGCTGCCAGCGATGCGGCTCCTGTGTATGCGAAGAGGTTGAGGACCTTTGGCTTAGGCTTGCCTTCCGCCTCGGCCTTTTCGACCAGTGCGCGGGTCTGCTTGTAGATATATTCCCAGTTTGATGACTGCTCGGGGAAGACTCCCACGTGCTTGAATGATGTGAGGCCGAGTCTGAGAGAGAAGTTGAGGCCTTCCTGGGCGCCTGTGTAGCGGATGTACCACTGGTCATCCATCTTCTTCCTGCGCTCCCAGGTGCCGCTGTCTTCCTTTCCTGCCTTGCCGAATCCTGCGCCTGTCTTGAAGCGTGTGTGAATCATCTTGTTCCATTCTCCGTCAGAC
>JAGBTT010000013.1 GCA_017631175.1 Bacteroidales bacterium
AGGACAGAGCACGTAACGCTACTGCAATCGAGTCAGGAGACTGGGTGGAGTTCGCACACTGCGACAACATCGAGTTCCTCGGATATGATTATACTGACCTCGAGAACGTACAGCTCACACGTCACCGCACAGTGAAGGCAAAGAACAAGACAATGTTCCAGCTCGTGTTCGAGCGCACACCGTTCTACGCAGAGATGGGAGGACAGGTTGGCGATACCGGATACATCCTTTCTGAGAGCGGCGAGAAGATCAACATCGTAAACACAATCAAGGAGAACAACCTCACCATCCATGTCGCAGAGCGCATTCCTGCGGACTGCACCGAGAGCTTCAGCCTCCATGTGGACACTGAGAGAAGACTCCGCATCGAGAATAACCATACAGCGACCCACCTCCTCCACCAGGCTCTCCGCGAGATCCTCGGAACACATGTGGAGCAGAAGGGTTCGTATGTATGCGACAAGAACTTCCGTTTCGACTTCTCACACTTCGAGAAGCTCACCCAGGAGCAGATCCTCATGGTGGAGAACCGCGTGAACGAGCTTATCCGCGCGAACTACCCGCTTGACGAGAACCGCAATGCGACTATGGAAGAGGCTCAGGAGATGGGCGCAATGGCACTCTTCGGAGAGAAGTACGGAGACAAGGTACGCGTTGTGAAGTTCGGACAGTCATGCGAGCTCTGCGGTGGTACACATGCTGCCGCTACTGGTCAGATCGGTTTCTTCAAGATCACTTCCGAGTCAGCTATCGCAGCCGGCGTACGCCGTATCGAGGCTGTGACAGGAGTCGGCGCCGAGGAGCTTGTGAACGGCATGGAGGAGACGATCCGCGCTGCAAAGGCATTCTTCAACAATGTTCCTGACCTTGCCGGTGCAATCAGGAAGATGGTTGAGGAGAACGAGGCATACAAGAAGCAGATGGAGGAGATCGCAAAGGAGAAGACTCTCGCACTCAAGGGCACACTCAAGGGCATGGCTGAAGAGGTGAACGGAGTGAACCTCGTGAAGATTGACACACCTATGGATCCTGTAATGCTCAAGAATGCGGCATTCATGCTCCAGAAGGAGACCGAGAAGTTCGCTATCGTAGCAGCATTCGAGGCTGCAGGAAAGCCACAGCTTCTCGTGATGTATTCTGAGGACCTTGTGAAGGCAGGTAAGAATGCAGGTGCTGACGTACGCGAGGCAGCCAAGCTCGTCATGGGTGGCGGCGGCGGACAGCCGGGATTGGCAACTGCCGGCGGAAAGAACGTAGATGGACTTGCTGACGCTCTTGCCAAATTAATTGAATCGGCTACAAAATAATGAAGAAACTCGACCAGTTCATAATAAAGTCATTTGTGGGACCGTTCATAGCGATCCTGCTGGTGGTCGTGTTCATCCTGATGATGCAGTTCCTATGGCTGTACATTGATGAACTGGTCGGCAAAGGACTGAGCCTCAAGGTTATCCTTGAATTCCTCGGCTGGGGCAGCGCGACCCTGCTGCCTCTGTCCCTTCCTCTGGCGACCCTGCTGTCGTCGATGATGACCCTCGGTACGCTCGGCGAGAACAACGAGCTGCTGGCCATCAAGGCTGCGGGAATCTCGCTCCAGAGGGTGCTGATCCCGCTTGCAGTGATCTGCGGCGTGATCAGTGTCGGTGCCTTCTTCATTTCCAATGACCTTATCCCTGTAGCGTACAACAAGATCTATACACTCAGGGACGATATCGGAAAGACCAAGGAGGAGATCAAGATTCCGACAGGAACATTCTACAACGGCATCGAGGGTTACATCCTGCGTGTCAACGAAAGAAACGATGAGACGGACATGATGTACGGGGTGATGGTCTACAACCACACCAAGAACAAGGGAAACACCAGCCTCACGCTTGCGGACTCAGCCCTGATGAAGATGTCGAAGGACAAGACATATCTGACCTTCACCCTTTATGACGGAGCCAACTACGAGGAGACCAACACCAGGAAATACCGTGACACGACACTGCAGCTCCAGAAGATCGACTTCCTCAAGCAGGAACTGATCATCCCGCTGGAAAACTACGCATTCCAGAAATCTGATTCGAGCCGTTTCAACGACCAGGTGAAGTCGATGAACCTCAAGCAGCTCCAGCACGGCCAGGACTCCATCGGAGCCCTCAACCATGAAGGCAAGATGGCTAACGTCAAGTCCGTACAGACATCGAGGACACTCCGATACAACTCGCAGCTCGACTCTGCGGGCAAGGCCGGAAGGACAACTCCATTTGTAAAGAAGGAGACCGACAAATGGAAGTCCATCGAATCACAGATATCCGCATATGAGAAAGCGAAGGCCAATGCGGAGGACCTCCAGGGAACCCTTGCCTCATTCTCACGTGAGAGATATCACCACACATACACCCTCAGGCTGATCGATATCGAGATACTCAAGAAGTTCGCCCTTTCGATCGCTTGTCTGATCTTCTTCTTCATCGGCGCCCCTCTCGGAGCACTGATCAGGAAGGGAGGTCTGGGAACCCCGGCGATCATATCCGTGCTGTTCTTCGTGTTCTACTGGGTGATCGACATCACGGGAACCAAGCTTGCCCGAGACGGAGCCATCGGCCCGTTCAGCGGAGTGTTCATCTCATCATACATCCTGCTTCCGACAGGTCTCTACCTGACATGGCAGGCAATCAACGATTCATCTATATTCAATCTCGGAAACCTCAAGAACGGTTTCAAGAAGATAACATCCAAGATAATGGGACTTTTCAAGAAGAACCGCATCGTGTACATGGGTACACCGGAGTTTGCGGTAGCGCCGCTTGATGCGCTTATAAAGAAGGGGTATGAAGTTGTGGGAGTTGTGACCGTGGCGGACAAGGCCAGCGGCCGAGGCCTCAAGGTCAACGAAAGCGCAGTGAAGAAATATGCCGTAGAGCACAATATTCCCGTCCTCCAGCCGATATCTCTCAAGGACCCAGAGTTCCTCGAGGCGCTGAAGGCATGGAAGGCAGACCTTTTTGTTGTCGTAGCATTCCGCATGCTTCCTAAGGTAGTATGGGAGATTCCTAAGATGGGAACATTTAACCTGCATGCTGCCCTGCTTCCTCAATATCGTGGAGCAGCGCCTATCAACTGGGCGGTGATCAACGGAGAAAAGACCACTGGTGTGACTACATTCATGATTGACGAGGGCATGGATACCGGCGGAATCATGTACAGATACGACTGCAAGATCGGTCCTGACGAGACTGTCGGAGAGGTTCATGACAAGCTGATGGTTCTCGGTTCGGAGCTCGTTGTCAACACCGTCGAGGCTATATTCGAGAACAATGTCGAGTTCCGCCCGCAGAAGAGCTTCATCCAGGGATCGGAGATCCTCAAGCCTGCGCCTAAGCTCAGCCGTGAGCTCTGCCACATCGACTGGAGAAGCAGCACGAAGGACATCTACAACCTCATCCGCGGCTTGAGTCCATATCCTGCCGCATTCACAGAACTGGTAAAGGGCGACAAGGTGACGCAGATGAAGATATATCATACAGTCAAGGTCGAGGGAGAGGGATACTCAGAAATGCTTGCTCAGTGCTCTATGGAGACCGCCGCACCTGGAACAGTACTTTCAGACGGCAAGACCTTCCTGGCTATAGCTACAGCTGACGGAGCGATCTCAGTTACAGAACTTCAGCTTGCCGGAAAGAAGAGAATGCCTGTCAAGGACTTCCTGATCGGTTTCAGAGAGCCTATGACATATACCACTACAGAGGGAACATCATCAAATATAACAGGAAGATAGAATGAGCCGTGAAATTGTCATAATCTGTGACGGAGTATTTCCGAAGAGCGAGTATCCGCGATATCTGATCCGCACAGCAGATTTCATCATCTGCTGCGACGGAGCTCTCAGGAAATTCATTCGCAACAGCATGGCAATCTTCGGAGAAGAAAGACTCCCTGACAAGGTCGTGGGTGATATGGACTCGCTGTCTGCGAACCTGAAGGCCAGATACTCGCACATCATAGTACAGATAGACAAGCAGGAGCACAACGACCAGACCAAGGCCTTCAGATGGGCCCTGGAGAATCTTTCGGACATCAGCACAATAACAATAATAGGAGCCACGGGGCAGAGGGAAGACCACACCATCGGCAACATGTCGTTGCTGATGGAATATGCGCGTACATATGACCTTGAAGCCATGGGGATACAGCTGCAGATGATCACTGACCACGGAGTCATCTTCCCGGTAACGGACACGATGGAGTTTGACTGCGGCATCGGTCGACAAGTCTCTATCTTCAGCCCTGACAACTCACTGAGGATAAAGTCCTCAGGACTCGAATGGAAGACCGACGATGTGGTTTTCGACAACTGGTGGAAGGCCACGCTCAACAGAGCGACACAGGATCGCGTGCGCCTGGAATTCAGCCACAGGTCGATCGCACTGGTCATGATGAATTAAAGGAAATATTAGGAAATCAACAATATTAATTATAATTTTGACACAGAAATCAAATTCTGATTTTAATCGTTAAGAGATGGACACGAAAAAGTACTTTCCAAGCGTAGAGGCCATTGACAAGGCTTCCGAGGTCCTCAAGGAAATCCTCGATCCTACGCCGTTCATGAAGAACAACAACCTCTCTGACGTCTATGACGCCAATGTCTTCCTCAAGAGAGAGGATCTGCAGATGGTAAGATCTTACAAGATCCGAGGAGCATTCAACAAGATCAGGACACTCGAGCCGGAACTTCTCCACAAGGGTATCGTCTGCGCAAGCGCAGGCAACCATGCCCAGGGCGTTGCTTTCTCATGCAACAAGCTCCAGATAGTAGGTTCCATCTTCATGCCTACCACAACTCCAAAGCAGAAGATCGAGCAGGTAAGGATGTTCGGAAAGGAGTTCATCGAGATCATCCTTACAGGTGACACATTCGACGCAGCCAATTCTGCCGCAATCGAATATGCACAGGAGACCGGCAAGACATTCATTCCGCCGTTCGACGACCCTAAGGTGATGGAAGGCCAGGGAACCATCGGTAAGGAGATCCTCAACCAGACCAAGGTGAAGCTTGATTACATTTTCGTTCCTATCGGAGGAGGCGGACTTGCATCAGGACTCGGCGCATATTTCAAGCAGATGTGTCCTGAGACAAAGGTCATCGGTGTAGAGCCTGCCGGTGCGCCATGTATGAAGGCTGCAATCGAGGCTGGCGAGACAGTCAGACTCGAGCATATCGACAAGTTCGTAGACGGAGCTGCAGTTCAGAAAGCCGGTTCCATGACATATGAGGTATGTAAGGATGTGCTTGACGATATCGTGGTGGTTCCTGAGGGAGCAGTCTGCACAACCATCATCCAGATGTATAACAAGAGTGCAATCGTCGTAGAGCCTGCGGGAGCATTGGCATCAGCCGCTCTCCGTTTCTATGCTGACAAGATCAAGGGCAAGAACGTAGCCTGCGTTGTCAGCGGCAGCAACAACGACATCACAAGAATGGAGGAGATCCGCGAGAAGTCGCTTCTCTATGAAGGCCTCAAGCACTACTTCATCGTGAACTTCCCACAGAAGTCCGGAGAGATTCTGTCGTTCATCCGCGACGTGATCGGTCCATCTGACGACCTCGTATATATCCAGTACATCAAGAAGACCAACAAGAACTTCGGTCCTGCACTCATCGGTATCGAGCTCGCAGCAAAGGAGGA
>JAGBTT010000014.1 GCA_017631175.1 Bacteroidales bacterium
AATGTCAGCAGCGACATGATCTCCGTCCTGCTACCCATGAACTTCGGCTCAGGAAGATTGGTATACAGCACCTTACGTTCAAATACAGAATCAATCTCCGGATCACTCTCACCCACCACGACAGGCACGCAAGGCTTGATGATTCCCGCCTTTTCAAATGCAATTTCAGGAAGTGTCTCACCGAGGATATTACAGTGGTCAAGGCCGATGTTGGTGATCACCGAAAGTACCGGAGTCACGATGTTCGTGCTGTCGAAACGGCCACCTAAGCCTGTCTCGATCACGGCGACCTCAACGTCCTCCGAAGCGAACCACTCGAAGGCCATCATTGTCGAGATTTCAAAAAGAGAAAGATCAAGATGATCGAATGTATCATGCCAACGCTCGCAGAAGTCCCATATGAAATCCCTTGATATATATTTCAGTTCATCACCCTGCAAGATCCTCGCTCTCTCCCTGAAATCCAGGATATGAGGAGAGGTGAACAGGCCGGTCCGTATGCCGCTTGCCGAAAGCACGGATGTCAGCATGCTGGAAACCGAACCTTTGCCGTTGGTTCCGGCCACATGAATCGTCTTGAACTTCCTGTGCGGATGTCCTGTAAGCTGATCAAAGACCAGCATGTTATCTATGCCCGGCTTATATGCCGCAGTGCCGGCCTGCTGAAACGACGGGAACCTGCGGAAGAGGTCCTGGAGCATGTCCTGATACTGTTCCTCTGTATATCTTGTTTTCATAAATCGTCAAAAACGCTTGTTGTAAGCACAAAAATACTTATTTTTACAAACTTTATCATCATTAGCATGAAGGAAAAAGAGTCAGCTTTATATTCACAGTACATCATCGACGGCATCCGATGCTCCGCAACCCCGGCAGAGCTGCTTGAGGAGTGCATGGACTTTGACGGACCCCAGGAGATGCCGGCAGCTTCTTTCGATGACATCATCGACGAATCGACCGAGCCTCCTCTGTCGTCATGTACATATGAAATGGGACGCAGCAGCGAGTACATCAGCCGCATCGTCCCTCTGGCAAATGCAGACAGGCCGTTCAGAATGCTCTATCCTGACCATTTCACACGCCTGCAGATAGCAAAGGCCCTGCTCAGCAGACTCTGGAGCGAGGGTCATTTCAGGCTCGGGGACCTCAGGATATGGGCTCAATGGGAATGGAACACACGCCCTATCGGAAACATGGCCGCCTTCTACGAAAGCGTCCAGAGCGCGGGAGAATACATTTACGGACTCGGAACCTATATCGAGGACTATGTCTTCATGGAAAGTGACCACGAGAGTAATGTCAAGTTCTTTGCATGGCTCCCGGAAACCCCTATGACAGAAGACGAGCTTGATCCGGAAGAAGAGCACGAAGACATCCTCTTCAAGTCCTCTCCATACGAAAGCACACATCCTTGGATCACAGAGAACAGGAAATGCCCGGCAGTCATGAAGAACGACCCGGACAGCTGGATCATATACATTCCTTTCGACACATGCAGGCATAAGCTCGGAGGTTCCCTGCTGACGCAGGCTCATGACGACAATGGAGGCGCAGCTCCAGGCATCATGGACCCGGACTATTTCATTGACTGCTACGAAGTTGTGCGTGAGCTCAACGAAGACGGGATCCTCATGGCGGGACGTGGAGTCGCAGACGGCGGACTCGCTGTTGCAGCATCGAAGTTCTGCGGCAAAGGAGGGCTTCAGGCCGACCTGAGCGGCATACTTGCATCATATCAGGAAGACGACAGGACCAAGATTCTGTTCGGAGAAGTTCCCGGAGTACTCATCCAGATCAGCGACGAAAACTACGACTACGTCGACTCACAGTTCCTGCTTCAGGACATAGCATACTACCCTGTCGGACGCCCGGCAGGCACCGGTTCAGGTCTGACTTTCAGGGAGACTGGCAAGACCGGCGTAGCCGACATTCTGGCTTCTCTGCTGGAACAGGCCTCCGAGGGCGAAGATTAATGGCGAATATTTAACGGATTTTCAGGAAAATTCATTAAATTCGCGCCGGATTTTTTCCGGTTCCCCTTACGGGGACATCCGATTTTCTGACAATGGAAAATTAATTCATTAATATTCAAATATTTAAAGATTTATGGAAACTAACAAGAAAAGAGTCTATTGCTTCGGTGGCAAAACTGCCGAGGGTAATGGTACTATGCGAGAGCTTCTCGGTGGTAAGGGTGCTAACCTCGCTGAGATGTGTACACTCGAGATTCCTGTTCCTGCAGGTTTCACAATCACTACTGAGTGCTGTACTGAGTACTATGAGCTTGCTGGCGGTTACAGCGAGGCTCTCAAGGTAGAGGTTGCAGAGGCTCTCAAGAAGACCGAGGCTACAATGGGCATGAAGTTCGGTGACAAGGAGAATCCACTCCTCGTATCTTGCCGTTCAGGTGCACGTAGCTCTATGCCTGGTATGATGGATACTATCCTCAACATCGGTCTCTGCTCTGAGACTATCCCAGGCCTCATCGCTAAGACAAACAACCCACGTTTCGTATATGACGCATACCGTCGTCTCATCATGATGTACTCTGACGTTGTGATGGAGAAGGCTGAGGGCATCGAGCCAGCAGACGGACAGGGTATCCGCCAGCAGCTCGACAGAATGATGGAAGAGCTCAAGCATGCCAAGGGCTATGCTTCTGACACTGACATCACAGCTGAGGAGCTCCAGGACCTTTGCGAGAAGTTCAAGGTTCGCGTAAAGGAGGTTCTCGGAACTGAGTTCCCTGATTCAGCTGAGGCTCAGCTTTGGGGTTCTATCGGTGGCGTGTTCAAGTCATGGAACGGAAAGCGTGCTATCGCATACCGTCGTATCGAGAACATTCCAGATGAGTGGGGTACAGCTGTAAACGTACAGTCAATGGTATTCGGTAACATGGGTGACAACTCTGCGACAGGTGTTGCTTTCTCTCGTAACCCAGCTAACGGTGACAACAAGTTCTACGGTGAGTGGCTTATCAATGCTCAGGGTGAGGACGTTGTGGCTGGTATCCGTACTCCAAACCCACTTAACGAGGCAACA
>JAGBTT010000113.1 GCA_017631175.1 Bacteroidales bacterium
ACTTCAGGGTCAGAAAGCTGCGCCTGAAGTGCCTCATATTTCTCCTGAAGGCCCAATACCTTCTCCAAAAGTGAATTATCTGCCATACAATGGTTTATTTAAGCGTGCAAAGATAATAAATTATTTTGACATCAAATGCTGTATTGCAGCCTGGGCACAGACACATCCGAAAACTGCAGGGATATAGGAAATCGTGCCAACCTGGGATTTCTTGTTGCGGTCCTCGCATGGAACGATCGACTCTTTATCTGGAAGCTCCTCCGAGAAGACTACCTGGAAGCCTTTCTTGATGCCCATGTGGCGGAGCCGCTTGCGGACGATGTATGCAAGAGGGCAGTTGAATGACTTCGAGACGTCGGTTATGCGCACTTTAGTCGCATCGTATTTCGCACCGGCTCCCATAGAAGATACGAGCGGAATTCCGCTGTCCATGCAGTATTTGATCAGGTGGAGCTTTGGTGAAAGCGTGTCAATCGCGTCCACCAGGAAGTCGATCTTATAGCTGCCGAGGACTTCTCCTGCCTTTTCAGCTTCAAGGTATTGCTTTATTATTATAAGGTCGAGTTCCGGATTGATGTCTTTGAGTCTTGCTGCCAGGACATCACACTTAGGCTTGCCGACTGTCGAGTCAAGGGCAAGAAGCTGACGGTTCTTGTTGGTCACCGAAACGTCATCGCTGTCCAGAATTATAAGGTGTCCGACACCTGCACGAACAATCATCTCTGCAGCGTAGCCACCCACGCCGCCTACTCCTATCACAGCAACTGTCGAGTTACGGAAATGGTCAAGCATCTCCTCCCCTACCAGCATGGCCGTTCTTTCCTGCCAATCGTATATCATAAATATATAATAGTCTTATAGGCCTTTAGCCTTGCCTTCATCCCATATCGCATCCATCTCTGCGAGGGTCATGTCGGTGAGGTTGCGGCCCTGGCGGATGGTCTGTTCTTCGAGGTATGTGAAACGGCGCTTGAACTTCGCGCATGTGCGCTCGAGAGCTGTATCAGGATTGAGTCCATAGAGACGCGCAGCATTGACTGTCGCGAAGAGGAAGTCTCCCAGCTCATCCTCAGCACGGTCGTATGCCGCTGCCTTCTCCTCATCGGTCTGAGCAGCTGCCATGGCGTCAAGTTCCGCCTGATACTCGCCCATCTCCTCCTTCACCTTATCCCAGACCTGCTCCTTGCACTCCCAGTCGAAACCCACTCCGCGCGCCTTGTCCTGCATGCGATATGCCTTCAGGAGCGGCGGCAGACCATCCGGAACACCGGAAAGGACGCGCTTGTTGCCGTCCTTCTCCTTGGTCTTGAGCATCTCCCACTGCTTGATCACGTCCTCAGCATCTCCTACCTGAGCAGCGGCAAACACATGAGGATGCCTATATATAAGCTTGTCACAAAGGAAGTTGATCACATCGACTATATCAAAGTTCTGCTTCTCCTCCCCGATCTTGGCATAGAACAGCACGTGCAGAAGCACGTCGCCAAGCTCCTTGGAAAGCTCATGCTCATCGCCTGCCAGAATAGCTCCGTTGAGTTCGTACACTTCTTCGATAGTCTGCGGACGGAGCGACTCGTTGGTCTGCTTCCTGTCCCATGGGCATTTTACCCTAAGTTCGTCCAGCACATCCAGAATCCTTCCGAATGCCTGCATTTTTTCTTCTCTTGTATGCATGCTGCAAAGGTAGTAATTCTATAAAAATTAACTATCTTTGACGAGTTAAACCTACAACTATGCGTAAAGAGATCAAGTTTGTTTCGGCTGAAGAGGCCGTACAGGTTGTCAAGTCAGGCGACCATATCCATTTGAGCAGCGTGGCAAGCGCCCCACGCATCCTTATCGACGCGCTCTGCGCACGCGGAGACAGAGGCGAGCTTCAGGATGTCCGCATCCACCACCTCCACACAGAAGGACCTGCTCCATATTCAGACCCGAAGTATGACGGAATCTTCTTTCACCAGGCATTCTTCGTCGGAGCAAATGTCCGCAAGGGAGTTCAGGCAGGATACGCTGACTACATCCCTGTATTCCTAAGCGAGACCCAGAAGCTTTATCGTTGCGGTGCCCTCCGCTGCGACGTTGCGATGATCCAGGTATGTCCGCCGGACAAGCACGGCTATGTATCTCTCGGTACATCGGTGGACGCGACTCTTGCAGCCATAGAGTGTGCAAAGACTGTGATCGCTGTAGTAAACCCTAACGTTCCACGCGCATGGGGTCAGGCAATGATCCCTATGGACATGATCGATATCTTCGTGGAAGGAAACGAGCCTCTCGAGCCAGCTCACTTCAGCGAGCCGAACGAGGTCGAGATCGCTATCGGAAAGCACTGCGCAGCCCTCATCGACGACGGAGCATGTCTCCAGATGGGTATCGGAGCCATTCCTAACGCAGTTCTCGCACAGCTCGGCAACCACAAGAACCTCGGAGTGCACACCGAAATGTTCGCGGACGGCGTTCTCGAACTTGTGGAAAAGGGAGTGATCAACGGATCTAACAAGGTAACTGACAAGGGCAAGCTCGTATCTACATTCCTCATGGGATCGCAGAAGGTATACGACTTCATCGACGACAACCCTATGGTTGCAATGATGGATGTAGGATACACCAACGATCCTTTCGTGATCGCGAAGAACCCTAAGATGACGGCAATCAATTCTGCAGTGCAGATCGACCTCACAGGTCAGGTTTGTGCAGACTCAATCGGAACCAAGTTCTATTCAGGAGTAGGCGGCCAGGTCGACTTCATCTACGGAGCATCCCTTGCGCCACAGGGTAAGGCCATCATCGCCATGCCTTCAACAACCAACAAGGGTGGCAGCAAGATCGCTCCGGTAATCATCGAGGGTGGCGGAGTCGTTACGACAAGACCTCACGTACACTATGTGGTGACAGAGTTCGGCGCAGTAGACCTGTACGGAAAGTCAATGCAGGAGCGTGCGAGACTGCTTACAAGCATCGCACACCCTGACCACCAGGAAGCTCTCGACAGAGCAGCATTCGAACGCTTCGGTCCGCATTATTTAAGAATCAAATAAAAAAATAAAGGATGGTCGATTGACCATCCTTTATTTTTTGTGTCTCAAAGCCAGATTACTTTGTAGCCTCAACTGAAGCCTTTCTGAAGTCCTTCATAGCCTTCATGAGGTTGAGAGCAGCCTTACGAGCGCGTGCACCTGCAGCCTTGTTACCCTTCTCTACCTGAGCGTCAGCGTTAGTTACGAATACCTCGTACTCTGCCTTGATCTGATTTACAAGCTCTTTCATTTTCTTTAAAATTTAAATAGTTCGTTAAACAATTTGCATCAAAAACTTCCGCCAAGTTAAAGATTCTCTTTTTATTTTCCAAATTTTTGGATGGAAAACCCTCATTTATAGAGATATGGCTAGGATTTTGGCCGCTTCTTATGCCTTCTGTGGCTTTGTGTTTACAGTATTCATGGCCCTATCCGCACCGATGGTCGCCCATGCCTTGACACCGTCGATGACCCTCTTGCAGAGATCCGGCATCTGTTCCTTTTCTTCCTTGCTCAGTTCGCCCAGCACATAGCCGACCTGCTGTCCCCTGCCGAAATCGTTGCCGATACCCATCCTGATCCTGGCATACTCCTGAGTACCGATCAGTTCTGTGATGTTGGTAAGCCCGTTATGTCCTCCCGCACTTCCGTTCTTGCGCAGACGCAGAGTTCCGAAAGGTATGTTAAGGTCATCCGAAATGACCAGAATGTTCTCCACAGGAATCTTCAGCTCATTCATCCAGTAACGGACGGCCTTGCCGCTGAGGTTCATGTACGTGGATGGCTTGAGCAGATGGAACTTCCTGCCCTTGAACGAGATCACCGCCGTGCTGCCGTATCTTCCAGACTCAAAAGAAATATTGGACGCCTGAGCCCAGGCGTCCAATACCATGAATCCCATGTTGTGTCTGGTGTTGGCATATTCGGCGCCGATGTTTCCTAACCCGACGACGAGATAATTCATACCAAACTAAGATTACTTCTTCTTACCAGTAGCCTGAGCCTCCATCTTAGCCTGCTGAGTTGCACGAGTAGGACGTACAGAGCAGATGATGGTAGCCTTAGGAGATACGATTGTAACGCCCTCGTAGTTAAGGTCGCCTGCTACGATCTGCTTACCGATTCTGAGGTTAGTAGAGTCAACCTCGAGAACGTCAGGAAGGTTGTTCATCATAGCGCATACGCGGAGCTTACGGCTTGAAACGAGGAGCTTACCACCCATCTTAACACCCTCTGAGTGTCCTGTTACGATAACTGGAACCTCGATAGTTACCGGCTTGTCCTCAGTTACGAAGAGGAAATCCACGTGGAGAGCCTCGTCAGTTACAGGATGATACTGTACCTCGTGAAGCACTGCGTAACCGCTTCTTCCATCAGAAAGCTTAAGGTCGATGATGAAAGAGTTTGGAGTGTGAGTGATAGTCTTGAGATCCTTTGCATCGATAGTGAAGAGGATGTTCTCCATACCGAGGCCATAGATGTTACATGGAACGTGTCCCTCTCTGCGAATTGCCTTCACAGATGCCTTGTTGCCAGCTACGCGTACCTGGCCATTGAGTTCAATGTGCTGCATTGTAAT
>JAGBTT010000114.1 GCA_017631175.1 Bacteroidales bacterium
ACGGTGGTTAGGGGTAACCACTGCGTAACCTGCATCGAGAAGAGCATTAACGATTGTGCCGAGATCGGCCATGCCCTTTGAGTTGTTCGAGAACCATGCACTTCCATAGACATGGATCACGACAGGATAAGTTTCCTTCTCCACCTTAGGGAGATAAATGTCCAGCTTATGAAATACCTCATCATCGCCGGCATAGTCAATGTCTGCAAACTTCTCAGAACAACGAACCTCCACTTGAGGCATCTGGAATCCACCAAAGCCCCCGGGAGGTTGCGCGTTAAGAGATGTTATGCAGAACAGTGAAGCTAAAAAGATCACTGCTCTTTTCATAATATCGTATTAGATTATTTCTTTCTGAAGATCCACTTGCAGTTGTCGCTCTCAGCATCCCACTTAACGAGTGAAGGAGTACTGTCAGCTACAGAAGCGAGTACATAACCTGGAGTTGACTTAGGCATGATACGGTAGTAACCGTCTGTAGTCTGCTCAACTCTCCAGAGCTGGTTGTCAGCACCTGTGTACTCAGTTGCCACTGTAAGGTCAGCGTCAGCTGTTGCAGTAAGAGTTCTCTCTGTACCCTCGATCTGAACCTTGTAGTACTGACCACCAACGTATCCGCCAGCCTCAGGAACTACTGTGAATGTCCATCTCTGGTGAGGACGGTTCATCCAGTCACCGATACGTGCAGGAATCTCACCCTCTGGCCATGTTGCTACAACTTCCTCAAGAGTCTGGTTAGGATGTACAACGATTGGCTGCGGCTCAGCTGATCTTCCGAATCCGAAACCACCTGCGCGTGCAATGTTCTGGCGAACGAAGTCAACAGCAAGCTCAAGAGCATAACCACGACGAACTGAAGAAACCTCATATGTACCTGCCTGGAAAGCCTCACCAGCTACTGGCCAATCATTTACCCAAATGAGTGGACGGATAGCAAGAACGCTACGGCCGCTGCGGTCAAGGTCTGCCTCCCAGTGGAAAGAGAACTTCTGAACGCCCTCATCCTCATTGTAAAGTCCGAAGTGACCTGCACCGAACTGACGGTCTGCACATCCGATAACCATCTTACCACCACCGGCAACCATGTCACGACCCATATTGTCGAGGAATGGACCAGTCACGTTGCGTGAACGACCTACTACGATGTTGTAAGTAGAGTTAACGCCGTCGCAGCAAGTACCGTGAGTACCGAGGAGGTAGTACCATCCGTTGCGATAGATCATTGTAGTAGCCTCGCAGTCGATAGCGATGTTAGGGTCTACTGTACCCTCTACCTTAGCACCTGTCTTAGGATCGAGCTCAACCATACGGATGAAACCGAAGTATGTACCGTATGTGCAGTAGAGACGACCTGTTGTAGGGTCAAGGAAGAGACCTGCGTCGATAGCATCGCAATCCTCGTCAAGGAGAGAAGCAGCTACCTCGATAGCCTCAGTATAAGCGAAATCAGGAGAGTTAGGATCAAGAGTCTTGTTCCACATTGTAAGAACGCGGCCAGCGTGTCCACCACCGAGTCCACCACCTGTAGCAGAATATGCGATGAGGTAACGGTCACCGATCTTGAGTGCGTCTGGAGCAGCTCCACCGCCTGGGCGTACTGCGCCGCTGTGCCAGTTCCAACCGTCCTCAGAGATGAGTCCGCCACCACCGGTACCGAATGTGTAATACTTTCCGTCGCACTCCATGATGTTAGAAGGGTCATGAATCCATGGCTCACCTTCCTGTGCGAAAGCTGAAACAGAAATAAGGGCAAAAGCTGCCGTAGCAAAAAGTTTCATTGATGTCTTCATGGCCTTCACTATTTATTAAGGATGTTGTAATTCATAACTGGGTTTCCGTTCTCGTCGATGAAACGAACACAGAAATCACTCATACCAGGACCGTTGATAACAGCACCTGTAAGGATGTGACGACCCTTCTTGAGAGTAAGTCTCTTTGAAGCAGCATCGTCCATAACCATACGGCGGTCACCTGAGAGGATAAGAGCCTCCTCACCGTCGATCCACCACATAGAAGCTGAGTTAGAACCTACAGCGAGACGTACGTTCTCGAGATCCTCTGGAACATCGATAACTGTAACGGCGCGGCAGATCATACCATAACGACCAGTCTCAGTACCTACTGCATAACGATAAAGCTTTACATTGAAGAGCTTGCTGTCGAGAGCATGCCAAGCGAGCTTTACCTTCTTCATCTCGATCTCAGGAGCTGCACCCCATGCTGGACGACCACCTGCATTCACATCAACAGGCTTCTCATACTCTACAACCATAGTCTCTGTCTGACCGTCAACAGGGAGCTTGAACTCGCCCTTGTTCCAACCTGTGTCAAGGTTAGTTCTTACATAAGTGTCTACGAAAACTGTGTTGCCACGGTTTGGCTTTCCGATAGGCTCGAGGAGCAACCAACGACGGATAAATCCGCGGTCGTCTGGCTGGATAGCCTCTTCAGTAGGAGTGCTGAAATAAGGAGCAAGAGCTGGATACTTCTCTACGAGATCCACCTTCTTCTTAGCGTCAGCTGAGAAAGATGCAGCGGCAGCAATAGTCGCTACAAGAATCAGTGTACGAAATAAATGTTTCATGTGTAAATAAATATTAATTGTGGTTTGATGATTAATTCTCAGGAGTGATTACCCTGTAGTTTCCGCTCAGGTGCATGAAAGCGAAGAGGCGGAGAAGGCCGTCATAATACGCATCGAAATAACCGTCCTCGTAAGGCTTGTTCTCTGAATTCCAGAGACGGTCGATGAACTCGCGGCTGATTTCATGGTCACAAAGAAGAGAAGCCGCAGCAACTGTAGAAACAAGACCTACAGAATGGCGGAGTACTCTAGTCCAACCGCCTGCAGGAAGGATTTCATTCTCCTCAGGAAGAGTTCCGTCAACGCAATACTGGTCAACGAAAGTATCGATACCCTGGCTGTAGAAGAAGTTCTGGATCTTCTCGCCATACTCTCTCTGCCACTCCTTGTCAGCGCATGACCATGAGTAGTCCATAGCGATGTTCATAGGAACTCTCCAAGAGTCATAACGGAAGTTGCCGCTTCCGAAATGACGTCCGTTGAACATATATCTGATAGAACCGTCATAGTTGTTCTGGTCAGGGTTAAGACCTGTCTCAGGGTGGATTGACTTGTGGAGATACTCACGTGCAGCTGCGGCACACTCGTTCCAGAAGTCAGCACGTCCGTCGTCTGCATACTTTGCCCACACCTCGTAGAATGCAGGGATATGGTATGAAGGGTCTGTATAAGTATAGCCCCAGTTGTCAGGAGTGAAGGTGATGAGCTTGTGTTCTGTGTTGATGAAGTTCTTCACGCCCTGTGAACCGTCCTTTGCAAAAGCGCAGT
>JAGBTT010000115.1 GCA_017631175.1 Bacteroidales bacterium
ACCCCTCAAGGGGTATTTCGGCCCTGCCCGGGCCGGTCGGCAAGCCGACTTGTTATCTCAAGGGTAATGCTTAACTATTCGAATAAATTATTATAGTTGCATGTTTGTATTTTGGATAAAAGTATAGACATGCAAATGTTGTATATTAACTGATTAACTAATTGATAACGTTATGAAAAAGGTAATTGCTACTCCAGATGCACCGAAGGCGGTGGGCCCATATTCACAGGCCATTGAAGTGAACGGAACTCTTTACATTTCGGGCCAGATTCCAGTAAATCCAGCTGATGGTAAGGTTCAGGAAGACATCGTTGCTGCGGCACACCAGTCTCTCAAGAACATCGGAGCTATCCTCAAGGAGGCAGGTATGACTTATGACAATGTTGTTAAGACAACAGTTCTTCTTGCTGACATCGCTGACTTTAAGGCAGTCAACGAGGTTTATGCAGAGTACTTCACAGGTGAGAAGCCTGCAAGGGCATGTTATCAGGCTGCAGCACTTCCGCTTGGTGTTAAGGTAGAGATCGAGGCAATCGCAGTGAAATAATGAACAGAAAGTCCCTGGTAATATGCCTGTCTGCACTTGCAGCTATGCTTCTGGCAATGGTCATAGCCATTGCTGTGCTGTATCATGATGGAGATAAGAAAGAGCAGAAAGTAGAGGCACGATATGAACTTTTTCAGGCCGTTCCGTCTGACGCTGTAGCTATGGCATGCCTGTCACATGTGAAGGATGT
Organism: Bacteroidales bacterium; assembly: GCA_017631175.1. Classification (GTDB taxonomy): domain Bacteria; phylum Bacteroidota; class Bacteroidia; order Bacteroidales; family UBA932; genus Cryptobacteroides. Next base: position 738 of record JAGBTT010000115.1, read on the forward strand.
GTCTCAGCCGGCATTCTCAGGATTCACATTCCTGTCTTCTTTGTCTGATGCCATATCACAGGGACAGTTCTTGACAATTTCAGAGGCGCCTATGGCGTTCTCGCTGCATTATTCGGGTAAGCTTGCTCCCCTGTATATATTTGATGCGGGAGCAGCTACCCAAAATCCTTCATCGGATGCGTCAGCTCTGATGGAATTCGGACGAAGTAAAGGTCTTCATACCGAGTATGTGGACTGCTCGTCAGTTCTTGATGGTGAGGGACTTGCATTGCATTCTCTCGTTCTTATGGCAGAGACGGAAACGCTCTTGAAGTCGTCTCGCAGACATCTCTCCCAGGGGCTGTCCGTAATGGGCAATCCGGGATTTTCACAGGCTGCCGAGGCTGCAGCCGGAACGGACCTTCTGTTCGTTCCATATGCTCAGGCAAAGCCTCTCTTCTCTTCGGTGTTCAACCGTGCATATTTCAAGGAAACATACGGAAGTTCCGGATATTCCGCAATATATGCCGCAAGAGCTGCATATGCCGGTACTCTTGCGCAGTGGTCCGTTTTCTCTGTAGGCATGGAGGATTCTGCACCTATGGCATTGAAGGGCATACACATCTTTGAGGACGATGCTTCTGAATTTATGTCCGTCCTTATGGAGTCAGCTGGAGGAATATCACAGATATCTACAATCCTTCCGTCATATACCTGCTATGCCCTCTCGCTGCCGATGGCCGAATCCGAGACCTATGTCGAGGCGTACAAGGCATATCTTGATTCCAAGCAGGCCCTTCCGTCATATAACAAGCAGCAGAAGGACCTTCAGAAAAGAGACGCGCTTTCTCCATCCGAATTTGTCCGCAGAGTAGGGGTGAAGGAAGTTGCTTTCGCAACATTCGGAAACCAGTCGTCTCCTTCCAAGGTCAATCTTGTAAAGATGGGACGTCAGGATACAATAATTTTCAGGGGAACAGGTGTCAAGGCCTTCAAGGAGTATACTCCTGAGGTTCACAAGTTTGCGTTCCCAGGGCATATCGCAGCTGTATTCGGAGAATATTTTCTGCTCCAGGATGAGTCCTGCTTCACTTATGTGGACGGATGGCTGATTACAGGAAGCAGAGAGGCTGTCGAGGAGTTCCAGTCAGGCAGGGCTGGAGAATATACATTGAGCCAGTACATGGCGGATGCAGGAAAGGACGATCTCATTGCACGTGAGGGAACGGTCCTTGCAGCATATCTTGACCTCGGAGCAGATGAAGGTACGCTGGGCAAGATTGTCAACGAGCCGTTGGCAGGCATCCTCAAGGGATTCTCAAAGGATGCTGAGTACGCGCCTATGGTCATGACATCGTACAGGAAACGAGGAAAGATCGCAACAGATATTTTTGCATATAACCTTGCCATGGAACGTGTCAAAGCTCCGGAGTTCGAGCGTGACACAGTGGTAGTAATCCCTGATGGACCATTCAGGGTGAAGAATTCAGGAACAGGCCGCATGAACCTGTTCTACCAGAACTCAAGTGGGGCGATATGCCTGAAGGAAGAGGACGGAAAGGGTATCTGGGGAGTTCCGTTCGGAAAGCCGCTTTGCGGAACTGCGCAGACAGTTGATTATTACGCAAACGGCAAGCTGCAGATTCTTTTCGGATCAGGAAGCAGCGTTTATCTGATCGACAGGCTCGGACGTTTTGTCACAGGCTTCCCGATCGATCTTGGAAAGGAAATACTTTTGGGCCCTGACGTATACGATTTCAATGGTGCGAAGGCCTATAACATAATGGTCCTTCATAAGGACAGGACAATAGAAATGTACAATCTCAAGGGTCAGAAGCCGGCCTCATGGAAGGGTATTGCTCTCCAGGAAACCGTCAAGGGACTGCCTGAGAGAGTTGAAGTCGGAGGCAGGACATACTGGATTGTAAGGACTTCGAAGCAGACACTTATATATCCGTTTACAGGAGGAGAGCCTCTGACTGCCTTTACAGGCCAGCAGATGATCATGCCGGACAGCAGTGTCGATGTTGTTGACGAGGCATCTGTGCAGGTTCAGTGCTATGATGGCAAGGCAAGGATTGTTAAGGTGAAATAATAAAGAAAGCATACATAACTGGAAAATATTATGGAATTTACATCAGTAAACAAAATCTTCGAAAACTCATTCAAGAAGAATTGGGATCGTCCAGCGATTTCCAACTATCGTGGAGAAACACTCCATTACAAGGATGTGGCAAGAAGAATGGAGAAACTGCATATCATGTTTGAGGAATGCGGTCTTCAGAAAGGTGACAAGGTTGCAATCTGTTCGAGAAACCAGGCAAACTGGGCTGTGGCCTTCCTTTCGATAATGACTCATGGAGCGATTCCTGTTCCGCTTCTTCACGAGTTCAAGTCGGCAAACATCCACCATCTCGTGAATCACTCGGAGGCAAAGATACTCTTTGTCGATGAGGTTATCTGGGAAGGACTGTCCGAGTCTGAGATGCCTGATCTGCATGCAATCATCCAGGTGAATAATTTCAAGATACTTTATGCGAACGATGAGCATATCGTTGAGGCCAAGGCACACTTGAATGAGCTCTTTGGAAGAAAATATCCGGAGGCATTCACTTCTGACTGCATCAATTATTATGAGGATTCAGCAGATGAACTGGCTGTGATAAACTACACATCAGGAACTTCAGGTTTCTCTAAGGGTGTGATGATTCCTTATCGTGCGATATTCTCGAACATCGAATTCGGTCGCAAGGTGCTTCCCGGCCTTAACAATACCCATAGCGTTGTCTCGATGCTTCCGTGCGCCCATATGTACGGTCTCATGTTTGAACTTCTTTATGAATTGAGCGTCGGAGCACACGTGCATTTCCTTTCACGTGTTCCAAGTCCTAAGATCATCATGCAGGCCCTTTCTGAGGTCAAGCCTTATGTAGTCATCGCTGTTCCTCTCGTGATCGAGAAGATATATAAGAACAAGGTAAAGCCTATCCTTGAGAAGGAGGGTGTAAGATTCCTCATGAAGGTACCGGGAGTCAACCAGGTGATCATGAACAAGATCAAGACCGAGCTCATCAATGCATTCGGAGGAGAATTCTATGAGGTCATCATCGGAGGTGCGGCATTCAACAAGGAGGTCGAGACATTCTTCAAGAAGATGGGATTCCCGTTCACAGTAGGCTACGGAATGACAGAGTGTGCGCCGATCATCACTTATGATGACTGGCAGGAGGAGAAGCTCTACTCATGCGGTAAGGCAGCTCCTAATATGGAAGTGAGGATCGCTTCTGCAGACCCTGTAAATATCCCTGGCGAGATCCAGATCAAGGGTGCGAACGTCTTCCTCGGATACTTCAAGAATGAAGAGGCTACGGCTGAGGTTTTCACAGAGGACGGATGGTTCAAGACAGGAGACATGGGTATTCTTGATGCAGATGGTTCTCTTTTCATCAAGGGCCGCACCAAGTGCATGATCCTCGGTCCAAGCGGTCAGAACATCTATCCGGAGGAGGTAGAGACTGTGGTGAACAGCCAGCCATACGTTGTGGACTCGCTCGTAATCGAGGATGACGGCGGACTTACAGCGCTGATTTATCCAGACTTCCAGCAGGGAGAGAAGGAGGGTCTGTCGCAGGAGGCCATGGTCAAGTACATGGAGGGAACTCTTGCGGAACTCAATACAATCCTTCCGAACTATGCCCGCCTCAAGAAGATCGAGGTGATGTCAGAGGATTTTGAAAGAACACCTAAGAAGAGTATCAAGAGATATCTCTACCAGAGATAGCAACGTCATCCCCGGCTTGACCGGGGATCTAAATACGGAATTATGGAAAAATTCGACCAGAGCTACATTGCCATGGCTGGTGTATGGGCGCAGAACTCATATTGCAAGCGCCGCCAGGTTGGCGCCCTTCTCGTGAAGGACAGGATGATCATTTCGGATGGATACAACGGCACGCCGTCAGGCTTCGAGAATATCTGTGAAGACGAGAACGGAGTGACAAAGCCTTATGTCCTCCATGCCGAGGCAAATGCAATCTCCAAGGTTGCGCAGTCTGGCAACAGCAGCAAGGATGCTACCCTATATGTGACAGCCTCCCCTTGCCTTGAGTGTGCCAAGCTTATCATTCAGGCAGGTATCAAGAGAGTGGTTTACAGGGATGCATATCGTCTGACTGATGGAATAGATCTTCTCAAGAGGGCTGGTGTCGAGGTAGAGCAGGTGGAAGAATAAGATGAAGCAGAATACAAATACGATAATGATAGCACTCCTGGGCGTTGTCCTGGGAGTTCTTGTTACTTTGCTTTCGGGCAAGATCTTCGAGAGAAGGAAGTTTGACGGTGACTATAACAGATGGAGGAAACTTAACCTGATCCTCCAGGAGGTTCAGAAGAACTATGTCGACACGATTGACATGACTGCCATGACTGATGCTGCTGTCGTAGCTGCTCTTGCAGAGCTCGACCCGCATTCCGTATATCTCCCGCCGGTGGAACTTGTAGAGTCAGAGGATCAGCTTGCCGGCAATTTTGAAGGTATAGGCATCACATTCAATGTACCTAACGATACTGCCATAGTGCTCAGTACCATACCTGGAGGCCCGTCAGAAAAGGCAGGACTTATGCCGGGAGACAGGATCATCCGCGTAGGAGAAAGAGAGATTGCAGGAAAGAAGACTCCTCAAGACAGCATGATCCGTCTGATGAAGGGACCTTCCGGAACAAAGGTCAAGATTACGGTCAACCGAGAGGGTACTGATATTCCTTTCGATATCATAAGGGACAAGATTCCGGTACATTGTGTCGATGCGGCTTTCATGGTGAACGATACGACAGGATATATAAAGCTCTCAAAATTCTCCAGAAACACATTCCAGGAGTTCACTGAGGCTGCAGACAAGCTGCGCGCCCAGGGTATGAAGCGCCTTCTTTTCGACCTCAGGGACAACACGGGAGGCTACCTTGACCAAGCTCTCCTTCTTTCCAATGAGTTCCTGTCCAGGGGGGACCTTGTCGTGTATATGGAAGGCCTGCATAGGGAGCGTCAGGATTTTAAGGCCGACGGCCGCGGTTATCTCAAGGACATCCAGGTCTCTGTGCTTATTGACGAGGTCAGTGCGTCCTCAAGCGAGATTTTCGCCGGTGCGATCCAGGATAACGACAGGGGAGTGATTGTCGGACGCAGGTCCTTCGGAAAGGGACTTGTACAGGAACCGATCAACTTTACCGACGGTTCAGGCATCCGCCTGACTGTAGCCCGTTTCCACACTCCGTCCGGCCGCTGCATCCAGAAACCTTACGGCGATGATTACGATTATGATATATACGAGCGCTATGTAAACGGTGAGATGGTTTCTGCCGACAGCATGAAGGTGGATACTACTGCTGTATATTACACGAAGAAAGGCCGTCCGGTATATGGTGGAGGCGGAATCATCCCGGATATATTCGTTCCTATCGACACCACCAAGGCGACCGATTTCTTCATCAGGTGCAACAAGAAGGCGACAACTATGAGGTTTGCCTCAGCTATGTTCGACAAATATAAGGCTGTCCTTCCGACTATCCATGATTTCAGCAGATTGGAGAGATATTTCGAAGAGATTGCTCTTGACCGGCAGTTCCTGGACTTTGCAGCACGCGTAGACGGCATAAGACCGGCCCCGGGCGAATGGGAAGAGTCCTGCGAATACATGATGCCGCAGATCAATGCTCTTGTTGGCCGTTACTCTAAACTCGATGAGGAGGCCTTCTATCGCTTCTATCTGCCGGTTGATGAGACGATCAAGACGGCTCTTGAAAATAAAAGTGTTGTTGAATAATCAACAACACTTTTATTTTTAAAATATCAGCATGTAAGTCAGTGCAGCAAGGGATGCTCCGAATATCGGTCCTGCAACAGGCACCCAGCTGTATCCCCAGCCGCTGTCCCTCTTGTTCTTCATCGGAAGTATTGCGTGGGCGATACGTGGGGCAAGGTCACGGGCAGGATTGATTGCATAGCCTGTAGCTCCTCCCAATGACATGCCGATGGCCATGATGAGGCATGTTACAGGGAAGGCTCCCAGCTCTCCCATTCCGATATGGAGGTGTGCTCCTTCAACATCGAGAGTCGGGATATTTGCATCGAACCCGAATACGAGGATCACAAAGACAAGCAGCCATGTCGCCACGGCCTCGCAGAAGAAGTTCCTGATCTTGTGGCCTTCAATGGCAGGCATGGTACAGAAGGTTCCTAGTTTTGTATCAGGATCTTCTGTTGCGTCATAATGGTCTTTATAGAACAGCCATACCATCAGGGCTCCTGTGAATCCTCCAAGCATCTGCGCGATCACGTAGCCCGGAACTGCGCTCCAATCCATTGTTCCGGCAAGGGCGCATCCGATGCTGACTGCAGGGTTAAGATGCGCTCCCGAGATGGATCCGGATATGAATACTCCTACCATTACGGCGAAGCCCCATCCGAGTGTGATCACCACCCATCCGGCGCCCTGCGCCTTGCTTTTGTTCAGACTTGTTGCGGCGCAAACTCCGTCGCCAAGAAGAATGAGCACCATTGTTCCGAGGAACTCAAAGATGCATTTGGTCAGAAGTGTCATAGATTCGTTATTTATCGGTTAGTGTTCTCCTGATTGCGTCAGCCCAGCCCTCCCTAAGGCTCTGTACCGTCTCTTCGTCAGCCTGCGGGGTGAACTCCCTGTCCACGCCCCACTGGCTCTTGATGTGGTCGATGCTCTCCCAATATCCTACTGCGAGACCTGCGAGATAAGCCGCTCCAAGGGCAGTAGTCTCTGTCACCTTAGGCCTGATTACTGAAGTTCCCAGGATGTCTGCCTGGAACTGCATCATGAGGTTGTTGGCAGTCGCTCCGCCGTCTACCTTCAGCTCCTTCAAAGGACATCCTGCATCCTTCTCCATTGCCCTTACGATGTCCATGGTCTGGAAGGCCACACCTTCTAGAGCAGCGCGGGCGATGTGTCCTGCAGTCGTGCCTCGTGTGATTCCGTAGATGCTGCCCTTTGCATACTGGTCCCAATGAGGAGCTCCGAGACCTGTCAGTGCGGGAACGAAGTACACTCCACCGTTGTCAGGTACGCTTGTGGCAAGTTTCTCGACATCCTTGGAAGTCCTGATGATTCCAAGACCGTCGCGCAGCCACTGCACCACCGATCCGGCAACGAATATACTGCCTTCGAGGGCGTAGTTTACGGTGTCTCCAATCTTCCATGCTATGGTCGTAAGCAGGTTGTTGTCTGACATGATAGGCTTCTCGCCGCTGTTCATCAGGAGGAAACATCCTGTTCCATATGTGTTCTTTACAGATCCAGGTTCGGTACACATCTGGCCGAAAAGCGCGGCCTGCTGGTCTCCGGCCATACCTCCTATAGGAACCTCGCATGCGAAGATGGTACCTTTGGTGTATCCGTATATCTCGCTTGAAGACTTTACCTCGGGCATCATTGACATAGGGATGTCGAACAGTTCCAGAAGCTCGGTGTCCCACGTGAGCGTGTGGATGTTGAACAGCATCGTGCGGGATGCGTTGCTGACGTCTGTCACGTGGACTTCGCCGCGGGTCAGCATCCATACGAGCCATGTATCCACTGTTCCGAACTTCAGCTTACCTTCCTCGGCCCTCTGGCGGGCTCCAGGGACGTTTTCCAGTATCCAATGTACTTTCGTGGCGCTGAAGTATGCGTCGATTATCAGGCCTGTCTTGTTGCGGATCGTCTCTGTCAGCCCCTTCTTTTTCTTGAGTCTGTCACAGAAACGTGATGTTCTTCTGTCCTGCCATACGATCGCGTTGTATACAGGCTCGCCGGTCTCGGCATCCCATACGATCGTGGTCTCGCGCTGGTTGGTTATTCCTATGCCGGCGATGTTGCGTCCGTTGATTCCGATCGATGTGATTGCCTCGGCTATGACTGAGGCCTGCGATGACCAGATCTCCATAGGGTTATGCTCGACCCAGCCCGGTTTAGGGAAGATCTGTGTGAACTCCTTCTGCGAAGTCGCCTTTATCTTTCCCTGGCTGTCGAAGATGATTGCCCTCGAACTGCTGGTTCCCTGGTCAAGGGCGAGAATATATTTTTTCATGGTATGCGGTTGTTAGTCGATTCTCTTGCAGATGAGCGTAGCTGATGTCACGGACTCTACCTGCACATAGCAGTAGTCTCCCGCCTTTTCTCCTCTTGAAGGGAATACGCACATCTTGTTGCTGCTTGCCCTTCCGCAAAGCTCGTCCGGATTCTTCTTTGAAGGTCCCTCCACAAGTACCTTCTGCACCTTGCCGATCTCCTTCTCGTTGCTCTTGAGGCTCATGCGGCCCTGGAGAGCGATGATCTCGTTAAGTCGTGCTGTCTTGGTTTCATAAGGAATGTCGTCGGGATATTTCCTTGAAGCGAGTGTGCCCGGACGCTCCGAGTATGCGAACATGAACGCGGAATCGAACACAACCTCTTCCATGAGGGTCAGCGTGTCCTTGTGGTCCTGCTCGGTCTCGCCACAGAATCCGGCGATCACGTCGGTGGTAAGTCCGCAGTCAGGAATGACGCTGCGTATCTTCTTCACTCTCTCAAGATACCACTCCCTGTTGTATTTGCGCCTCATCTTCTCCAGCATTATGCTGCTGCCGGACTGCACGGGAAGGTGGATGTGCTTGCAGATGTTCTCATACATTGCCATGGTGTAGATCACCTCGTCGCTGATGTCCTTAGGATGGGATGTCGAAAAGCGTACCCTGAGCTCCGGACTGATCTTGGCTACTGCCTCAAGCAGCTGTGCGAAGCTTACATTACCCTTCGGACTTTCCCAACGGTATGAGTCCACGTTCTGTCCCAGCAGGGTAATCTCCTTGTAGCCGTTCTCGAACAGTTCCTGTGCCTCGCGGAGGATGGTCTCCGGATCGCGGCTTCTCTCGGCACCACGTGTGTATGGGACAACGCAGTATGAACATACGTTGTTGCATCCTCTCATTATGGATATGAATGCCGATACGCCGTTCTTGTCGAGTCTGACAGGGGAGATCTCCGCGTAAGTCTCTTCATGAGATAGGAGTACATTGATCTGAGGTGTTCCTGGAGCGACGGCCTCGAGCAATGAAGGCAGGCTTCTGTATGAGTCCGGTCCTGCCACGAGGTCCACTGCTGTAAGAAGCTTGTCCTTCAGCCTCTCCGCCATGCAGCCCACGATGCCGATGACGACGCCTTCGCGCTTTTTCTTCTGGATCTTGAACTGGTCGATCCTGCCCCATATCCTCTGCTCTGCATTGTCGCGGATCGAGCATGTGTTGGCAAGGATCACGTCTGCCTCTTCGATGTTTTCAGTGAGTGCATAACCGGCGTCCTGAAGGATAGACAGGATGACTTCGCTGTCGTTCACATTCATCTGGCAGCCGTATGTCTCGATATATACTTTGGGTCTTGATGGGTCTACAATAGGTCTTATCATATCTATGCTATATAATAAGACAAAGATAGTTTATTTAAATGAATATTGTATCTTTGCGTAAATGTTAATGCAAGTAAAGGTGAAGAAATTCGTACATAAACTGTCTTTGGCACTGCTTTTCACAGCGGTGTTATGTCTGTCAGGATGCGGTGATGTCAGGGATATAGCGGTCACATCCGTTGAGGTGGAGAGCATCACTCCGAACGGCCTTCGAGGGGTGAATGTCGGCCTTGCGGTCGGTATCGACAATCCGGCCTTCCAGGTGGAACTTTCGGAAATCGAAGGTTCTCTCGAACTTTCTGGCAAGGTTCTTGGTAGGATGGCGATGGCTCCGTTCCTTCTGCATGCGCGTTCGGCAGAAACCTACCATCTGAAGGCCTCGCTGAAGATAGAGCAGGGAGTGAGCCTTGGAGAACTTCTTGCCTTGACCGATACGGAGACATTAAACAATTGCATGGTTGATGTATCCGCAAGGGCGACGCTTAAGGGCGGTGTCTCAAAAGTTTTGAAATTCAATGATATACCTTTGACTGACCTGTTATGATGACTGATATGAAAAGAACTTCTGTAATTTCTTTTATAATCATTTCCGCTGTCTCGATTATTTCATCCTTGACAGCATATGCCCAGGAACTTCCCGCTCCTGAAGGATATGTCTATGTTGACTCTCTCGTATATACGCCAGTGGCTTCGGTAGATTCCACTCTTGTAGGCAAGGATATTTTCCGAGACATGCCTTCACGTGTGCTTGGAGATGAAGGAACGGTAGCAGTGGAGCAGTCGGACCTTCTTGAAAGCTCCATGAGGAAGCATATTGAAGTCAATCCTTCAAGAACACTTTCCGGGTACAGGGTGAGGATATTCTTCGATAACAAGCAGTCTGCCAGACATGAGTCAGAGCAGACTCTCAAGAGATTCAGGGCTATGTATCATGATGTGGCAGTGTACCGTACATATACTAACCCATATTTCAAGGTAACGGTGGGAGACTGCCGGACCAAATCGGAGGCAATGCACCTTCTGGCCCGTATCAAGGGTAACTTTCCGAGTGCATTTGTCGTAAAGGAGAATATAGAATATCCGCTGGTGGACGAGGTCGCGGCATACAGGATAGATACTGTCAAGGTCCTCAAGCCGGTGTCGGTAGAATTTTAACGGTTCAATAACAGGTAGTGTATTATGTTGAAGCAAGGACTGGAACTCAAACAGACCCAGAAGCTTTCTCCGCTTCAGATCCAGACGATCAAACTCATAGAGCTTCCTATACAGGAGCTTGAGCAGAGGATCCGTAAGGAACTGGAGGAGAACCCTGTGCTGGATGAGGATGTTGCAAAGGAAAAGGATGAGGATGAGGCTCCAAGAGAGGTCTCCCTTTCCGAATACAAGGAGGATGATTCGATTCCGAGCTATCGTCTCAGGGCGGATAACTATTCGAAGGATGAACGTCCGCAGTATAATACTTTCTCAGTGAAGGAAAGCTTTACCCAGAGTCTCATGGAGCAGTTGGGTTACCGTAACCTTACCGAACATCAGTATTCTGTGGCGGCTTTTCTTGTCGGTAGCCTGGATGATGACGGATATCTGAGGAGAAGTCTTGACAGTATCGTAGATGACCTGTCTTTCAGGGCAAACATAGAGACCGATGAGGAGGAAGTACTGGGTATGCTCAAGGTCATCCAGGAATTCGAACCTCTGGGAGTTGGAGCGCGTGACCTCCGTGAGTGTCTGTTGCTTCAGATCAGACATTGCAAGAAATCTCCGGCAGTCGATAATGCTGTAAAGATACTTGAAAATCATTTCAATGACTTTACCGGCAAGCATTTCCAGAAGATAATGACGCGCATGGGTCTGACTGAGGAGGACATGAGGGCGGCTATAGCGAAGATCGTCAAGCTGAATCCCTCACCTGGCGGACAGATTGATGACTCGTATTCGGATCAGGCGCAGCAGATCATTCCGGATTTCCTTCTTGAATACAAGGAAGGCAAACTTCAGCTGAGCATGCCTCGTTTCTCGGTCCCTGAACTTCGTGTGAACAGGAAATATGCTGATCTGCTGATGGATGCGGCGAACTCATCTGAGAGGGAGAAGAAGGAGGCCGCTGCATTTGTCAAGAAGAAGCTGGATTCGGCAAAGTGGTTCGTGGAGGCGATCAAGCAGCGCCATAACACTCTCCAGAGTACAATGCAGGCTATCATAGATTATCAGCGCGAGTATTTTCTGGATGGTGACGAGACCAATCTCAAGCCTATGGTTTTGAAGGACATAGCAGAGAAGACGGGTTTTGATATATCAACAATCTCAAGAGTTGTAAACAGCAAGTACATAGAGACACATTTCGGCATATATTCCCTCAAGTATTTCTTCTCTGAGGGTCTGGAGAATCAGGATGGCGAAGAGGTCTCGACAAGGGAACTCAAGAAGGCATTGCAGGAATGCGTTGACTCGGAGGATAAGCACAAGCCTCTGACGGACGATGAACTTGTGGTCAAGATGACAGAGAGAGGTTACAAGGTCGCACGTCGAACAGTTGCAAAATATCGCGATCAGCTGGGGATTCCCAAGGCTCGTCTCCGTCGTGAACTTTAAAAAAAGGAAATAATTTTAAAAAAGAGAAAAATCTGCATTCAGGATTACTGAAATGCAGATTTTTTCTTTAGGAGAATCATATATTTGCCCCAAAAAAGGTCTATGAAGATGAAGGAATTATGTGAGGATGACAGACCTCGCGAAAAGATGTTGCGTTCCGGGTCCGTGAGCTTGAGCAATGCCGAACTGCTTGCGGTCCTGCTGCGCACAGGTACGGGAAAGATGAATGTGCTTGAGGTGGCGAGGGAGATTCTCAGGGAGGCGGACGGCAGGTTGACCGAGTTGGCCGGCATGTCTGTGGAGAGGCTCTGTCATGTCGACGGCATAGGGCCGGGGAAGGCCATGGCTGTCGCTGCTGCCTTTGAGCTCGGCAGGCGTGTGGCGGCGGAAGACGGTGTGGAGAGGATGCCTCAGATGGATTCTCCAAGAAGGGTGTATATGAATATGCTCCCTCAGCTCAGGGACATACGTCATGAGGAGTGCTGGGTGTTGTTCTTGAATCATGCCAACAGGTTGATCGGTAAGGAAATGATCAGCAGGGGAGGAATGGATTCGACATCGGTGGACAAGAGGGTGATATTGCGCAGGGCTCTGGACAGGAAGGCCTCAGGAGTCATTCTGGTGCATAACCATCCTTCCGGAAGCCCTTGTCCGAGTATGGAGGATATCCGTCAGACAAAGGAACTGGGAAGGGCCTTGTCGTCGTGCGATCTTCATCTTGTCGATCATGTGATAGTCGCCGGAAAGTCTTTTTACAGTTTTTCGGACGAGCGTGTGGAGGAAAATTGAAAAAATAGAGGTATATTTGTCTGGATATTAAAATCAACCGTAATGAAAGTCATTAACCTTGGAGAGAAGAACTCCATCCTGAACAAGTTTATTGCGCAGATGCGCGACAAGGATGTCCAGAAGGACAGCATGAGATTCCGTAGAAACCTTGAAAGACTCGGTGAGATATTCGCATATGAGATCAGCCAGACCATGGAAAATTCTCCAAAGGAAGTTGTGACTCCTCTCGGAATAGCAAGTGTTCCTACATATGATGAGAAGGTGGTGGTGGCTACCATCTTAAGAGCTGGTCTTCCTCTGCATCAGGGTATTCTGAACTACTTTGATGATGCGCAGAATGCTTTTGTGGCAGCATACAGGAAGTATGACAAGGGAGAGGATTTCCATATCCAGATCGAGTATGCAAGCACTCCTGACCTTACGGGAAAGACACTTATTCTTGCCGACACGATGCTAGCCACTGGTGCGTCTCTTGAGATCGCATACAAGAGGCTTTGCGAAGAGGGAGAACCTTTTCATACACATCTGGTCTGCCCTGTAGCAAGTGCATATGCCGTGGAATATCTGCAGAAGCATCTTCCTGAAAATGGAGTCACTCTCTGGGTTGCGACAATAGATGAGGAACTCACAAGTCATTCATATATTGTCCCAGGTCTTGGTGATGCCGGCGATCTTGCATATGGTGTGAAGAAATAAACTGACGAAAGTATTTGAAATTCCGAAAATTATCCATATTTTTGCGCGCTTTTTGACCGAAGCGCGCTTTTTGTTGCGTTTTCGGCAGGCACAATAAATAATGTTTAACCCACTAGTTTGTTTTTCAATTAATTACAATGGAAGAAAACAAGACAGTTGTTGAGGCTGCTCCAGAGGTAGCTCCAGCAGTAGAAGAAACCAAGAAGGTTGCTCTTAACGCTTCAATCGCTCCTGAGGAGTTCGATTGGGATGCATTCGAGAGCGATGACGTTTACGGCGCTTCAGTTGAGGAAATCGCTGAGCAGTACAACCAGACACTCTCAAAGGTAGTTGAGGGTGAAGTTGTTGAGGGTGTTGTTACATCTGTAAGCAAGAGAGAGGTTATCGTAAACATCGGCTACAAGAGCGAGGGTGTCATCATGGCTCCTGAGTTCCGTTACAACCCTGAGCTCACTGTAGGTGACAAGGTAGAGGTGTTCGTAGAGAGCACTGAGGACAGAAAGGGTCAGCTTATCCTTTCACACAAGAAGGCACGCCAGCTCCGTTCTTGGGATATGGTAAATGCAGCATTCGCAGCAGACGAGATCGTAAAGGGTTACGTGAAGACTCGTACAAAGGGTGGTATGATCGTGGACGTATTCGGAATCGAGGCATTCCTCCCAGGTTCACAGATCGACATCAAGCCTATCCGCGACTACGATCAGTATGTTGACACAACTATGGACTTCAAGATCGTTAAGATCAACCAGGAGTTCCGCAACGTTGTAGTTTCACACAAGGCACTTATCGAGGCTGAGCTCGAGCAGCAGAAGAGCGAG
>JAGBTT010000116.1 GCA_017631175.1 Bacteroidales bacterium
AAAATGAGTAAATTCGCATACTAAGACACAACGGTATGGCAATAATCAAGGAACTCAAGGGCGACAGGCCCGTTATAGGAGCGCGCGCGTTTCTGGCGGAGACGGCGACAATCATCGGAACGGTAACCATGGGAGATGACTGCAGCGTGTGGTATGGAGCTGTGCTGCGCGGCGACGTCGGAGCGATCCGTATCGGAGACCGCGTGAATATCCAGGACAATGCAGTGCTGCATGCGACTTATCAGCAGTCGGAATGCGTGATCGGCAATGACGTGTCTATAGGACATGGAGCCAATGTTCATGGAGCGGTGATCGGCAATGACGTGATCATCGGAATGGGCGCTATCGTCATGGACCATACAGTCGTGCCCGACGGAACAATCATCGCAGCCGGAGCTGTAGTGCCGGCCAACAAGGTACTTGAGCCGGGAATATACGCCGGAATTCCTGCCCGCAAGGTCAAGGACGGATCGGAAGCGGTTCTCGCCAAAGCACACGCCAACGCGCAGAACTACCTCATTTACAAGAAGTGGTACGAGTAAAATCCCTATCTTTGCAATATGAGAATCGAAAGCATAACATCGGCGCAGAATCCTAAAATCAAGGATCTGCTGGCGCTTCAGGAAAAGTCCAAGGAGAGAAGGAAGAAGGGACTGTTCGTTGTCGAGGGAAGACGCGAACTGTTGCACTGTGTGGAGGCGGGATATCAGCCACACACCATCTTCTTCTGTCCGGAGATCATATCCACAGGGGACTTTGACGAGATTGCCGACAAGTGCGACTGCAATTATATCGAGATACCGCAGCACCTATACGACAAGGTAGCATACCGAGGAGGCACAGAAGGCGTGATTGCAGAACTCCATTGCAAGGAGATGAATCTCGAGTCGCTTAAGCTGAAGGAGAATCCATTGGTAGTCGTGCTTGAGTCGGTGGAGAAGCCCGGCAACCTTGGTGCGGTCCTCCGCAGCGCTGACGCTTCGGGAGTGGACGCTGTGATCGTATGCGATCCGCTTACCGATATGTACAATCCCAATCTCATAAGGTCCAGCATTGGAGCGATCTTCACGGTACCAACTGCAACCGCAACATCTGAAGAAACGATCAAATGGCTCAAAGCCAATGGCATAAAGATATACACGGCACAGCTTCAGGATTCCGAGTGGTATTATGATACCGACATGAAGGGAGGCACAGCTATCGTCATGGGCACGGAAGCTACCGGGCTGACAAGCTGCTGGAGAAAGGCGGCCGACGCCCACATCAAGATCCCGATGCTCGGAAAGCTGGACTCACTGAATGTATCGGTATCGGCAGCAATTCTGATGTTTGAAGCTGTCAGACAGCGTAATTCTTAATCATGAAATTCGGCCTCATAGGACACCCGATCGAGCATTCGCTCTCCCCCGCTCTTTTCAAGGCGGGGTATGATGGGATGTATCCATATGACCTTATCATAACTGAAGATTTCGAGGAAGCATACAGAAGATTTCTGGACGAATACGACGGCATCAACGTCACAGCACCGTTCAAGGAACTGGCTCTCAGGAAGGCAGATATCGTCTCGGAAGAATGCCGCCTGGTCGGAGCGGCTAATATCCTTATCAAAACCCCACAAGGCATAACAGCCTACAATTCTGACTTCCGAGGGCTGAAAATCTTGTTGCAAAATTTTCTGGAGAGCATTCCAAATGCTAACAGGGCGCCATCAGGCGCCGTGTCATTCGCGTCAGCGAGACTTTCGAAGAAAGTTGAAGCAGCGATGACACCCGTCGAACAAAGAGAGACGGCATGCCCCTCGGGGCTGTCGCGCAGCGACTGGGGGTTAAACAACAAGCCAAGGACTCTAGTCCTTGGCCTTGGAGGAGCAGGTAAAGCAGCGAAGACTGCCTCAGAGGCGTTGGGATATGAGACGACAGTGATAAACAGGACGCAATATAATCCAGAAATAAAACCATTGAGCGCTTTCAAAGAGGAGTTCAGAAAGGCAGATATTGTGATTTATAACCTGCCCGTGCGTCTTCCTGAAATAGACTTGATGACAGAAGCAGACCTCTGTCCAGGAAAGGAGAAGGTTATCCTTGAAGCTAACTACAGAAACCCTTCGTTTGATAAGGGGGCAATACAGAGAATGGTGACCATGAATCCCCTCATCCGCTACATCGACGGCAGAGAATGGCTCCTGCAGCAGGCTGTGACAGGATACGAACTGTTTACAGGCAAGACTCCGGATTGCGAGGCAATGAAAGCGGTCATAAAATCAAAATAAGTGCTGAATATATTAGATTTTATCCGTATCTTGCAAAGTTTTTGGAACAGAAGTAAACACAAGACATATTATGATAAACAAAGTTATACTTATCGGCAACGTCGGACAGGACCCTGAGGTCCGCTATACCGGCGATGTGAACAACGGAACAAAGGTTGCGACACTCAGAGTTGCCACAACCGAGAGATACCGCGACAGAAACGGAAACCTCCAGGAGCACACAGAGTGGCATAGTGTCGTGGTATGGAGAAACACTGCCGACGTGGTGGAGAAATACGTGAAGAAGGGAACACAGGTATACATCGAAGGACGTCTGCGTTCAAGGTCATGGGACGACCAGAACGGCAACAAGAGATATGTCACTGAGATCGTAGCTGACACTCTCCAGCTCCTCGGAAGAAAGCCAGAGGGACAGCAGCAGGGAGGATACCAGCAGTCCGGCTATCAGCAGGGCGGTTATCAGCAGCCTGCACAGCAGGGATACCATCAGGCACAGCCATATCAGCAGCCAGGTGTCCAGCAGCAGCCTGTACAGCCGGCACAGCCTAAGCCGATGGTAGAAGAAATGCCGGATGACGACCTCCCATTCTAATAAGCAAACAATAAACAGAACACAATAATGAAACTTGACGTTGTACTCGGCCTCCAGTGGGGCGACGAAGGAAAAGGTAAGATTGTAGACGTGCTTGCAAGCAGATACCCGACAGTTGCACGTTTCCAGGGTGGTCCTAACGCAGGACACTCTCTTCACTTTGATGGAAAGAGCTTTGTGCTCAGATCAGTTCCGTCAGGAATCTTCAGAGAGGACGCAAAGAACATTGTAGGAAACGGTGTAGTGCTTGACCCTATCACATTCAGGGGAGAGTGTGAGAACATCGCTGAGAAGACAGGCATTCCTGTAACAAAGCGCATCGTGATCGCAAAGAAGGCGCACCTCATCCTCCCTACCCACAGACTCCTTGATGCAGCAAATGAAGCTGCAATGGGCAAGGGCAAGATCGGTTCTACCCTCAAGGGTATCGGACCTACTTATACCGACAAGATCAGCCGTCATGGACTCCGCGTAGGAGACATCCTCGCAGCTGACTTCGCAGAAAGATATGCAAAGCTCCAGAGCCGTCACATCACTCTTCTCTCTCAGATGGGATACGAGTGCGACCCTCATGCAGAGGATGCGGAATTCATGGCAGCATGCGAATATCTCAAGCAGTTCGAGTTCGTTGACTGCGAATACTACATCAACGACCTCCTCAAGACCCAGGACATTCTCGCAGAAGGTGCTCAGGGTTCCATGCTCGACGTTGACTACGGTTCATATCCGTTCGTTACATCTTCAACCACATCATGCTCAGGAGCGTGCGTCGGCCTTGGTGTAAATCCGCACATGATCGGACACGTATATGGCATCTTCAAGGCATACTGCACACGTGTGGGCAGCGGTCCCTTCCCTACAGAGCTCTTCGATGAGACAGGCGAGGAGATCCGCCGCATCGGACACGAGTTCGGAGCAGTTACAGGACGTCCACGCCGTTGCGGCTGGCTCGACCTCGTAGCCCTCAAGTATGCTGTAATGATCAGCGGTGTTACCGACCTTATCATGATGAAATCAGA
Organism: Bacteroidales bacterium; assembly: GCA_017631175.1. Lineage (GTDB taxonomy): Bacteria > Bacteroidota > Bacteroidia > Bacteroidales > UBA932 > Cryptobacteroides. The sequence goes on from JAGBTT010000116.1 coordinate 3,881, forward strand.
CTGTCTTGACACATTCGAGACAATCAAGGTCTGCACATCCTACATCGTAGACGGCCAGCCATCTGACCAGTGGCCATTCGACACATATGCCAACATCGAGCCTGTATATACAGAGTTCAAGGGATGGCATACAGACTTGACACACTGCCGCACAGAGGAGGAACTTCCACAGGAATTCCGCGAGTACATCGCTTTCATGGAGCAGTACCTCGGTGTTCCGATCAAGATCATCTCTGTAGGTCCTGACCGCGAAGCGACAATAATGAGATAAAACAACAAACGCTCCGAAACTCGGAGCGTTTATTGTTTACTGTATCTTGGTCATATTCAACGGCAGCGTAGGGACTGCAAGGCTGATTGAACTTGGCTGTGAACCGTTATAATACATATAGCATATTGATTCAATCGGAAACGCCATGCCGGAATTCACAAATTCAAGTGCATTTATCATGGCATCTGTATAGGTTGAGTTCACAAATATAGACTCCGCCATTCTGAGATTGAGGACCTCATCGCCAAGCACGTATGTATTTCCATAGGTGAACGTTCCTGAGAAATAGAAGTCAAGTGTCTCACTTCCGGAAAGCATGGTATTCACATACTGAGACACAAAGTACATCTTTCCAGTCTCCTTATCAAAGAACAACTCAGGCATAAGCGACGGGTCATATGTATCAAAACTATAGATATTGGTAGATTCCCAGCCACCCATATAGTACCACATATTATTTTCGCTCGGAATAATCTGTATTTCAAAGAGTTCAGCGCCACTTCTGTCGGAAACCATCCATGTGCCGAGCCATCTGTTATACGCATCTGTAGGAACCTCTTGCTCAACGGTAAACTGAAGTGTCTGATAAAGTCCGCTGAGTTCTCCGTCAGGATCAATACCGATCATATATGCTGTCCACTCTCCTGAACGCAGACGCTGCTCCGACCATGTGATGTCTCCGGAATTCAAGACACTCTTCCACTTGCTGCTGCCCTCTTCAAATCCGAAGCTTGAATGATAATCCTCGAATAAAGAGCGGAGATCACGGCCATAGTAATACTCGAAATCTGAATCCTTCAATGTAACGACAACATATGTAGCATCATCCTCGCTCTCGCAGATGATATTGTCATACTCCATCTTGTCCTGATTGTTGACTGTCCTCTTTCCGAGCCTGATAGTCCAGCTGGCATTCTTTTCAAAGACGGCAGGATCCCTTCGGGTCCTGTATGTCACTTCAGCCACATCACCATATGGCTGTCCTGTAACCTCATCGATAGCCGCACATATAAACCTGTAATGACATTTAGGTTGCAGCCCAGAGCAAAGCAGGCTCTTGTTCTGTCCCTTGTTAGCCAAAATCTCGCCGGTCAGCTGCAGATCTCTTGCAATCTTGGTCTCGATCAGAGAGGCTGCATCAGACTCCAGATCAGAAGTATTCATATATACCCACAGGAAATCAGAAGGACCGTCATGTCTTACCCTTATGCTCGCGGACTCAAGACTGACCTGATCTATATCAAGAGTGATCCTTACATCATCATTTTCATGATTCAATTCAACTTCTTTAGCACATCCTGCCACTAATGCCAAAAAAGGAAGAAGAACAAAAAGTTTGAACATGCCGTTAAGTCTCATGATATTGCCCATAGTTTTTAAATCTGAAATACTAATCTTCAAATTTATACATTAGTATAATGAAAAACAAAAAAAAGCAGGACTGATGTCCTGCTTTTTTCATAATATATAGTCTATTAAAGATCTGCAAGATTCTTCTGAGTGTCTGCAGCCGGAGCAACAAGAATCTCCTGGAACTCCTTCTGACCGGTACCTGCAGGGATAGGGTGTCCGCAGATAACGTTCTCCTTAAGACCCTCGAGAGTATCGATACGGCCTCTGATAGCTGCCTCGCTGAGAACCTTTGTAGTCTCCTGGAATGATGCAGCAGAGATGAAGCTGTTGGTCTTGAGGGCTGCTCTTGTGATACCCTGGAGGACCTGGCTTGCTGTTGCTGGCTTAGCCTCACGGAGAACCATCATCTTGAGTCCCTGACGCTCGAGTGAAGAATTCTCGCCTCTCATCTCGCGTGCAGTGATGATGTCACCTTCCTCATAGGTCTGTGAATCACCTGGATCAAGGACATAGTACTTGCCGTAGATAGCATCGTTTGTATCCATGAAGAGCCACTTGTCAACAAGCTCCTCAGGCAGGAACTCTGTATCGCCCGGATCGTTGATCTGTACCTTTCTCATCATCTGGCGGACGATGATCTCGAAGTGCTTGTCGTTGATCTTCACACCCTGGAGACGGTAAACCTCCTGGATCTCGTTCACGATATACTCCTGTACCTTGATAGGTCCGAGAATATTGAGGATATCTGTAGGAGATACTGCACCGTCTGAAAGTCGTGTACCAGCCTTCACATAGTCATTCTCCTGTACAAGGATCTGCTTTGTAAGAGGAACGAGGTAGTGCTTCTCCATACCAGACCTGTGCTTGATGATGATCTCACGGTTACCTCTCTTGATCTTACCCATGACAACCTCACCATTGATCTCAGATACAATTGCAGGGTTAGATGGGTTAC
>JAGBTT010000117.1 GCA_017631175.1 Bacteroidales bacterium
ACCGTATTAAGTTCAAGCCCGGCAACCTGTCCTTGCAGAGCATACAGAGACTCCGCCTCATACCCATCCAGCGACACATACACAACATCACCAAATACAGGCCCAGCATAATATCCATAGGTTCCGGTAGACTTCTTTATGACAGGAGCAACGACTCCGACATCCTTCATTCCTACCTCCGGCCAGACATTAGGCTGGAGCTGTTCCGTTGCCATGTCGAACACAGAAGCGACAGCCTCGACTCCACCAGCGGTCTGCAAGGCGACAGAATACGAGATTCCAGGCAACGCACGGTCCTCGAAGCGCACAAACTGCAAAGGCACCCTACCTACCGACGACTTACGTCTGTATACATGATTATAGGTATACTGCTTTCCATTTCTGAAATAAAGCACATCCATACGGATGTCCGACGGATATCCGGACAGCCAATCATAGCGGAGCATCTTCATCTGGCCAGCCTCTAGATGCACAAGATCCCCCATAAGGCGATTGCCTTCGGCATCAGAGAGCTCCACCAGAGCCCATACCGGCCCAGCGCCAGCACCCATCTGAAGAGCAATGTCATCACCTTCCACAACGCGGAAGACATTCTCAAAGCATGACTCGACTACAGTATCATCTTCTCCTACATTCAGGAACACCTTCTCCAAAAACGCACTCAACTTATGTCCGGACGCACTCTCAATGGCAAGCGAAAGCTTGAAGTCATATCTGCCGGAAGGCAGGTCTGAAAAGTCAAGATCTACAACGCCACCGGAGCAGAGTTCTCCCTCACGCAGGACAACACCATCCTTTTCGAGCGCATACGTCAACGGAACATTACCGAGAACCATTCCCGAATATGCGGAAACCATACAATTGACACCGACCTTCTTCTTTCCTACAATAAAGCCAGAAACGCCTTCATCAGTCATTCTGAAAGTGCCATCTTCGCTTCCTGTCACCTCAACCGAGAGACTCGGACTGAGGAGCACAGGCTGCACAAAATCAAACGAGTGTGTCTCGCCGGTAGGATCGGTAACCTTCACTTCTATCTGATAATCCCTGAACCAGTCATCCTCGTCATGTACGTCAGCGAACGTAAATGAGAACCTTCCATCATAATCAGGAGCGAGCTTCTCCTGCATGATCACATTACCTTTCAGGCTGACCTCCGCAACCATAGCCGAAGCGGACACCGGAGTACCTGACAGACTTTTAACCTTGCCGCTGACGGTGATGTCATCTCCCGGGAAATATGCCTTTGAAGGCTTGTCAAACGTAAGGTCAAATGTAGGAAGCACATATTCCTCGATCACAACCGATGTCTGTCCCAACACCTTATTGCCTGAAAGCACCTCCAGCGAATGCATGCCCATACGCTTCAGCCCCTCAAGCTCACACTCTGCCGCTACAGAACCAAACTCATTGGCACTCAACGCCTTCTCCCACACAATATCTCTCTGTTGATCTACAAGTCTCACCCTTACGGACGCTCCACCAGAAACATAAGACAACCTCTTTTCAAGATCCTGTCCGTACACGATAGCCTTGAACTTCAAGACCTCGCCGGGGCGATATGCCGCGCGCTCGGTCAGCACCACAGAAAGAAGAGGATCCGGGCCAGAGGAAACATATCTGCCTGACGACTTGGGTACATATACATTGCGGCTCATGCGCATCAGACCATCTTCACCGACAGCGACGCAGCGTAAATTGCAATATCCTTTGCTCTCTATGGCAGACAAGATCTCCTGGGGCAGCTCAGTAAAGCCATCCATACGGAAATCCTTATATTCAGCAACCTTCCTGTCATTCCTATTCACCTCTATATCTACCACCTCCACCGGCTTACCGGTCATATAGTCCGCGACATAGAGATACTTCATTCCGGCATCCTCCCTGACGGCTGCAGAAAGCGTATATTTGAGATATGACATATCCCGCCATGAGGCAACACCTTCATAATATCTGATCGTGTAGTCCCCATCCGGCATAGGAGGAAGATCCACAGAAACCGTATCCCGAAGGTAATAGCTCCTTTCGGTATTCTCTATGACTGTATCAAATACCTTATCACCCTCATGAATGATAGCCACCTTCGCCTTCGACATGTTCCTGAACGCAGCATAGAGCCTGCCGTCATGCACCCAAATCGTTACATTTTCTTCATCCAGATGTTTCAGGACATCATCGAGTCCTTCACATTCAGCAGCTATACGCGCATCAACACCCGATCGTAATCCATCTCTAAGCTTAATGTACTCCTTAACCTGCTCACGCATCTTCCTGCACTCCTCAGAAGTGACATTATCCTTATCGGAAAGCAATTTCCTCTTTACAAGATACTGCAGCGGCAGGAGGCTGAGGGCGCGTCCTTCATGACGCGACGCAAGTCCATAAAGCGCATCCTCATCGACTTTCCCAGATACAAGATTAAGATATTCAGCTACTCCAACAACCGGATAAGCATCGCCAAACTCCTCACACACAATCCCATACATCTGACGTCTGTATTCAGTATCGCGTAAAGACAACTCGAAAACCCTCCATAACGCATATTGGTAATCGTTTGTAAAAGACTCATTGACGACACTACCTAACAGAGCTCCTGCACCCTTATATACATCCGGGTTATAATGACCGGCCAGTTCAGCCCTGACACCCTGGAGTTCAGCAAACGATTTATCGAAATCATTCGAATATAGATTGCACAAGAATACAAGGAGTGGTTCTCCAAAGGACTCCATCTCTTCCATACGCTGCTCATAAAGCTCCGGAACAGCCTTCCAGTCACGGTCAGACCTCACATCTATATACCGATCCCAGGCATGGTAGAAATGCCATGCCTCATGCTCGTCACGAGCCTTTCTAATGATTTCCTCAAGAACTGACTCCGCCCTGCGAGGACGGTCATTGTCACTCTCCTGCTCATACTCCGCCCAAAGGGTCTCAAAACTCTTCTCCCTACGATCACGTCCGAAAAGGGATACGGATGTCATTGCCGCCACAACCGACAGCATAACAAAAGCAATAATATATCGTTTCATAATGCTGGTTTTATCACATGTCGAATTCACGCGAATTCAGCACGTCTAATATATAAACGAAAAGAGCATGCGGAATACTTACGTCAGATGCCTTGCTTATTGTACGGAATCCCGCATTTCCGTTTACTTCGCAGACAGAATATGAATTTCCGCTGAAGAGAAGATCCACGCCGGCAAACCTCAGGCCGACAGTCTGCACAGCCTTCACTGCAAGCTCACGGGCCTTGTCATCCAGCTCGACGGCCTTGAAGCTTCCGCCTTGGGAATAATTGGACAGAAATGATGTTTCGGAGTATCTTAGGACAGATCCGATGCACTCGTCACCGAGCACCCAGACGCGGATGTCGCGACCTGAGCTTTCTTCTATGAACTTCTGGAATATACAGTCTGGTCGGAGCTTTCCGACAGCCTCATCAAACGACGTCATATCATTGACCATGAATATATTCTCGCCCTTGGAACCGTTTATCTGCTTTACCAGGAAACGCGCACCGAGAGCCTCGGAAACCTCGTCATAACCGGCATATGGAGCATACATGGTATAAGGAGTCGGCAGTCCCGTAGCAGTCAGCACCTGATGGGTCAGAAGTTTGTCCCTGCACACGCGCATCGGGTGGGATTCATTAATTACGAACACCCCGGGCTTCTGCTCATAATACATGGATATCCTATCGTTATAGGTCCTCATGACAACGAAAGACACATCATCCATCGGCTTACCGGCAAAAGAAATCGATGATCCGGAAGGCCCATACTCTATCCTGCAGTCCTCCTCGAAGCATATCTCAAGCGACAGACCGCAAAGCGCAGCCTCTTCCTTCAGCCACCCGAAGGCATTGTCCTTCCTTGTGGCAGTATAGCGCGGATACACAAATACTCCCTTTCTCATATGCTACTTCTCTTTAAACCAGCGTATTATCTCAGCAACAACATAAGTGCTGCCTCCGACATAGATCAGCGGCTCATTCATGTCGGCGGCTGTTTCAAGTGCCATCTTCATTGCCTTTGAAGGCTCCTGCTCGACCTGATATGAAGCACATGGAATCCCCTCCTCTGCACAGTAAGCCTCATACTTCTGCGCGAGCGCTTCAGCCGGCAATGCACGCGGTCCGGGGGCGCTCGTGAACACATAATGAGCCTCGGAAGGAAGCAGATGGGCTATGCTATGGAAATCCTTGTCCGACATGATACCATACACTATCACAAGACTTCCACATTCTCCGGCCACAAGCATATCCGATAGTTTCTTCATGTTCAGCCTGAGACCATGTTCATTATGTCCTATGTCACAGATTACCAAAGGGGCCGACGAGAGTCTTTCCCACCTTCCGTGAAAGTCAGTGCGGGCCGCGGTACGCTCAATAGCCTCTGCCACGCATGCGCGGTCGAAAGGAATGTCAAGAACCTCAAGAGCTGCAAGAACAGTCCGCAGATTATGCCTCTGGCAAGCACCCTGGAGATCCATCCTTGAGAGGATTTCCTCATGCTTGTCCCACATGGTCGGAGCCACTTTATCAGCGAATGTCAGCAGCGACATGATCTCCGTCCTGCTACCCATGAACTTCGGCTCAGGAAGATTGGTATACAGCACCTTACGTTCAAATACAGAATCAATCTCCGGATCACTCTCACCCACCACGACAGGCACGCAAGGCTTGATG
>JAGBTT010000118.1 GCA_017631175.1 Bacteroidales bacterium
CGGTGTCGTAGCAGTCTCCGAAATCCGGGTCGAATGTCGTTCCGAACGTCTTCATCGATGGCGAGAGCCATATGTATGAATGGATGAGCGGCGGAATCGTGTCTCCGAGTGACTTGACGAAGTTATTGAGGATCAGATAGTTTTCTTTGTAGTCCTCTCCTGTGAACATCTTTTCGAACATCTCTGCCTGCTCTGGGGTCCATGTTTCAGGATTCTTGGATGTGAGCAGGCCTTCGCGGTCGCCGAAGTACTTGTCCAGATAGTATACCATTGCCTTTCTGCTTATTTCCGGGCTTGAGCTGTATATGGTAACCTTTCCCGACAGATATTTAACGCTAGGGTCCTTTGCGACGAGGCCGCCGATGCCTTCCCAAAGATTGTCAAGTGCAAACAGAGCCTTGCGTCCTGCCTGTGACGACTGGTATTTAGGCTGGATGAATGCCCGGGCCATCTCGATGCAGTGCGGGAAGTACTCGTCAATGAACTTCTGCGAGAAGTCGAACAGATGTTCGGTATTGACGTAAGGCTGTCCGTTCTCATGGAACGATGCCATAGACCATCTTGTGAACCTGTAGCCTCCGATGATCTCGTCAGCCTCAGGGTTCCATACCACCAGCTGGAAGCATGCCTTGTCGTCAAGGTCAAAGTGGTCCAGGTCACACTCGGTGCCGCTTCCTCCGCCTACGGCGCGGAACGATACCTCGCGCAGACGTCCGATCTCACGGAGCACGTTGGGCGCATTCTCGTTGTTTACGACATATATCTCATTGTTTCCTCTGGTTGTCCTGCGGAGGAATGTGTCCTGGTTCAGCTCTTTCTTGAGCAGAGCCACATCAACCGGGTCAATAATAGGAATACTCATAACTCTAAAATTTACATGTTTGGCAGGCAGCCGTTATCCTTTGACAGCTCTTCCACCTTATTCTTTATATCAGCGGCCCATTCCAGGTCGGTCTTTGACTTGTCCAGCGTAGTGTATGAAATCGGCTTGCCGATAGTGATTACAAACTCCTGCCCCCTCTTGTTGAACAGCTCGTCTACCAAGAAGATCATTCCGAGGTTGAACTTCAGCTTGAGGATCCTGCTCAGCCAGCTGAAGAAGAAGAATCTCTTGGAGTTGAAACCTGAGATATGAAGCGGTACGATGTCCTTCTCATACTTTCGTGACTGGGTGACGAACATCTTCTTCCACGGCATCTCAGTAACCTTTCCCTTGATCTTTCTTGCGCAAAGTCCTGCAGGGAATACGAGCACCTGCATGTCAGAGGAGAACATCTGGGCAATCTTCACGCCGAGGTCTCTGCTCTGCTTGGAACTTATGACGTTGACCGGCACGAAGAACTCCTTGAGCGGTTTCATGTTCATCAGCAGCTGGTTTGACGGTACCTTGAATCCGTCTCCATATATTTGGCGGAACAGCGATCCTATTATCAGCGCTTCCGGTCCACCGAGCGGGTGGTTGCAGGCGAACACATATTTCCTGGTCATGTCCAGGTTCTCCAGTCCGCGCACCTTGTAGGTGATCTGCACATATTTCAGTGCCTCGTCAAAGAATCCTGCGCCGCAGTAGTGCTCTGCCTTCATGATGCAGTCGTTGATCTCATCCTGGTGTATGCGCCTCTTGAAGAAGTTGACTGCAAAACGGGGAAGCTTTTTAAGTAGCTTCGGACCCAGGACCTCCTCTACGTTCAGGAGGTAATCAGTTCTGTCCTTTGACATAGCTTTTCCTTATTATCATATAGAATATGAATCCTATTGCAATCCATGCGAGCAGTACCACGCGGCTCTGCTGCGACAGGTATCCTGGCATTCCAGGCACAATGAGCAGTGACAGGAAGAACAGTGAGAACAGGCAGCCTATAATACCGAATATGAAGTATTTCCTGCTGCCGTTTCTTCTTGCGATTATCGCTGCAGAGGCTGTCGTGTATGCGAATACGATAGCGGCTCCGACGCTGGTCATGTCTACGATCCATATGAGGATCTCCCTTCCGAACCATGGGGCGAAGAGGCTTGCCGCCATAGTGAAGAGGATGGCATTTCTCGGAGTGCCGTGCTTAGGGGAGATGTGTTCGAACCACTTTGGAAGGCTTCCTTCCTTGGCCATCGCGTACATCAGACGTGAAGTCGATATATAGAATGCGTTCATTCCGGAAATCACGGCGCAGAACATTGCCAGACCAAGCACTGACAGGCCTGCAATGCCCATGGTGTTGCGCACGACATGTCCGGTCGGCCAGTTGTTCCTTGAGGCGAGAAGCTCCTGCCAAGGCTCGAGGCCCACTGCTGTAACTGTGCAGACTGCAATGTACAGGAGTGCTGCAATCAGGACGGCGAGAATCATGATGCTGGTTGATTTCCTATGGCTGAAGTTATATTCTTCCGCGCTCTGAGGGATGCAGTCGAATCCTATGAACGCCCATGGGGCCATAGCTACGATGCTGAAGACTCCTTTCCACCAATGGCGTCCTTCAGGGAAGCCCGGTGCAAGGTTAGACCAGTCGGAGATGCTCAATACAAAGAATGTCACTATGCAGATGCATCCTACCAAGGTAAGCGCTATGGCGGTCTGCATCCATGCGGCCTGCTTGATGCCCCTGATGTTGATCAGTGCCATTATTATGATGAATGCTGAAGCCAGGACCACTTCTCCGGCGTATACCTCCCATCCGGCCACTTCGTAAAGAAGTCCCCACTGGACTATGCCGGGAAAGAGATAGCGGCTGATAAGGGCGAGAGCTGTTGCATTGAGAGGAATAAGGCTCCAGTATGCCAGGATCATTCCCCAGCCGCACACAAAGGCATTACGCTTGCCGATCGCCTCTTTTGTGTAAACGAATTCTCCTCCGCTGACAGGGAATTTCTTAATCAGATATCCATAGCTGACTGCTATGATAATGATCATGAGGGCTCCGATCATCATGCCGGCTGCAGTGCCGGCAGGGCCTGCCTTTGGCAGGAAGGCGTTGCCGGGAAGCACGAAGCATCCCCAGCCGATGATAGCTCCTAAGGCTAGTCCCCAGACGTCAATGGGGCGCATGGCCTTCTTGAATTTTCCGGTATTTTGTGACATTTAAGGGTAGGTTTTATTCACTAATAATCAACGAAGGTAGAAAAAATGTTTGTTAAATTCTTCTTTTATCGGTAAAATGTGACGGCGATCTAGATGAATTTCTTTGGCGCGATATTTGCTGTAATTTCGCCCGGAATTGCACATGACATGTCGAGATTAAAATTAAGATACAGAATATTTCTCCGGAAGACCAAGGCGTGGCTTGCCGGATTCTCTTTCCGAACAGGGCTCATTGTATTGGGCCTCTGTGTCCTTTTCTATATATTGTCCTTTGCCCAGATGCTTCTGCCGATCAGTGCGGCCCTCAAGGGGACTTTGTGGTTCTGGCTGTTTGGTCTGGCCAAGCTGTTTCAGTATTCCGGCCTTGCCATAATAGGGGTTGAAGGAGTCAAGAGACTGAAGATGAGACGAAAACTTAAGGCGGAGACTGAGAAATAATTTGGTATAACCGAATATTCTTTCTATATTTGCAGCCCATTTGTGAGACTTACTGCTCGCAGATGGGCGCAAATTATTATTAAACAATTAATTACAAACAAAATGCTTAAACAGTACGAAACCGTTTTCATTGCAACTCCCGTTTTGTCTGAGGCTCAGATGAAGGAAGCGGTAGCAAAGTACACTAACTACCTCAAGGAGCGTGGTGCAGAGATTGTGTACGAGGAGGACTGGGGACTTAGGCAGCTCGCTTACCCAATCCAGAAGAAGACAACAGGATTCTATTATCTTATCGAGTTCAAGGCTGAGCCTACACTCATCGCAAGACTCGAGACTCAGTATCGTCGCGACGAGAGAATCATGAGATTCCTCACTTTCGCTATGGACAAGCACGCAGTTGCTTACGCTGAGAGAAGAAGAGCTAACAAACAGGCTAAATAATTTAGGAGGACAAGAATTATGGCACAGAACAATGAAATCCGTTATCTCAACCCTCCTACAGTAGAGGTTAGAAAGAAGAAGTACTGCCGTTTCAAGAAGGCAGGTATCAAGTATGTTGATTACAAGGATGCTGAGTTCCTCA
>JAGBTT010000119.1 GCA_017631175.1 Bacteroidales bacterium
ATTGCAAATCTTGATGCAACTACAGTAAAGGGTTCGTCGTCGCTTCTTTATCTGACTGCTGAGCAGACAGTACGCGGTGTCGAGTCTGCATGTATCCGTTTCGGCAAGTGTGCTGAGGCATGTCCTATGGGACTTGAGCCGTTCCTTCTCCAGAAGTATGCTCGCAACAGCATGTTCGACGAGCTTGAGGAGAATGCGGTACAGGATTGCATTGAGTGCGGTTGCTGCCTCTACAGCTGTCCTGCAAACATTCCTCTTCTGGATATCATCCGTCTTGCAAAGGGTGATGTGATTAAAATTATCAGAACTAGAAAATAAGCATAAAATGGATAAAATACTGGTTTCACCGTCACCGCATCTGCATACGAAGACTTCGACCAAGTCTTTGATGCGTGACGTGGTGATCGCTCTGCTCCCTGCAGTGGTTGTGTCTGTCCTCTGCTACGGCTGGTCAGAACTCCTCGTTCTTGGAGTGAGCGTTGCTTCATGCATCTTGCTGGAGTATCTTATCACAAAATATCTGTTGAAGAAGCCTTGCACAGTATGCGACTGGTCTGCAGCTGTGACCGGTGTTCTTCTTGCACTCAACCTTCCTGCCTCTACACCTTGGTGGGTGGTGTTCATCGGTGCAGTGGTAGCTGTCGGTGTCGCTAAGATGACATTCGGCGGTCTCGGTCAGAACGTGTTCAACCCAGCCCTCGTAGGCCGTGTGTTCCTTCTGATCTCATTCCCTACCTACATGACCAACTGGACTAAGCCAAACGGCTTCATCGGCAACTTCGATGCGTTCACAGGTGCGACTCCTCTCGGAATCGCCAAGGAAGGCGGCGTTGCTGCTATCGAGAACATGGATTATATGGACATGCTGTTCTGCAACATCGGAGGTTCTGCCGGAGAGCTTTCAGCGATCGCGCTGCTCATCGGTTTCGTGTATCTCCTTGTCCGCAGGGTGATCCGTCCATACATCACACTCTCTATCCTTGCGACTGTGGCAGTATTCTCAGGCATCTTCTGGGCAATCAACCCTGCTGAGTACACAGATCCTCTCTTCAATATCCTCACAGGTGGTCTCCTCCTCGGTTCTATCTTCATGGCGACCGACTATGTGACTTCTCCTATGAGCAACATGGGTGGCGTGGTGTTCGGTATCGGCATCGGTTTGATCACAATGTTGATCCGTTACTTCGGAGCATATCCTGAGGGAGTGTCGTTCGCTATCCTTATCATGAACTCTGTGGTTCCTCTCCTCAACAAGTGGTTCCACACCAAGAAATACGGGAGGGCATAAGCTATGGCAGTACAGTCAACATTCAAGAACATGAGCCTTTGCCTGCTCGTCATCTGTCTCGTATGTTCAGGCCTTCTTGCAGGCGTATATGCTCTTACAAAGGAGCCTATCGACGCTGCTGCAAAGGCTAAGAACGAGGCTGCCATCATGGAGGTTCTTCCTGAGACTGCAGTGTCGGTCGAGGAGGAAAGGACAGTGGAGTTCGAGGGTGCATCATATACATATAACCTTGGTTATGATGAGCTCGGAAACACTGTAGGATGTGCAATCAATGTGGCTCCCGTAGGCTTCGGCGGTCCTATCGCGATCAAGGTGGGCTTCGATATCAACGGTGTCATCTGGAATACAAAGGTTCTCTCGCAGGCTGAGACTCCTGGTCTCGGTGCAAAGTGTGTGGAACCTGCATTCTCTGCTCAGTTCAAGGGATTCAACCCTGCTGAGAAGAAGCTTGCTGTAAAGAAGGACGGAGGTGACGTGGACGCTATCACAGCTTCTACAATCACATCACGTGCTTACGCTGACGGTCTCGCTCTTGCAGTGAAGGTCTTTGAGGCTATAGCTCAGACACCAATGCCACTTAATAACATGGAGGAGTAAGCAATGGGAAAATTTCAACTTATAACTAAAGGCCTGATCAAGGAGAACCCTACATTCGTCCTCCTTCTTGGTATGTGTCCTACATTGGCCACAACCACTTCGGCCATCAACGGTATGAGCATGGGACTTGCCACAATGTTCGTCCTCATTCTCTCTAACATCGTGATCTCAGCTATCGCTGCATATATTCCTGATAAGGTGCGCATCCCTTCATACATCGTAGTGATCGCTACTTTCGTGACCCTGCTTCAGTTCATCATGCAGGCTTACGTTCCGGATGTATATGAGACCCTCGGTCTGTTCATCCCGCTCATCGTGGTGAACTGTATTGTGCTCGGACGTGCGGAGGCTTTCGCCAACAAGAACAGCGTGGTTGATTCAGCACTTGACGGTATCGGTATCGGACTCGGATTCACCCTTTCGCTTACAGTTCTCGGTCTCGTGCGCGAGATCCTCGGAAGCGGTTCGGCATTCGGATTCAAGTTCATCGAGGGTGACGGAATCCTCGCATTCGTGCTTGCTCCGGGAGCCTTCCTCGCGCTGGGATACCTTATCGTGATATTCAGGAAACTCACTTCGAAGAAAGCGGAGTAATTAATTGAAGGAGAAATTGTTATGGTAGAATATTTACTTATCATCATCTCAGCGATATTCGTAAACAATATCCTGTTGTCACAGTTCCTCGGAATCTGTCCTTTCCTCGGAGTTTCCAACAAGCTCAGCACAGCGACCGGTATGTCGATGGCGGTATGCTTCGTCATTACTCTTGCTACTGTAGTGACATACTTGCTGAACACTCTGCTTGTAAGTCTCGGACTCGAGTTCCTCCAGACCATTTCGTTCATCCTTGTGATCGCTGCCCTTGTGCAGATGGTGGAGATCGTCCTCAAGAAGATCAGTCCTGCGCTGTATGCTTCCCTTGGTATCTTCCTTCCGCTGATCACAACTAACTGTGCCGTTCTCGGTGTGGCTCTGACAGTTGTGCAGAAGTCGTCACCATTCGCTGCGGCAGCAAACGGAATGTTCAATCTCGGCGAGGCAACCGTATATGCATTCGCGACTTCGCTCGGCTTCGGCCTTGCGATGGTCCTCTTCGCAGGACTCCGCGAGCAGCTCTCGCTCAACGATGTACCTAAGGCATTCAAGGGTATTCCTATCGCTCTTGTGACTGCAGGTATCCTCGCAATGGCATTCATGGGCTTCTCAGGACTCGTATAGTCTAATAGTCATATAGGTAGAGGCTGACACATGTTCTTTTCTATGAAAAGAGAGTGTCAGCCTCTATTGTGTTAAATACTTTTGGTCAATTCAACCTTAAGACCTATATTTGCCAAGTTATTAACACTAGAACAAAAATAATATGAATCGACTTTTTGTCGCTCTCGTTACGCTCGTGACAATGTTCTCATGTGTGGGTGGGGAGCAGCATAAGGCCAATATTGGCAAGGTAAGGGTACCATGGAACTTCTCAGCAGAAGGATATCCGGCACATGTACACTTGACCTGGAGTGAGAATGTAGGCTCTACATATGATATATATAGAGCAGACAAATCAGGAAAATTCATTCGTTGTGCGCAGGTCAGCGGCAGCGAGTACATGGACTTTTCAATCGGAAAGTCTGACAAATCAAGAGAATATACATACAGAGTATGCCCGTCGGGTTTCCCAGTGGACAGCGCTTCTGCTTTCGAGGTGAAGGCGGAGGTTCCTGCTGCGTGTGATTCCGTGCTGCTTGATATGGTGCAGAAGTATACTCTGAAGTATTTCGTTGACTTTGCACACCCTCAGACCGGACTTGCCCGTGAGCGAAGCAATGACATTAACGGCGATATCGTGACTACCGGTGGTACAGGCTTCGGACTGATGGCTATAATCGCAGGTGTGGAACGTGGATTCATCCCACGTGAAAAGGGCCTGCAGATCATCAATAAGACTGTCACCTTCCTGGAAAATTGCGAAAAGTTCCACGGTGCATGGGCGCATTGGTACGATGGCGACACAGGAAAGACATTCAGCTTCAGTAAATATGATAATGGAGGTGACATTGTTGAGACGGCTTTCCTCGTAGAGGGATTGCTGACCGTAAGACAATGGCTCAGAGACTCTCAGGATGTTTCCGAGAAGGATTTGGCAGCGCGTTGCGACAAGCTCTGGAAAGGTGTCGAGTGGGATTGGTACACTCGCGGAGAAGATGCCCTTTACTGGCACTGGTCTAAGCAGTATGACTGGAAGATGAACCATAAGATCAGAGGCTTCGACGAGACCTTCATCACATATGTGCTCGGCGTTTCATCTCCGACCCATCCGATCTCTCCAAAGGTCTATGATTCATGCTACAGGAATTCATCCTATTATCACAACGGTAATGAATATTACGGCATAAGGCTCGATCTCGGAATGGAGTATGGCGGACCGCTCTTCTTCACCCATTATTCGTACATCGGACTTGATCCTCGCGCACTGAATGTGGATGGGTTCAACATTTATGAGCGCAACAAGGCTCATTCGCTTATCCATTACAATTACGCGATTGACAACCCAAAGGGTCATGAAGGACTCGGTGCCGACCTCTGGGGATTCACATCTTCCGATGACCCTCTCGTAGGTTATACATCACATCATCCGAATACGGATGCGGAGAACGGAACGGTTTCTCCGACAGCTGCAGTAAGTTCAATCGTCTATACTCCAGAGGAATCTCTCGGAGTGATCAGACATCTTTATTATGACCTTGGTCCTAAGGTGTTCGGAAAATACGGCTTCTATGATGCCTACAATCCTTCTATGGTTGACGGACAGCAGACGGTAAGGACCTTCCTTGCCATCGACCAGGGCCCTCAGGTCGGCATGATCGAGAACTATCGTTCCGGTCTTCTCTGGAACATCTTCATGACTGCTCCGGAAATCCAGGATGGACTCAGTAAATTAGGATTCACTAAATAATAACTCATAATGAAAAGATTGCTATTCGCTTTCGTGGCTGTTATCATGTCAATCTCTGCATTGGCACAGGAAACAGTTGTGGTCAGCGGTACCGTCCTCGATGAGAATGGTTGGCCGCTGACAGGAGCCTATGTGCTCGAGCAGGGTACATCAAACGGTACTCTCACAGATCTTGATGGTAACTATACTATCAAAGCCAACAAAGGTGCGACCATGGAGTTCACATTCATGGGATATCTCACCCAGACACATCCGGCACAGGCTGTACTCAATGTGACACTTCAGCCAGATGCCCTCATGATGGAAGAGGTGGTTGTCGTAGGTTATGGTACACAGAAGTCCAAGGACCTCACAGCTCCTATTGTAAACGTAAAGGGTGATGTGCTCTCAAAGCAGGCTACAGCAAACCCTATGTCGGCTCTTTCAGGTATGGTCAGCGGTGTCCAGATCACTCAGAGCGGTGCTCCAGGTGCCGGTCCTTCTGTGAAGATCCGTGGTGTCGGCTCTATCGGAGACTATGCAAATCCTCTTTATGTTGTTGATGGTGCCTTCATGGATAACATCGACTTCCTCGCCAGCAGCGATATCGAGTCCCTCACAGTCCTTAAGGATGCTTCTGCAGCAGCCATCTATGGTGTGCGTGCAGCTAATGGTGTCATCATC
Source organism: Bacteroidales bacterium (assembly GCA_017631175.1). Taxonomy (GTDB): domain Bacteria; phylum Bacteroidota; class Bacteroidia; order Bacteroidales; family UBA932; genus Cryptobacteroides. The sequence continues at coordinate 5,493 of JAGBTT010000119.1, forward strand.
GTCACAACAAAGAAGGGTCAGGCAGGACACATGAGAGTGACATATGACGGCTATGCCGGTGTACAGGTGCCTACAAACATCATGAAGCTTACAAACACTGAGCAGTACTGCGAGCTTTACAATATGGCATTTGACGGAACAACAGGCTTCAAGCCGCTCAATCCATCCGATTACAAGGCTGATACAGACTGGTATGCGGAGCTTGTGAAACCAGCTCTTACTCATTCTCACTCAGTTGACCTCTCAGGTGGTACAGAGTCTTCGAACTATTCTATCGGTCTCAGCTACTACTATCAGGATGGTATCATGAACTACTGTGAGAACGATTATGACCGTCTTAACTTCCGTGCAAGACTCGACCAGAAGATGGCTGACTGGCTCAAGGTTGGTTTCAACACAGTCGTGTCAATGAACAACAAGAAGAACGCAAACTCAGGTGTCTACTATCAGGCATTCGTCAATCCGCCTATCTATGGCGTGTACAACGAGAACAACACTGCCGCTTATCCTGAGCCTTTCGATTCTCCTCAGAACTACGGATATGGTAACTCATACGGTAACCCTGCAGCAGCTGCATATTATCATGACAGCAGAGAGAAGGGCTTCAAGACAGTCTTCTCTGCATATGCTGAGGCAACCATCGTTCCTGAGAAACTCAAGTTCAAGACCTCTTACAACCTTGACTTCTATTTCTTTGATTCAAGGAACTACTCTCCAGAAAACTACGTAGGTGGTTCGCAGGGTAATGCGACTTCAGCACTTTCCAAGACATATGGATATGGTACATACCATATCATCGACAACACCCTTACTTACTCTGATACGAAGGGAGCGCATTCATTCTCAGCTATGTTGGGACAGTCTACAAGAATGCAGTATAATGCTTCACTTTCGGGTAGGGCCAACAGCGTTCCAGGTTTCGACGAGCAGTCGAAGTATCTCGTGAACGGTTCATACAAGAACCAGACAACTTCGGATGCTGCTTCAAGATACAACGGTCTGTCATTCTTCGCCCGTGGTACTTACAATTATAAGGACAAGTATCTCGCAACCGTGACTCTCCGTGCTGACGGCAGCTCGAAGTATCAGCAGAAGTGGGGCTTCTTCCCATCTGTAGGTCTCGCATGGAACATGTCAGACGAGGACTTCATGCAGGATCAGAACGTGTTTGACTTCCTTAAGATCCGTGCAAGCTGGGGTATGCTCGGTAACGATAACGTACCTGCAAACTCTACTTCAATCGTGGGTTCATCTGGAATCGGTGCTTCGGGTGTGTTCGGCGGAACAGTGCTCGACGGTGTAGGTGCTCAGACTGTATATCAGAACTCTCTCATGTGGGAGGTGGTGAACGAGGCGAACGTAGGTGCCGACTTCGCATTCCTCTCAAACAGACTCTCAGGAGAGATCGACCTCTATAGCCGTATTACCAACAATGTAGTGTTCTACGCACCGGTTGCAACCGGAGGTGGAGTTGCAACACTCCTTGCCAACAACGGTAAGGTACTCAATGCCGGTGTCGAGCTCTCTCTCAAGTGGGCTGATACAGTAGGCGAGAACTTCCGTTACAATGTCGGCTTCAACGCTACATTCAACAAGAACCAGGTTCTTGAACTTAAGGACGTGGATTACATCTCTGGAGCAAGCGTGACAGGTGGTTATGCAACAAGAACACAGGTGGGCATGCCTATCGGTGCATTCTGGGGCTACAAGACTGAGGGTGTGTTCGCATCAGAGAAGGAAGCTATCCTCAGCGAGGTGGCTCAGTCTGACAAGAAGGCAGGTTATCTTAAATATAAGGATATCAACGGTGACAAGGTAATCAACGAGGACGACAAGACTTACCTCGGTTCTCCTAACCCATGGCTCATGATGGGTCTTACATTCGGTTTCGAGTGGAAGAACCTTGACTTCTCGATGGTGATGAACGCCAATGTAGGAAACAAGATCCTCAACTCGAAGAGAATGAACAAGACTGTCTTCGCAGACGGTAACTACGACCTCGATTTCTATGAGAACTGCTGGACTCCTGACAGGACAGATACAAGATATCCTTCGCCAGCTGCAATGCAGAAGACTTCTACACTCTGCTGTAACGACTTCTTCGTGGAGGATGCATCAATGTTCCGTATCCAGAACATCCAGGTGGGATATACATTCAGAGAAGTATTCGGAAAGGGCAGCATCAGACTCTATGCTACTGCGCAGCGTCCGCTCTCGCTCTTCGGATATAACGGCTTCACAACAGAAATCGGCGGCTCACCAATCGAGTCGGGAGTTGACGGTTCTTCAGTATATCCTATGCAGTCTATTTATACAGTAGGTCTCAATCTTAACTTCTAAGCGAAATGAAAAAGTTTTTAATAGCAATAATTGCAATCAGTACCCTGCTTGTGACATCTTGTGCGGATTTCCTCAATATCCGTACGGAGGCTTCAATGCCTACTTCGGGTATGGATTATTCGAAGGTTGAAAACATCTTTCAGCCTGTGAGTGCCGCATACGCTTCAATGAGACTTGGCGAGGGCAGAGCCTTCTGCTATGTCAGTGTTCTGGGCGTTCCTTCTGATGATGATGACAAGGGTTCTACTGTTACCGACGGTATTGAGACTAAGGAGCTCGATGAGTTCACATTCGGTCCGACAAACGGTCACATCGATGCCATGTGGATTCATTTCTACGATATGGTTTCATCTGCAAACTACGCTATCGAGTCAATGGCTAAGTTTGAGGAGGCTCTCTCTGACGAAGGCGCTCTGAAGAAGGTTTCCGAGTGCCGTGGTGAGGCAAAGGTCATCCGTGCATACGCCTACTTCAACCTTGTGCGTCTTTTCGGTGGTGTTCCAAAGATCGACAGGACAATGACAGCGCAGGAGCTTGGAAACCTTCCTGCCATGACAGTAGAGCAGACTTATGAGTTCATCTGTCAGGACCTTGACGAGGCTATCGAGGTGCTTCCTGAAAGCTTTGCCGAGAAGGGAAGATACAACAAGTATTCGGCTATGGGTCTGAAGTCAAAGGTGGCTCTTTACATGAAAGACTGGAATGAGGCCGCTGCCCAGGCAGATGCCGTGATCGCTTCCGGCAAGTATGCGCTTATGCCGGACTTCATGGATGCATTCTCGATCGAGGGAGAGTATGGCAAGGAGTCTCTCATGGAGATAGGTAGTGATGACCTCGGTCAGGTTAGCGGTTCAGCTCCTCTCTGTTACTACGGATTCATCCAGGGTCCGAGAAGTAACTCGCCATCAAGCATGCAGGGATGGGGCTTCAAGGTGCCTAGCCAGGGTCTCGTGAACTTCTTCACTGAAAGAGGAGACGTGAAGCGTCTTGCTGTGACAGTGCTCAAGAGGGGTGAGAATACTCCATATGGTGACCTTATCCTTGAGACCTGTCCTAATCCTTACTATAACGGTAAAGTCTGCACACCTTCTACTACCAACACATTCACAAACAACAGCTACGGTCTTGACCACAACATGCGTCTTCTCCGCTATGCTGAGGTTCTTCTCATCTATGCAGAGGCTCTCGTAGAGGG
>JAGBTT010000120.1 GCA_017631175.1 Bacteroidales bacterium
AGGACGAGCTCGATGCAGCTACAATCTACAACATCATCGAGAACGAGATCGCTCCTACATTCTACAACAAGTCACTCTCTACAGGCCGCTCTGCAGACTGGATCGAGTACATCAAGAACTGTGTGGCACAGGTAGCTTGCAACTTCACAACAAACCGCATGCTCACTGACTACATCAACCAGTACTATGTACCACAGTCAGCAAGATTCGAGTCAGTCATCGCAAATGACTTCGCCAAGGCTCGTGAGATCGCAGCTTGGAAGAAGACTCTCCGCCGTGAGTGGAAGAACATCGAGGTTGTATCTGCAGTAATGCCAGACAGCAACAGCGACGGTCTTGCCATCGGAAACGAGGTCAAGGCTGAGGTTGTACTCAACATCGGTGACCTCAAGGCTGAGGAAATCGGAGTAGAGGTACTCTTCGCTACCTACGACAAGAAGGGCAAGCTCCACATCCAGGAGAGATATGAGTTCGCTCCGGTAGAGTCTGCTGACGGTACAGCTAAGTATGTGGCATCAATCAACCCTGACAGGTCAGGTCTCTATCAGGTGGCAGGACGTATCTACGCTAAGAACGCAGATCTCCCTCACAGACAGGACTTTGAGCTTGTAAGATGGTTGTAGCGACTGGATTTTTCGACGGTGTCCACGTCGGACACCGTCTTGTCATAGAGCAGCTTGTACAAGCTGCTGCGGTACGCGGGGATGAAAGCATGGTCATAACATTCTGGCCACATCCCCGTAATGTACTGCAAAAGGAGGCTCGCATGCTGAGGCTCCTCACCACTCTTGCGGAAAAGAAGCAGCTGCTTCACGACCTCGGGGTGGACCATGTTGAGGTACTTCCTTTCACGAAGGACTTCAGCGCCATGACTACGGAAGAATATCTCCGTCTGATCATGGAACAATACGGCGTGAGGACGGTTCTGCTTGGCTATGACAACAGGATCGGAAGCGACGCCAAGGATTCGGATCAGGTCGCCGCGACGGCCGAAGGCCTCGGACTCGAGGTCATAAGGACGGACATGGTGCCTTCGGAGCATGGGTATGCCGTCAGCTCCACCAAGATCCGACAGCGGCTTGAGGCGGGAGATGTGCAGGGTGCTGCAGACATGCTGGGATATGAGTATTCCCTCCATGGTGTTGTCGTGGCCGGCAACAGGATCGGAAGGACCATCGGATTCCCGACGGCAAACATGCAGCTTTACGAGCCATTGAAGCTCGTGCCGGGTAACGGTGTCTATTTCGTGAAGGTGGAGACTGTCGGAAGACAGCTGTACGGAATGTGCAATATCGGGCACAGACCTACTGTGGCGGCAGGAAACGCCCGCACGATAGAGACCAACATATTCGGATTTGACGAGGATATATACGGCTTGGACATAAGGATATCCTTCATCAGGAAGATAAGGGACGAAATCCGTTTCGACTCTCTCGAACAGTTGAAGGCCCGTCTGGAAGATGACAGGGATGCCTGTCTTGACCTGATGTAATCCTGAGGATTTTTAAAACTATAGGATATGGAAGAAATCATAGGCTTGCTGATAGTAGTCGGCACACTGATTCTGAAGGTCGTGGGTAACAGACTGGAGAAATCCGGAAAGAAGGCCGCGCCAGAAGCTGTTCCGCAGGAGGAACCGGAAGTGGACTTTGACTTCAAGGGTTGGGTCCGCGAGGCACTCTATGATGCCGAAGCTGAAGCCAAGGACGAGGAGCCCCTGGATAAAGCTCCGCTGGAGTTGAAGCCGGAAGCAGAGGCTGTCAGGGTGCAGCCGAAGCCAGTGCAGCCTAAACCTGTGAAGAAGCCTGTGGTTAAGAAACCTATATTGGAGGAAGAGATTTCCGAGAAGAAAGGGGAGAAGATCGACCCGAAGAAGCTTGTGATATATTCCGAGATAATGAAACCGAAATATACAGAATAATAACATAACTAAAGACAATATTTATGGCACTACAGTACATGACCCAGGAGGGTCTTGACAAACTTAAGAAGGAACTTGCCGAGGCAATCGCTCAGCGTCCTGTGATCTCTGCTGCCATTGCAGAGGCCAGAGACAAGGGTGACCTGTCGGAGAATGCGGAGTATGAGGCGGCAAGAGAGGCTCAGGGACTTCTTGAGCTCAATATTTCAAAGCTTCAGAACCTTGTTGCCAATGCACGCGTGATCGATGAGTCACAGATCGGCACAGAGAAGGTTCAGATGCTCAACAAGGTGAAGGTAAAGAACCTCAATACAAACCAGATCATGAACTTCACTCTCGTAGGCGAGAGCGAGGCAGACTTCATGGCAGGCAAGCTCGCAGCTCAGACTCCTATCGGAAAGGCCCTCATGGGTCATAAGGTAGGTGATGTGGTTGAGGCCAAGGTACCTGCCGGCGTGATCAAGTTCGAAATCCTGGATATCACACTCTAATATCATGGCAACAATTTTCACTAAGATCGCCAAGGGTGAGATCCCGTCATACAAGGTGGCGGAAAACGAGGAATATTACGCATTCCTCGATATCGCCCCTATGGCCAAGGGCCACACGCTTGTGATCCCTAAGAATGTCGAGGACGACTACATCTTCAACCTTGAGGACGAAACCTATATGGGTCTCTGCGCTTTCGCAAAGAAGGTAGCTCAGGCCATCAAGGCAGCGGTGCCTTGCCAGAGGGTAGGCGTTGCGGTCCTCGGAATGGAGGTACCTCACACCCACATCCACCTTGTACCTCTCCAGAGCGAAGGTGATATGGATTTCAGAAAAAAGAAACTCGAGCTTTCTCAGGAGGAATTCGCTGAGATCGCTTCATCAATCTATAA
>JAGBTT010000015.1 GCA_017631175.1 Bacteroidales bacterium
ATCCGACGATGGCTCTTACCATGTTGCGCAGGAAACGGTTTGCCTTGATGCGGAACACTATGTAATCGCCTTCATTGCAGTCCGATCCCATCATTCTGCAGTGGTCCGGAGTGTATGTGCTCCAGCCGGCTTCGGTAATGGTGCAGATCGAGGTTGTATTGTTGCCTCCCGTCTTCTCGAAACAGCTGAAGTCGTGCTCTCCGAGAAGGTTCGTTGCGGCCTCGTTCATGGCTTCGATGTCAAGGGGGTAACGCATTCTGTATGAAAACTTTTCGCAGAAAGGATCCTTGCGGAAATGGATGAAGTAGCAATATTCTCGGGATCTGGCGTCGAACCTGGCATGAAACCCTTCCGCGCATGCCGTGACTTCGTGTACGGCAATCTCGCGAGGTAGGATGGCATTCAATTTGTAGCACAGCTGCTCCGCGCTCATGCTGACTACGTCAGGCATGTCGAAGTGGGCGATGTAGTTTATCGCATTCACTTCAGTATCAGTGCGTCCGGCTCCGGTTATGGAAACGGGTTGGCCGAGGAGGGTTGACAGTGCATTCTCAAGTGAGCCCTGGACTGTCTTTGCGTTGTTCTGGATCTGCCATCCGCAGAACGCGCTTCCGTCGTATGATAGCCTGATTTTGTGTCGCATATTGCAAAAAATTGAGTAAATTTGTGGGTTTAAAATGCAAAAATATCAAAAATCATATTTATGGAGAGCATAAACATCAAAGAATTGAATGACCGTATCCAGAGAGAGAGCTCGTTTGTGGATATCCTTACGATGGAAATGAACAAGGTGATTGTGGGCCAGAAGCATCTGGTCGAGAATCTCCTGATCGGTCTTCTCGCCAACGGACATATCCTTCTGGAAGGTGTGCCTGGTCTGGCCAAGACTTTGGCGATCAACACTTTGTCGCAGGCTGTGGACTCAAAGTTCAGCCGTATACAGTTTACTCCGGACCTTCTTCCTGCGGACGTCCTCGGTACCCTTATCTACTCACAGAAGACCGAGCAGTTTCAGATCAAGAAAGGTCCGATCTTCGCTAACTTCGTCCTTGCGGACGAGATCAACCGTTCTCCGGCAAAAGTGCAGTCGGCTCTTCTCGAGGCGATGCAGGAGCGTCAGGTGACAATCGGTGAGGAGACGTTCAAGCTTCCTGAACCGTTCCTTGTGATGGCAACCCAGAACCCTATAGAGCAGGAGGGAACATATCCGCTTCCTGAGGCACAGCTTGACCGTTTCATGCTGAAGGTTGTCGTGACCTATCCTAAGAAGGAGGAGGAGCGTCAGATCATCCGTATGAACAATACCGGCGAATTCCCTAAGGCGAATGCGGTGATTGCCCCGCAGGATATAGTAAGGGCACGTGAGGTTGTCAAGGATGTGTACATGGACGAGAAGATCGAGAGGTATATCGTAGACATCGTTTATGCGACACGTACTCCGCGCGAGTATGGCCTGGATAAGGTTGCAGGCTTCATCTCATACGGGGCTTCACCACGCGCAAGTATCTCTCTTGCAATGGCTTCCAAAGCTTATGCGTTCATCAAGAGACGCGGATATGTCATCCCTGAGGACGTGCGCGCGGTATGTTATGAGGTGCTCCGCCACCGTATAGGTCTGACATATGAGGCTGAGGCGGAAAATGTAACCACAGACCAGATCATTTCAGAAATCATCAATGCTGTTGAGGTTCCATAAACCATATTATGAGTGAGATGAGTGCAAACGACCTTTTGAAGAAGGTCAGGAAGATAGAGATAAAGACCAGGGCTCTTTCGCACCAGATCTTTGCGGGCGAATACCACTCGGCCTTCAAGGGCCGCGGTATGGCGTTCAGCGAGGTGCGTGAGTACCAGTACGGAGACGATGTGCGTAACATGGACTGGAATGTGACCGCACGTCTTCGCTCGCCGTATGTCAAGGTCTTTGAGGAGGAGAGGGAACTCACGGTCATGCTGCTTGTGGATGTCAGCCGTTCGCGTCTTTTCGGTACGGCGGGCAGCAGCAGGAAGGATGTCCTTGCGGAGATTGCGGCCGTCCTGTCGTTTTCTGCAATCATCAACAACGACAAGGTCGGTGCTCTGTTCTTCAGCAGCAAGGTCGAGAAGTTCATCCCTCCGAAGAAGGGAAGGACCCATCTTCTGCATATCATCAGGGAGATCATCGAGTTCGAACCTTCAGAGGACGGAACTGACATTTCGGAGGCATTGAGGTATCTGACCAATGCTCTGAAGAAGAAGTGTGCCGCATTTCTACTCTCAGATATGATCGATGTCAATCCTGACGGCACACCTCGTTATGAGGAGGCGCTCAAGGTAGCGGTCAACCGTCATGACCTCTCGGTCATAGAGGTATATGACCGTAGGGAACGCAGTCTTCCGGATGTGGGACTGGTGAACATCAAGGACTCCGAGACAGGCGAGGTGGCCTGGGTGGATACATCCAGCAGGAAGATGAGGATTGCGTACGAAGATTGGTTCCGTAATATGGAGCAGACATCTTCGCGCATGTTCATGAAATACAATGTAGACAAGGTCTCGATAGCCCTGGACGAGGATTACGTCCGAGGACTTATGAGCCTGTTTAAAAACAGGTAATTGTATGCGTAAAGCATTGATATGTATAGCTGTACTCCTGTGTGGGCTGACTTCTTCCGCTCAAGTTGATACTGTGGCGGAGGCGTCTGCGCATGCTGATACGCTTGTGAAGCCGCAGGGCGGCATCATAGCGATGAAAGGAGTGTTTCTTGCACCCCGTACCCAGAGGGATTCTGTCCTGATCGGCGACCAGCTGATGTATGGTGTCGAGATGAGGCTTGTGGAGGAGGGGACACAGTTCGCATTCCCAGAGTGGAAGAACGACCCGCGTGGAGGTATCACTGCGGTATCGCCATGGCTGATCGATACCGTCAAGGTCACAAGACAGAAGAAGGGTATGCCCCGGCTGCTTGACATTAAGGCCGGGCTGATCGTGACTTCTTTTGATGAAGGACTCTACGAGCTGCCTCAGATTGTTCTGCAAAGGCATTCCAAGGACGGTATCGTGGATACCTTGTATTTCGAACCTATGAGGCTGGAGGTCAAGACCATGCCGGTAGATACGGCGACGTTCGTCCCTCATGACATCAAGGGACAGATACGTTACCCTGTTACTGTCGCAGAGGTGTTGCCGTGGGCCGTTGCCGGCCAGTGGGCCATAGTGCTGGTCATACTTGGCGTCTGTCTATACCTCATGTTCAGAAAGAAGGGCGAAATCTTCGTGCGTCCGAAGGAGCCTGCACATATCGTGGCGCTGCGTGAACTTGACAAGTATCGTGGCAAGGAAATGTGGGAGCCATCAAGACAGAAGGCGTTCTATTCTGGAATCACAGATGCTCTAAGAGAGTATATATCGGAACGTTATGGTGTGGGAGCGATGGAGATGACGACTTCGGAGATCTTTGATGACATGAAGAAGACTGATGCTCCGGCAGAGCTCCTTTCGGAGGTGAAGCAGCTTTTCGAGTTGGCTGATTTTGTGAAGTTCGCGAAGTTCGTGGCTTCAGACCAGGAGAATGCGGCGGCGCTGCCTGTGGCTGTGAGGTTTGTGACTCAGACTTATCAGAGTGAGATTGAGGAGATTTCTCCACAAGGTCGAAATGACAGTGGATCCGGTCGAAATGACAGTGGATCCGGTCGAAATGATGGTGATGAAGGTGTTAAAGGAAGGAGGTAGAGATGTTTTTTGAGTATCCGAGGTTATTATGGCTGCTTGTGATACCGGCTCTGCTGGTGTTGCATTACGTCTATATTGAGAGGTCAGGCAGACGCCCCCATATGAGGGTGTCTACTGCTGTGCCGTGGAAGAAGCAGGGACGCTCGTTCATGACATTCTTAAGGCATGTGCCTTTCCTTCTAAGGACATTTGCCCTGGTC
>JAGBTT010000016.1 GCA_017631175.1 Bacteroidales bacterium
AAGAGTGACCAGGAAGTAAGATGGTGCCCGGGTTGTGGTGACCACGGTGTGCTCGCAGCATTGCAGAGAGCCCTTCCTGATGTGACTGAAGCATTGGGCTACAGCAAGGAGAGATATGTAGTGGTTTCCGGTATCGGCTGCTCTTCACGTCTACCTTATTATATGAATACATATGGATTCCATAGTATTCACGGTCGCGCAACAGCTATCTCTACAGGTATCAAGGTCGCAAATCCTGACCTTACCGTATGGCAGGCCTGTGGTGATGGTGACGCACTCGCGATTGGAGGTAACCACTTCATACATGCAATCAGAAGGAATGTCGACATCAACATTATCCTGTTCAATAACCAGATCTATGGTCTGACAAAGGGACAGTACTCTCCGACATCACGTTTCGGTGCGATTTCGAAGACGTCTCCTTACGGAACAGTTGAGCATCCGTTCAACCCAGGTAGTCTTGTACTTGGTGCAAAGGGAACATTCTTTGCCCGTTCACTTGACTCTGAGCTGAAGCTCACTTCGGAGATCATGCTCTCAGCTGCAAAGCACGACGGCTGCTCTGTGATGGAGATCCTTACAAACTGCGTGATCTTCAATGACGGTGCGCATAAGCTTATCGCTGACAGGGAGTTCCGCGCTGACAGAACCATAGTTCTTCGCCACGGAGAGAAGATGATCTTCGGTAAGAACAAGGACAAGGGTCTCGTTCTTGACGGCATGGGTCTCAGAGTCGTGACTATCGGTGAGAACGGCGTGACAGAGGATCAGATCCTTGTACATGACGCACATTCTGACAATGTGGGTATCCACATGATGCTTGCCGATATGAAGTATCCTGATTATCCTGTAGCGCTCGGTATCATCCGCGACGTGAAGGATGTCACATACGATGACGGTGTCCGCGATCAGGTTGCTGAAGTGAAGGCAAAATCCAAGATCCAGTGCGTGGACGACCTTCTCCGTAGTGGAAGTACTTGGGAAGTTAAATAATCAGTAAAATATCAACCAATTAATAACCAATAAATTAACAATGAACACACAGGAATTGATGGCCAAACTCCAGGCCAAGTATCAGTATGAGCCTGAGTATCTCCAGGCAGTACACGAAGTATTGGAGTCTATCGAGGAGGTTTACAACCAGCACCCAGAGTTTGAGAAGGCTAAGATCGTTGAGCGTATCGTAGAGCCTGAGCGTATCCTTACTTTCAAGGTTACATGGGTAGACGACAAGGGCGAGGTTCAGACAAACACAGGTTACAGAGTACAGTTCAACTCTGCTATCGGACCTTACAAGGGCGGTCTCCGTTTCCATCCTTCAGTAAACCTCTCAATCCTTAAGTTCCTCGGATTCGAGCAGACATTCAAGAATGCCCTCACAACTCTCCCTATGGGCGGTGGCAAGGGTGGTTCAGACTTCAACCCAAGAGGAAAGTCAGACGCTGAGATCATGCGTTTCTGCCAGGCATTCATGCTTGAGCTCTGGAAGATCCTCGGTCCTGACCAGGACGTGCCAGCAGGTGATATCGGAGTAGGTGGCCGTGAGATCGGTTACATGTACGGTATGTACAAGAAGCTCGCTCAGCAGTATAATACAGGTGTCCTCACTGGTAAGGGTCTTACTTGGGGCGGTTCTATCCTCCGTCCAGAGGCTACAGGTTTCGGTGCTGTATACTTCGTAGAGCACATGCTCCAGATGGCCGGCAAGACTATCAAGGATAAGACTATCGCTCTCTCAGGCTTCGGTAACGTAGCATGGGGTGCTGCAACAAAGGCTACCGAGCTCGGCGCTAAGGTTGTTGCTATCTCTGGTCCGGACGGTGCTATCTATGATCCAGAGGGAATGAACGAGGAGAAGATCGCTTACATGCTCGAGCTCCGCGCTTCTAACAACGACGTTGTCGCTCCATTCGCAGAGAAGTTCCCTTCAGCAACATTCTACCCAGGCAAGAAGGCTTGGAGCATCAAGTGTGACATCGCTATGCCATGCGCATTCCAGAACGAGCTCACAGGTGCTGACGCTGAGGAACTCATCGCAAACGGAACATGGCTTGCTGCTGAGGTTTCTAACATGGGATGTACTCCAGAGGCTATCGCAGCATTCCAGAAGGCTGGCGTGATCTTCGCTCCTGGTAAGGCTGTAAACGCAGGTGGTGTTGCTACTTCAGGTCTCGAGATGACTCAGAACGCAATGCACATCAGCTGGTCTCCAGCAGAGGTTGACGAGAAGCTCCACGCTATCATGTCTAACATCCACGAGGCTTGCGTTAAGTACGGTACTCAGCCAGACGGCTACATCAACTACGTGAAGGGTGCTAACATCGCCGGCTTCATGAAGGTTGCACAGGCTATGCTTGAGCAGGGTATTATCTAATAAATCCCCGCGATATAAAAAAGAGGACAATATTTTTGTCCTCTTTTTTAGTTTTATTATAAATAAAAACTAACTTTGCGCCGCTTTCCATAAAGAGCAATTTTATAATCTAAAAATATAAGTTATGTTTAAAATCTTTCCCGGATACGCTCTCGTAGAGAAGTATCACAATTGGAAGAAGGCTCACAGGACTGAGGATAAGACCGTGTCAAGAGCTATACGTCTTATCATTGCTATTGTAGCGGCTGTTGTTCTCTGGTGCCTTCCTATGGAGAACTGGATCGACGGTATGACCATCATCCAGAAGAGAACTCTCGCAATCTTCCTCTTTGCCATCCTCATGTGGCTCTTTGAGGCGGTCCCAGCGTGGACAACCTCTGTTATGGTAGTGGTGCTTCTGCTGTTCACTACTTCGAACAGTAGCCTTGTGTTCTTTGAGAATGCGCCGGCTGAGGCTCTTGGTGTACAGACAAGCTACAAGTCGCTTCTCCACTGCTTCGCTGACCCTATCATCATGCTCTTCATCGGAGGTTTCGTCCTCGCGATCGCTGCTTCGAAGACAGGTCTTGACCTCTTCCTCGCTCGCGTGATGCTCAAGCCTTTCGGCAAGAACCCTAAGTTCGTGCTCCTCGGCTTCCTCATGGTGACAGGTGTCTTCTCAATGTTCCTTTCAAACACTGCGACAGCAGCGATGATGCTCACATTCCTCGGCCCTGTCCTCAAGGCTCTGCCTGCTGACGGTAAGGGAAAGACAGCGCTGGCTCTTGCAATTCCTATCGCAGCTAACGTCGGCGGTATGGGTACACCTATCGGTACTCCTCCAAACGCTATCGCCCTCAAGTATATGTCTGAGGTCGGTATCGAGATCGGCTTCGGTCAGTGGATGCTCTGCATGATTCCTTTCACTCTCCTTCTTCTCTTCCTCGCATGGGTAATGCTTCTCAAGATGTTCCCATTCAAGGCTAAGGAGATCAACCTCAATATCGAGGGCGAGCTCAAGAAGGACTGGAGATCATGGGTTGTTTACATCACATTCATCTGCACCGTGCTTCTTTGGGTTCTCGATAAGGCTACAGGTGTCAACGCAAACGTTGTGGCAATGCTCCCTGTGGGTGTCTGCGCTATTATCGGCGTTCTCACCAAGCGTGACCTTGAGGAGATCAGCTGGTCAGTTCTTTGGATGGTTGCCGGTGGTTTCGCTCTCGGTGTAGGCCTCCAGGAGACTGGTCTTGCTCAGACTCTCATCAACGCTATCCCATTCGGCTCATGGCCAGCACTCGTAATGGTTGTAGGTTCAGGACTCATCTGCTACGCAATGGCGAACTTCATCTCGCACACCGCGACAGCATCACTCCTCGTTCCAATCCTTGCAGCAGTCGGTGCAAGTGCAGCAGTATCTGCTAACCTCGTTCCACTCGGAGGCGTTTCAACTCTCCTCGTGGGTGTGGCTATCGGATCATCGCTCGGTATGGTGCTCCCAATCTCGACTCCGCCGAATGCGATTGCAGCTTCGACTGGTATGATCGAGCAGAAGGATATGGTCAAGACAGGACTCATCATGGGTGTTCTCGGTCTCGTGATCGGATACGGAATGTTTATCGTCCTTGGATCTTCAGGATTCTTCGGATAATCGATGAAAATAAATTGCAGGAGGCAGTCAAAATTTTGACTGCCTCTTTTGCTTTTATAAAATATATTGCCCAAATTTACACTCCGAAACCAAAAATGGGCTAACCAATTTTAAATTTAAAGATAAAATCATGTCCTATTTTCATTTTTTAGGTCATCCGATGAACCTCAGACGCTGCCTTTCTTTCCTGGTAGTATGCGTGTTCACGTTCTTCCTGGCCCTTGTGCCAACTTCCTTCTATGGTGTTAATCCTGAGACTCTTGAGCCGATATTCACGTTGACTCAGCAGCGAGTGATCGCAATCTTTGTCTTTACGGCGATGATGTGGATCCTTGAAGTCATCCCTACATGGACAACTTCAGTAGTGGCGATCGTGGCCATACTGTTGACGACTTCAAATAAGGGACTCGGTTTCCTTATGATGAAGGAGAACATAGGTGAGATGACTAATTATAAGAGTGTCATGGCTGCGTTCGCAGATCCTGTGATCATGCTCTTCCTCGGTGGTTTCGTTCTTGCATTCGCCGCAACTAAGGTAGGACTTGACGTGCAGCTCGCCAAGATTATGCTCAAGCCTTTCGGTAACAAGCCGAAGACTGTGCTTCTCGGTGTTCTGCTCGTGATCGGTACTTTCTCCATGTTCATGAGTAACACAGCGACAGCAGCAATGATGCTTACATTCCTTACTCCTGTGCTCATGACCCTGCCTGCTGACGGTGGCGGACGAATCTCATTCGCCCTTGCGATCCCTATTGCGGCCAACCTCGGCGGTATCGGTACGCCAATCGGTACTCCTCCTAATGCAATTGCTCTCGGAGCGCTTCAGGAGGCGGGTTTCAATATCACCTTTGTGGGCTGGATGATCAGAATGGTTCCATATGTGATCGTCATGCTGCTGATTGCGTGGTTCCTCCTGACAAAGATGTTCCCGTTCAAGGCAAAGACTATCGAGCTTAAGATCGAGGGTGCTCCTGTGAAAGTGACTCCTTTCCAGAAGTATGTGGTTTGGGTTACATTTGCTCTGACTATCATCCTTTGGGTGTTTGAGGGTGTGATCGGAGTCAATTCAAATATCGTAGCTATGATTCCTTTTGCGGTATTCTCTGCAACAGGTATCTTGAAGGCGCGCGATCTCGAGCATATCAACTGGGCCGTTCTCTGGATGGTTGCCGGAGGTTTCGCTCTCGGTACTGCACTTAATCAGACAGGACTTGCAACAACACTGATCAATACAATTCCGTTTGCAAGCTGGAACGCTCTGGTTGTTATGCTTGTGGGAGGTTTCATCTGCTACTTCCTCTCGAACTTTATTTCAAATTCTGCAGCGGCCAACCTCGTAGTGCCTATTCTTATCGTCGTAGGTAAGGCTATGGCAGGTAATCCTTCGTTTGAGGCGCTGGGTGGAGTCCCTGCGATGATCGTAGGTATCGCAATCTGTGCTTCAGTAGCGATGTGTCTCCCTGTATCTACACCGCCGAATGCCCTTGCCGCTTCGACCGGTATGATAACAACCAAGCAGATGGCGACAGTCGGTATCATCCTCGGTGTCGTAGGTCTTGTGCTCGGATATCTTATGCTGATCTTTATCGGCTTCTAATAAAGAAAATTATAGTATATTTGCGGGGTCGCTTAAGGGCGGCCCCTAATTATTAATAAGATGAAAAGACTGATTATCATTATTGCGGCATTGTTCTCATTTGGAGTTGTGAGCATGTCAGCGGCAGAGAAAGAGCAGAAGGCTGAGCCTAAGAACCATTTCAAGCTCTATGGTTTCATAAGAAACTATTTTATTTATGACTCTCGTGAGAGTGTGTCAGGAACAGGTGATCTCTTCTATTATCTTCCAAAGGATGTTCAAAAGAATGATAAGGGAGAAGATCTTAACGCGACCTCATCATTCCGTTTCCTCTCATTGACTTCTCGTCTTGGAGTGGATGTTACAGGTTATCAGATCGGCAATGTTGCCTTCGGAGCAAAGATTGAAGGTGATTTCTATTCGGGATTGTCATCTGTAGATGATAAAAAGTTCCCTGATGTCAAGACGTGGTTCCCTGCTAATACAAAGATTTCAGGTACAGCTGCAGCACGTCTTCGTCAGGCATATGCTACTGTAACATGGAAGGACCTTCCGTTGAATGATGAGCAGAAAGCGTCTGTTGCTCTTAAGATTGGACAGGCTTGGCATCCGATGGCTGCAGATATTCCACATATCTTCAGCCTTGAGGCAGGTGCTCCATTCGGACCGTTCTCGCGTACTCCACTCGTGCAGATGGATGCGAATCTTGGAAATCACTTCGTGTTGTCGGCTGCAGCAATCTGGCAGATGCAGTATCAGTCGCAAGGTCCTGTAGGCGCTTCTGCAATATATATGAAATACGGAATGACTCCGGAGGTCTATGCGGCAGTTGGTGTCAAGGGAAAGAACTACCTTGTAAGAGCTGGTGCGGACCTTCTCAGTATCAAGCCTAGAGTGTTTGGCCAGGTGGATGATGTTACGGTAAGGGTTTCTGACCGCAAGACTTCACTTCTATATTATATATATGGTCAGTTCTCCAAGGGTAAATTCGCTATCAAGGCAAAGTCGACTTATGGCGAGGGTGGAGAACACATGAACCTTATGAGTGGCTATGCAAAGGTGGGGGAGAACGAAGATGGTAGCTGGAACTATGCTTCGCTTCGTAACTCTTCATCATGGGTTTCGATGACCTATGGCAAGAAGTGGCAGGCTGTGCTTTTCCTTGGCTATGTGAAGAACTTCGGTCTAGCTGAAGGAATTCTTGAGGAGCCGATTGCCAAGTCGAACGTTTATTTCTGTGGAAATGGCTTCCCTAACATCAATCAGATGTATCGTATAAATCCACAGATCATATATAATATAGGTAAGATGAACGTCGGTCTCGAGTACCAGTGGACATCTGTTCAGTATGGTGATTATGATGGCGGAATGCTCAATGAAAGGGCCCTTGCCGACAAGAATCTCCATTGGGTAGGTAATCATCGAGTAAACATGATGATCAAGTATAATTTCTAGCTTCGAAACTTACAAATTATAACATTCCTGAAAATCAGTCTCTTAGCGATAGGAGGCTGATTTTTCTGTAAAAAAGTGTTAAAAAAGTTGCAGAAAAGTTTGGAAGTTTGGAAATAAGTCGTACCTTTGCACTCCCATTTGAAAAACGGGTGTCTGACAAAGGCATGGAGTTCTTACCAAGACTGACGCTGAGAAAAAATCTTAAAATTTTTTTTACAAAAAATTTGGAGATTAAAAAATAAAGCGTACCTTTGCAACCCCAATCGAAAACGGGGCCTCTTCGGAGGAATTGAGAAGTTCATTGAAAAGACTGATTTACTGTACAAGAAGCAAGTACCGAGAAAAACAATTTATCGAGAAGCGTTAATTCTTTTGAAGAATTATAAGTGTCAGGACAAGCTAAGAAATATAAT
>JAGBTT010000121.1 GCA_017631175.1 Bacteroidales bacterium
ACGTTCGCAGAATATCCATGCGAGCGGGGCAGCAATAATACTTCCTATCAGTGTCAGGACCATATATTCAGTAATATTGCGACGGGCCTCTCCAGACATCGTACTTCCGAAAACCTTTCGAATTGCAATTCCTTTTTCCCTTTCTGCAGCAAAGTATGTACTCATGGCCACCAGACCGAGAACGGACAGTAGCACTGCAAGGATTGTGAATATCTTAATCAATTTGACTGTCTGATTGTCTTCGTTCAGTTCCTCCACCATCATATCTTCCACATATCCGAATGTCCATGGCTCAAGATATACTCCGTTATATTCATCTGAGAACTTTCTATATATCCTGTCTAATGCCTCTTGGGCCTCCTCGTGATTTTCATCGGTCTCTATCAGAATAGTATTGTTGTAGCATCCGAAATCATCTGCAGGAAGTACAATTACTGCCCCCCTGGACTGTTCCGTAGTCTCATTCATCGCATTATCACCTGCGATATTACCCAATATTCCGCCAAGATTATCGATTCGCGTGTTGTTAAATTGTCCGTTCCAGGATTTGGCTTTTTTCTCTGCCTCTTCTTTCGTTTCGAAACAGTTAAAGAAGTTTTCTGTGAACCATATCGAATGTGCCAATGGAGCACCATAATCCTCCTTTATCTCAAAGTTCCACATATTGAAAGCCTCGGTGTCACAGATCATCAGGTTTACTTTAATCATATCAGTACTGTTCTCTTTCATTATTGCAGTACTGAAGTTCATTCCTGTTGGATAACCTCTTGACAAAGCAACCTTTCTGACAAATGGCAGCTGCCTGATCTCATTCATCATAGGTATGACTTCACCGGACTCTTCTGTATCTGTGGATATCACGAATTTATTTTTAATGTCTGCTCCCAAAGGCATATTGACCATATGGTTCATCTGTCTGTCAAGGATTATCGCAGAAGCAATAAGTGTGATTGCAAGAATATTCTGCAGCAGGATGAAGATTCTGTTAAGCGTTGCCCTGCTCTTTCTCCGGTATGTCCCGTTCACAATGCTTATCGGTTTGATTGATGATATGTTAAGGGCTGGGATAAGACCGCAGATGATACCGATTATCAGAATGAACAGGATATATACGGTTATGCTTCCTACAGTAAATGGGATAGGAATTGCCTGTCCGTCCAGGATTTGTCCGATGTATGGAGAAAGCCCAACAGCAATGCCCACAGCCATAAACGAACATACAGAAGTGAAAGCAGCCGATTCCAATATATATTTTACTGCAATATGTACTTTTTCAGCTCCAACTAGACTCCGTGTAGCCATCTCTTTAGCTCTCTTATTTGTCAGCGCCAGATTCAGGTTGATATAATTTATCACGGCAGAAACCAAGAGAAGCAGAGACACTATGAGCAGAATGATGATCTGACTTCTGTCACCCATATTTAGATATGAGTCTATATAATCACCGGAAAAGTATAATCTGTCAAATCTCTCTATCCCTATGCGATTTGCAAACTGATCGATTCTGTCTGCTGGCATCTTGTCTCCCCATAAGTACTTGAATACAGTCTGAATCTTTCCTTGAAGTTCTGATTCGTTTATAGATTCAGTAACCTGAATAAATGCTGTTGCTGAAAGTGTGAAAACAGGATTCTTCTGAACACTCTCATTTATCGGACTTTCGCCTTTGCAGATAAAATCCATGTATTTCCAGTAATGGTAATTGAAGTCCTTGATGACACCTCTGACGGTATATGCTTCAGAAGTATAATCCAAAGGTAAAATCTGCATTCCGACTGCGAGTTCCGGCTTTCCTGCCAAGAGTGTGGCAAATGTTTCACTGATGACAATATCCGTGTATGAGTTTAGACAATCAGCGTCTCCTACCAGGAAATCATAATCAAAGATGTCAAAGAAATCACCCCTTACCGCAAGACCTCTTGTTACAAACCTGTCCTCTCCGGATTCCATTACCACGTCGTCATGCGAGTTGATCAATGTAATTTTCTCTAATTCCGGAATCTGTTCCTTTAATGGCTCATAGATTCCGTAAGGCATACTCTGGGTCGGAATGTAAATCCTTTCATATTCAGGATTCTCGTGCGATATGCTGTATTCCTGCCATACGTAACTTCCTATGAGCAGCACGAATGCCAGCGCAACGCTCAAACCAACCACCTCAATGGCAGTGTATAGCTTGTTTCTTGATAGGAATCTAAAATAGCTTTTCATTATCTCTTTTGTTTGTTTGATATCCCCGGTCAAGCCGGGGATGACGTTTCGTTATGGTCAACCGCGACCGGTCATTTCTATTCAGTCTTCAGTGCATTGGCCGGATCGGCGGTTGCAGCCTTCCAGCTTCTGACCACAACCACACCGATGGTGATGGCAAGAACAGCTATGAGTGCGAGGGCGAATACCCACCAGTACATAGGGCAGCGGTGTGCGAATGTTGCAAGATATCTGTCTACGATTACCCAACTAAGAGGTGCCGCTACTGCGAAGCATACAAGCACGATCTTTACGAATCGGCTGCAGAACATTGCCAGGATCTCCTGGACTGTAGCACCGTTCACCCTGCGGAGAGCAATCTCTCTGCGGCGATACTGTGTCTCGAACATCACCAGACCGAATACTCCCATAAGCGAGATGAT
>JAGBTT010000122.1 GCA_017631175.1 Bacteroidales bacterium
AGAAGGTAGAGGATGTCCTCAAGGTTGGTGACGAGGTAGATGTGAAGCTCCTCGAGATCGATGCAAAGACCGGCAAGATGAGACTTTCTCGCAAGGCTCTCCTCGAGAAGCCAGAGGGCTATGTAGAGCCAGAGCGCAAGCCACGCGGAGACAGAGGTCCACGCCGTGAGGAGCGTAACGGCGGCCCACGTCGTGACGAACGCAGAGGCGACAGAGGCCCACGCCGCGATGACAGAGGCCCAAGAGGTCCACGTCGTGAGCGTCAGGCTGAGGCTCCAGAGCAGAACAACGAACCAGAGATGTTCTAATCGGACATCCCGATATAAATAATCAGTCGACTAGGTCAATGACTTAGTCGACTGATTTTCTTTATAGCGACCACTTTTTATCCCGTAGCCGTGTTTCACAACACATTGACCATCAAACATATAGACAAACACAGGTGGTCATTTTCACCCACCTATAATAAGTCAACATATTGACACTCAAAACATTACACCCCACGCTCAACTCTCATGTCAGGAGACAAGTGAAGGAACTTACATATCTGGTGGTGACTGGCTGAAGTGCAGCGTCTCATCTGATCATACAAAGCAAGCTTCACATCTACATCAAGTGATATGACATCACCGGCCGAAGTGTAGCCCTGGGAATGTACATATCTATATAGTTCACGGTATTCTACATCCGAACGCCCATATTTCAACTCTTCTATATCATACTCGCTTCCTGCATTGGAATTGATGGCAATCAGCATATTGGTGTATCCGTCATAACATTCCTTTGTGAGAATGTCATACCGAATTACCGAATAACGCGTTATTATATGGTCAATGAGCTGATTCTTCTCCTTGTGATCAAGCGGAGAAAACAAACGACGAAGCTGCGCATATGTCAAATGCCTCATAGCCATACGTGACTCATTGACTTCCTTGACGGCTCGTCTCAAAGCCGTGGAAGCATTACGTAATATCAGCGGTTCCGAGAAGGGGTTCGAAGACTGACCATATGCCAGATAATTCCATCTATACTCCTGTGCATATTTACATAGATATCGTTCTACCGGGTTATTGTATAGGTATGCTATAGCGGTTCGGATAAGTTTCAGCCCGAGTTTTATAGCGCTGCCGAAACGGCACTCAAACAAAGGGCCGTTTCGACCATGCTCACGGTTATACTCTCTTACAAAGACATTGGCGACATGAGACATAAACCGCGAAAACCTCTCTCTGTCAGTGGTAGCACACAGCGAATGAATATGATCTATCATCAGACAAAGACCATAAACGACAACTTTGTATTTGACGGACATGATGGAATATATAGTGTAGTACACCAGATAATCCTCCACCTCATAAAATATATTTCCCCCTGAGATTGTCCTTTGATATGTATGGTTAATCTCTCCCTCAACAAACTTTCTCTTCTTCATAACCTTGCGTGTTTTATATATTATTGAAAATCAAGTCTTTAAACAATAATAGGTGGTCATTTTCACCCACCTATCGATAGATATTTCATTGTATTTCAAGTAGTTACCAAACACGGGGCCTATTGTAATCTATAAGATACATCAGCAACCTGAATGTCTGACAGAACCACTCTGACAAAATTATTGAGGTAGCAAGGAACACAGTTAAAGAAAAAGAAAAAGGTTGTTTAAAAAAGAGAAATAATTTAAAGAAAAGGAAAAATCTGCATGATGATGGCAAAGTATCACATGTTATGGGCTATCTTTGCCATGGTTATCTTGGAGTAATCGAAGATTCAGCAATTTGAAATTGACAAGTTATCACACAGACTGACATGAAAATATTCAGACAACTGATAAACGCTATATTGATCTGCTTCCTGGCACTGAACTTCGCAGGATGTGAGGACATACTGGACGGGAATCCGTCACACTCCCAGCAGCCGGGCACCGGGAATCCAGACGGTGGCCAGGGCGGCAATGGCAATCAGGACAGTGACCAGGGTGGCAATGGCGATCAGGACGGAGACAGTGACCAGAACGAAGATGGCAATCAAGAGGGTAATGGTAACCAGGACGTTGGACAGGAGGGGCTGAAGGAAAATGAGTTTGTGATCCTGTTCACTAACGATTTCCATAGCCAGATCGAACCGCTCAGCAAGGAAGAGACCTACAATGCCGACAGAGGAGGCGTCAAGAGGATCAAGGCATTGGTGGACAGTGTGAGGAATGCCGAAAAGACCGTCTTTCTGGCAGATGCCGGAGACTATGTGCAGGGCACGTACTATTTCAGTCTGCTGAACGGCACCGTGGAGATGAAGATGATGGACCAGCTCGGATATGACGTACGCACAGTGGGCAACCATGAGTTCGACAAGAAGATGACCTGTCTGCATGATATGCTCACGTGGAGCAACGTGCCGGTTGTAGCATCCAACTATGACTTCACACGCACAAGCCTGGCAAACCGCGTCGAGCAGTCAATGATCATCGAGAAGAACGGCATCAAGGTAGGCTTCATCGGACTGAATGTCAAGCTGGACAATCTGGTGGCTCCTTCATCACGCGAAGGCGTGGAGTGGCAGAACGCCATAAATGTAGCAGACGACCTTGCAAGGGAACTTCGTGACCAGGGAGCCGACATCGTGATAGCCCTGTCGCATCTGGGTTACGAGAAGAACAGCAGTGCAGTCTACTACGACAGAGGAATCGCCATGAACACTCAATACATCGACATGATCATCGGAGGACACTCCCACACATTCCTCAACTATGCCGATTATGTCAAGAACAAGAACAATGTCAGCGTGCCAGTGGTGCAGACCGGAAGCAAAGGAATCTGCCTTGGTTATGCCAAAATCAAGCTCAATGAAAACGGCAAGCCATATTTCACATACAAGCTCATCCCTGTCAAGAACCACCTCGACAAGAAGCTTGACCCAAGTTTCTCTGCTATGGTGGACGAGTACACAGCGTCGGTCAGCTATAAGATGGAGGAAATCATCGGAAACTGCCCTCAGGCAATCAGAAAAGGCAGCCCGGAGAGTCCTTTGTACAATCTTACAGGAGATGCACTCATATGGATGGCCAAGGAATATATGGACGTGGAAGCAGACGTGAGTCTCTATAATTCAGGCGGCCTCAGAGCAGAGATTTCTGCTGGTGATCTGACCATCGGAGAGGTGTATGCAGTCTACCCGTTCGACAACGTGCTCTCGATCGTCACCATGAAGGGCAGCGACCTGAAGGCTATGTTCAACTATGTGGCATCCAGCGGTGGTCTGCCGGTGAACTCAGACGTCAAACTGGTAATCAGCAATAAGCAAGTAAAGTCGGTCACTGTGGGCGGCAAACCAATAGACAACAACAAGACCTACACGGTTGCGACAATCGACTATCTAGTTGAATTGGAGCGATATGGATTTGAAAATGCAATCTCCAGAAGCGACTCTCCTGAGATAATCAGAGACTATTTTGTAGATTATTTCCGTTATCTGGCCCAGCAGAACGGAGGCAAAATCACAGCTGCCAAGGATGGCCGTGTGACAAAGGAATAAGACAAAAAATGAATTTATACACGCATTTCTAAAAAAGTTTAGCTAACTTTGTAGAAAATCTGCGTTAGAAACATTAACCAAAATACTATCAATTATGAAAAAAATCATTCTCGTAGCAGCTATCGTGCTCGGTTTCGCAGTAGCTGCATCAGCTCAGCCAAGAGCTATCGGTCTTAGAGGTGGATGGGGAGCAGAGGCTTCATATCAGCACAGCTTCGGCGCTGATTTCCTTCAGGCTGACCTCGGTCTCAACACATTTGACTCAATCCACGGCTCAGTAGTTTACAACTTCATGATTGCTCAGCCATCATGGACTTCAAGAGGAGAGTGGGGTTTCTATGCTGGACCTGGTGCAGCAGTAGGTATGAAGCTCGGTAACTCAGAAACAGACGGATACTTCCATGTTGCTGCTGCAGGTATGGTAGGTCTCGAGTACACATTCTGGTTCCCACTCCAGCTTTCACTCGACCTTAAGCCAACTCTCGGATTCGGCTTCAACCACGGATTCCACTGGGGTGTGATGCCAGCATTCGGCGTACGCTACAGATTCTAAGTCGACAAGACCACGAATTTATAAGGCTACCGGAATTCCGGTAGCCTTTTTTTTGTATATTTGCACTTTGTGTAAATACTTAGGATATGAGAGATTTATATATAACCAATTCCCTTTCGAGAAAGAAAGAGATCTTCAAGCCTATCAACGAGGGACATGTCGGACTTTATGTCTGCGGACCTACCGTTTATGGCGATGCGCACCTCGGACACGCACGTCCTGGTGTGACTTACGATGTATTCGTGAAACTCCTCAAGCACCTCGGATACAAGGTGCGCTATGTCCGCAACATCACTGACGTAGGACACCTTGAGCACGACGCTGACGAGGGAGAGGACAAGATCGCAAAGAAGGCACGCCTGGAGCAGCTTGAACCTATGGAGGTGGTGCAGAGATGTACACTCGCCTACCATGAGGCCATGCGCATGCTCAACGTGGCTCCGCCTTCGATCGAGCCGCGCGCTTCGGGACACATCATCGAGCAGATCGACCTCGTGAAGAAGATTCTTGAGGCAGGATATGCATACGAGAGCAACGGATCAATCTACTTCGACGTGCTGAAGTATGACGCTGACCACAAATATGGCATCCTTTCGGGCCGCACACTTGACGAGGTCAAGGAAGGCACACGCGACCTTGACGGACAGCAGGACAAGAGGGCATCATACGACTTCGCCCTCTGGAAGAAGGCATCGCCGGAGCACATCATGCGCTGGCCATCACCATGGAGCGACGGTTTCCCAGGCTGGCACCTCGAGTGCTCGGCTATGAGCGAGAAGTACCTCGGCAAGGAGTTCGACATCCACGGCGGCGGAATGGACCTTCTCTTCCCACACCATGAGTGCGAGATCGCACAGAACACAGCGTCACGCGGATGCAGCGGTGTGAAATACTGGATGCACAACAACATGATCACCATCGAGGGCAAGAAGATGGGCAAATCGCTCGGTAACTTCATCACCCTCCCTGAGCTCTTCGCAGGAAAGCATGAGAAGCTCGCTCAGGCATATACTCCTATGACAGTACGCTTCTTCATCCTTCAGGCACACTACCGAGGAACCCTCGACTTCAGCAACGAGGCTCTGCAGGCTGCGGAGAAAGGTCTGAAGAGAATCATGCAGGCTGGAAAGGACCTCAAGGCGCTCGCTGGCGCTGCTGGCGTGGCTTCGGCTCCGGCACTTGCCTACGGTGAGTCCGTTTCTGCTGTAGCCCCTGCCGCTATTGAGGCTTCGAATGCAGAGGTTCGAGCATTGGTTGAAGGCGTATACGAGGCTCTCTGCGACGACCTCAACACTCCGATCGCACTCTCGCATGTGTTCGATGCAGTCCGCATCATCAACACTGTGAAGGACAAGAAGATGACTCTAGATGCTGCTGACTACAAGGCGCTTGTGGACCTCTTCGACAATGTGGTTTACGGCGTGCTCGGTCTCCGCGATGAGGAGGCCTCAGAGGGCGGAAAGGCAGTAAAGACCATCGACGGCCTCGTGAACATGGTGCTTGAGCAGAGAAAGGCAGCAAAGGCGGCAAAGGATTGGGCCACCAGCGACAAGATCCGTGACGACCTCAAGGCGCTCGGCATCCAGATCAAGGATGGCAAGGACGGAACAGAGTGGACTTTGGAATAATGAAATTCATAGGAAACATACTTTGGATGGTATTGGGCGGATTCATCATCAGCCTGTACTACGCGCTTGTGGGACTGATATTCTGCATCACTATCATCGGCATTCCATTCGGCATGCAGCTCTTCAAGATGGCAGGACTCGCACTGTGGCCATTCGGACACGACGTGACACCGGGAGCCAATGACGGAGGATGCCTGTCCCTGATCATGAACGTCATCTGGATCGTGCTCGGAGGCATTGAAATCGCGCTTATGCACGTGACTCTCGGCATCGGATTCTGCATCACCATCGTCGGCATTCCGTTCGGCCTGCAGCACTTCAAGATGGCACTCCTGGCACTCGTACCATTCGGAAAAGAGATTTCATAAAGATGTACAAGTTTATATCATGGAATGTGAACGGACTTCGCGCGGTGTGCGGGAAGGGGTTTGCTGATATCTTCACGGAACTGGATGCAGACTTCTTCTGCCTGCAGGAAACCAAGATGCAGGCGGGACAGCTGGATCTGGAGTTTCCCGGATACACTTCATATTGGAACTATGCCGACAAGAAGGGTTACTCCGGAACTGCAATCTATACCAGGCACGAGCCGATAGCTGTGACTTACGGCATCGGTATCGATGAGCATGACCACGAGGGACGAGTGATCACGTTGGAGATGGAGGACTTCTTCCTGGTATGCGTCTACACTCCGAACTCACAGGATGAGCTCAGAAGGCTGGACTACAGGATGCAGTGGGAAAACGACTTCAGGGCATATCTCAAGGGACTGGAAGCAAAGGGGAAAGGCGTAATCGTATGCGGAGACCTCAACGTGGCGCATAAGGAGATCGACCTCAAGAACCCGAAGAGCAACCGCCGCAATGCAGGCTTCACCGACGAGGAGCGCGAAAAGTTCACGCAGCTGCTTGAAGCAGGATTCATAGACACCTTCAGATACTTCTATCCGGAGCAGACTGACATATATTCATGGTGGTCATACAGATTCCAGGCCCGTCAGAAGAATGCAGGCTGGCGTATCGACTACTTCGTCACAAGCGAGAGTCTGCGAGACAGACTGGCCGGAGCCAGGATCCACACCGAGATCTTCGGTTCGGACCACTGCCCGGTGGAACTGACACTGAAATAGATGAAAGCCGCCCGTAAGCAGAAAAGCTTACGGGCGGTTCTGTTTTACCGATGATGCAACTAATAGTTATGCTTTGCCAGCCACGCAAGAGCATATGAACATGTCGCCTTGCAGCGAAAACCGTTCAGGTCGGCAAACCTATATGCCGCATGTACAAGGTCAGAGGCAACACCTCTGCCTTTTATCGCTTTGGGCACAAACGTATGGGTAACAACGAGAGCTCCCTCGCTGATGACATAGTCCACATGTGCTTCGTGGCCGTCAACTGTGATACTGAAGCGGCGCTCCTTCGGAAGATGGATGATTTGAGGTTTCATATTGTCTTGTTCGTTTGCTGATGCGCAATTCAAAACAAGTGCCAGCAGAAAAGGCTATTTCTTCAAGGCCTCATATGCATAGGAACCCGCACCGAAAACCATCTGGGTGATAACCTGTGAGGTATGTGAAAGAGTAGCATATACCACACCCAGCTCGACAGGCACACCATACATGGTAGCGAGTGCCATGCTTATGATGAAGTGGAAAGCTCCTATGCCTCCAGGAACCGGGACAGCGAATCCGAGGCCACCGACAAGAGACAGGAAGAGCGCATCTATGAGGTCAAGGCCGTCAAGGAAAGGGGCTGCCCAAACGGTCGAAGCCGCCATGAACCAATAAGTCATCCAGATAAATGCCGTATAGGCGAAGAACAGCCACTTGCGCTCCATCTTCAGGCAGCTCGCAAAGCCTTGTCCGATGCCGCGGACGATATTCCAGATCTTTCCGCTGATGCCGCTGGTATTCCTGAGACGCCACAATACGTATAATGCCGCACATCCGATAACCGCCAAAGTACCGGCCATCCACCATACGCCGGCATCAAAACGCTGAACCATAGGCTCCCATATACGCTCCATGAAGAAAGCTCCGAAGCGGTCCGCACCGCCAATCAGGACAACCACAAGAAGCAGAAGCATCACAAGAAGCTCCCATCCCCGCTCAAGCACGACAGTGCCGAGTACCTTGTCGTAAGACGCCATCTTGTGCTCGGGATGCTCCGGATCAACCGGCTGCGAACGGCGCGTGATGACTCCGCAGCGGACAAACTCGCCGATACGCGGAAAAACGAAATTGGATATGTTTCCTATATTTATTCCGTTGAATGCCGTAGTGCGGGAAATGCTGTCGTCAACCGGATGGAGAAGCTGTCTCCAGCGGAGGGCGCGAAGCCAGAATGCGAATGCGCCGGCCGCCATTGAAAGCAGAACATATCCCCATCTGCAACCTTTCAGACCCTCTATGAAATCCGCCCACTGCACATCCCTGAAAGAAAACCACAGGAGGACTGCCGCCAGGACAGCTGACAGAATATATTTGATTACCTTCTTTATCTTATCATTCATAGGTGCAAAGTTATCCAAAAGTTTGCTAACTTTGTCATTTAAAACTAAATTCTAGCGACATGGCATCCATTTTAGGTATAGGCAACGCTTTGACCGACATCCTCGCTGTCCTTCCGGACGACAAGTTCCTCAAGGAGTTCCATCTTCCGAAAGGAAGCATGCAGCACGTCGACATGGAGACAGGCGACAAGATATGGAAGACACTCAAGCCGATGGGAGTGCAGCTGGTGGCAGGAGGCTCTGCAGCCAATGCGATCACAGGCACAGCGATCTTCGGCATGGAGTCTGGCTTCATAGGCAAAGTAGGCGACGATGACCTCGGCCACCTCTTCAAGAGCGATCAGGCACAGTATGGCATCAAGTCCATGCTGCTCAAGGGCGTGAACTCGTCAGGAAGAGCGATGGTATTCATCACGGCACCTAACGCTGAAAGAACATTCGCAGTATACCTCGGAGCTGCCCTCGAGCTCGTACCGGAAGACCTCAAGCCAGAGTATTTCGAAGGTTATGACTACTTCCATATCGAAGGGTATCTCGTTCAGAACCAGGCGACCATCCGTCGCGCTGTAGAGCTTGCAAAGGCAGCAGGATGCATCATCTCACTTGACATGGCCTCATACAATGTGGTCGAGTCAAACGACGCCTTCCTCCACGATATCGTAGAAAACTACGTGGACATAGTCTTCGCGAACGAGACCGAAGCCAAGGCTTATTCGAAACTGGAGCCACGCGAAGCGCTCGACGACATAGCAAGCCAGTGCAAGATAGCCGTCGTGAAGGTCGGCAAGGACGGCTCGATGGTCAAGAGCGGAGACGAATACCACTTCATCCAGGCATGGCCTGCAACTCCGGTCGACGCGACAGGCGCCGGTGACACATATGCAGCAGGCTTCCTCTACGCCCATTCGCTCGGCATGCCGCTCAAGGTCTGCGGCGAAGTCGGATCGATCATTGCGGCGAAGGTAGTGGAAGTAGTCGGCACAAAGATTGACATCCCACGCTGGAAGGCAGCCAAGAAAGAGATCCGCGAGCTCATCGCGGCAAACACACCAACAGAATAACCAGATGTTCTACAAGATCAGAAATATTCTCAGGAAAAGGAAGATCGGCAAGTTCATCAGCAACGTGCCTACCGGCTTGCTGCAGATGAGCGAAATCTCCACAGTCAACGTCGTGATGGATGTTGAAGAGCCGGGCTTCGACCAGCTCAGGGCAGACATCCTCGACTGGGGCCGCGCCGCAGGAGTCAAGATGAACATATATTTCTTCGACTTCAGAAAGCTGGACAAGGAAGAACTGCTGATCACCAGCATCCAGACCACCATCATCAAGAAGGAGCTGGACTGGATCGGCACCCCTGAGATAAGCAAGGTCATCGGACTCATAGGCGAAAAGAGCGACCTTTTCATCTCAATGATCGACAACGGCGACTTCCCTATCGAGTTCATAAGCAAATGCGCCAAGGCTCGCTTCAAGATCGGCCGCCGTGCCTTCCCGGGGCATGTATACGACATGATCATCTCAGGAGCCCAGACCGCTGACCTGCGTTCTGACTCAAGGAAGATATTTGCTTCAATGACGGAGTTTCTTACCAAGATACACTAACACACACATTTTATATTTATGCACACAATCAAAAATTACCTGACCGTAGGCATCAAGGGAGCCTGCATGGGGGCAGCCGATGTCATCCCGGGCGTATCCGGGGGCACCATCGCCTTCATCACAGGCATCTACGACCAGCTCGTAGGTTCCATCGCCTCGATCAACGCGGAAGCCTTCCGTCTGCTTCTCCAAGGACGGTTCAAGGACTTCTGGCGACACATCAACGGGGGCTTCCTGTTGAGTCTGATCGCAGGCATAGGAGTCAGCGTCATCACGCTGGCAGGCCTTATGCAGATGCTCCTGACCACCTACCCGATCCAGACATGGGCCTTCTTCTTCGGCCTCATCGTCGCGTCGTCCATCTTCATCCTGCGCGGCATCTCCGGATGGCACCTGCGCGAATACCTCATGGTGATCCTGGGCGTACTTCTCGGTGCAACAGTATGCACCCTCTCTCCGACACAGACCCCTGACGGACTGTGGTTCATCTTCCTGAGCGGCGCAATCGCCATCTGCGCCATGATCCTTCCAGGCATTTCCGGAAGCTTCATACTGCTCATTCTCGGCAAGTACCAGTACATAATGGGCTGCATCTCAGACCTGGTCTCAGGCACCGACGTAACCCGCAACCTACTTATCCTCGGCGTCTTCGCCGCAGGCGCCCTGGTAGGCATCATCGGCTTCAGCAAACTTCTCCACTGGCTGCTCGCACGATGGAACAAGGAAGTACTGATAGTAATGGCAGGATTCATCATCGGATCCCTTGTAAAGATATGGCCATGGGGCAATCCAGAAGCCATGCTACAGGCAGAAAGAGCCGGCGGCCTACTTTGGGGCTGGGCCCTCCTCTTCGCCATCATAGGCTTCAGCCTCGTCACAATCATCGAGATTACAGGAAAAAGACTTAACCGGAAACAACAGGCATAATCGTTGGAATTGTCGTGTGCAAAAGATATTCAGACACAGACTTTAATTTTAAAAGCTTGTATCATGAAGACTTATTGCACAAAAATAATGATAGGGATCATTGCAGTCATCACTGCCACATCCTGCATATATGACGCACCAGGCGACCGTTTCTATAGAACACTTTGGGAATCCGCTGACGAATCCCTCGGTGACATCACCCTCGAGTTCCTCTGCAACGACCAGATCATGGTGACATGCTCAAGCGCAGCAGGCTCGTACGGCACATACGAAAGCGACGGCACAGCCGCGACATTCGCCGACCTCACCCTCACCTACCCCGACAGGAAGGTAACCATACGCGAAGGCCACAGAGACAACGACCTCCTCTTCATTGTATGGACCTCAGGTGACGGCAAAACAACGCAACAGACGCAAATGCACCGACTTTCGGCATACAAATAGCCCGGAAGCATTTGCAAATCCGAAAAAAAACATTACCTTTGCACCCACTTTCGAATTCTGCCCACGCAGGTCGAAAGTGGGAATAAGGATCGGTCCGGTAGCTCAGCTGGATAGAGCAACAGCCTTCTAAGCTGTGGGTCGTGGGTTCGAATCCCGCCCGGATCACGAAAATCGCCATTCTAGATATCTAGAATGGCGATTTTGTTTTATCTTTCCCACATTTGCCCCACATCTCACCATTTAAGGCTAAAATATGACTGACTGCCTTGCTCAATGTGAAATCAAATCTCAAACCTCCCGAAAGTCTGTTCTCTACGGTAATGATACCTCCGTGGAACTGGACCGCATGCTTGACAATTGAAAGGCCAAGGCCGGTGCCACCCTTCTGG
>JAGBTT010000123.1 GCA_017631175.1 Bacteroidales bacterium
GGAGCGACAACCTCGTGACCCTGCAGCCTGGCGAAACATTGACCGTCAATACCGGTGCGATGATTATCAACGGCATAGATGCGGAACTCGTCATTTCCGGATGGAACGTTGCCGAGCAGGTGATTATTTTGTAATTTTGCATCTTGATTAATGCATAAAACCATGGCAGAAGAAAGATTCTCAGACCTCGGAAGAGTCGAGGCTATCGCAAGACTCTACGAAGGCACCCCTTACAAACCATACAGGACATGTCACTTCGAGACGTCCGGAAAGAGCTGCGTAAGCACTCAGTCCCGCGTCTTCATCGAGGGCATGGACTTCGACCTTGTATATTTCCCGCTCAGACACCTCGGATACAAGTGCGTTACCGCGGTGACCGGCGAGCTTTATGCTGAATTCTCGCATCCACGCACAATGGATGTGCGCATCGGAATCTCGGCGAAACTTGATTTCGAGCAGATAAAGGAAGTATGGGCAGGTATCGTGACCGCTGCGAAGGAGCACGGTTACAAGGATCTATCACTCGACCTTGTTCCATCACCTAACGGACTGACTATCAGTATATCATCATCAGGAGAGACTTCTCTCCTGATGGCAAAGCGTCGTCAGGAAGGCAAGAGCATGGACCTGATCTGCGTGTCAGGCAGCCTCGGAGCGGCATATATGGGATTCCAGGTGCTGGAAAGAGAGAAGAGGAATTTCGAGGAGGGTAAGGACCAGGCAGATCTTGAGGCATATAAGAACCTCGTAGGAGCATATCTCAAGCCGCAGATCAGCCCTGCCGTGATCGGCCAGATGGAGGAAACCGAGATCATGCCGTCATACGGCTACCTCGTGACTCGCGGCCTTGCGGACGCAGTAAAGCGCCTCGTACGCGACAGCGGACTCGGTGCGAAGATTTACGTAGACAAGCTTCCGTTTGCCGGAAAGACCTTCGATCTGGGCAAAGAGATGAACATAGACCCTATCTCGGCAGCCCTCAACGGCGGAGAGGACTACAGACTCCTCTTCACTATTCCGATCGGCAAGCACGACAAGTTCCGCCATGATTTCCAGACCTTTGACATCATAGGTCACCTGGCAAAGCCTGAAGTAGGAGCAGTGATCGTAACACCGGATGGAGTGGAACTTCCTATGAAGGCTCAGGGATGGGTCAATGAATAGCATTTCTGCAGACATTATCCACGATATAACTGAAAAACTGTGGCAGATACCCTGATATAAGTCGGTATCTGCCACAGTTTTCTTATATTTCCGTGGACGATGTCCACATTATGTCATCAAACTGCCTACTTCTTGAAGAGGTTGAGGATGTTGGTTACAGCACCTGCAATCTCTGTAGCGTTCTCAACTGCTGTATTAGCCTTCTCTGAAGCACCTGTAAGCTTCTCTGTGAGGGTAGCAGCTGCAGACTCTGCCTTCTCCTCAGCTGAAGCTGTAAGACCTGAAAGGTCAACGTTGTTCACGAGGTTCTGGAGACCTGACATGATCGAGGTAGAGTTGTTCTCGTTTACAAGGTTGTTTGAACCTGTTATGAGTCCCTTTACGAAGTCCTTATAAAAAGTAGTCTTGTCAGTCTGACCCTTGAGGTTCTGTACGCTTGTTGCGAGAGCAGCAAGATTCATGAGGTTGGTAAGGTTGCTCATGTCAAGCTTGCCGTCAGCCTTGTACTGACCATAGAGAGCCTTGAGAGCCACACCTGCAGCCTGACCGTCTGTAGTTGCAGGAGCAACAGTCTCGGTAGCTGTCGTAGTGGTTGTTGTCTCTGTCGTATTACCCTTTACCTTGTTAAGAAGGTTCTTGAGGAGCTGAGCATCAGCTGTGTTCTCTGCTGCAAGGAACGCTGCCATTGCAACGAGGATTGTGAAAATTCTCTTCATAATTTCAAAGTATTGGTTATTAGTTCAACTTCTTGAGGATGTTGCTGAGGTTAACCTCCTTGGCGATGATAGCATGGAGATCCTCTATCTTCACGCGCTCCTGCTGCATTGAATCACGATGACGGATAGTAACGCAACGGTCGTTGAGCGAATCGTGGTCGATAGTAACGCAGAACGGAGTTCCGATAGCATCCTGACGGCGATATCTCTTACCGATAGAATCCTTCTCGTCATACTGGCAGTTGAAATCGTACTTGAGGTCATCCATTATCTCGCGTGCGAGCTCTGGAAGGCCGTCCTTCTTGATCAGAGGAAGCACTGCAACCTTAACCGGTGCGAGCGGTGCAGGGATGCTGAGCACCACGCGGCTCTCGCCGTTCTCAAGCTGCTCCTCCTTGTATGAGTTCGAAAGAACCGCAAGGAACATACGGTCAACTCCGATTGAAGTCTCAACTACATATGGAACATAGTTCTCACCTACCTCAGGATCGAAGTACTGGATCTTCTTTCCAGAGAACTTCTGGTGGTTTCCGAGGTCGAAGTCTGTACGAGAGTGGATACCCTCAAGTTCCTTGAATCCGAATGGGAAGCGGAACTCGATGTCTGTAGCTGCGTTTGCATAGTGCGCAAGCTTGTCATGATCATGGAAACGGTAGTTGTCGTCACCCATTCCGAGAGCCTTGTGCCATGCCATACGGTTCTCCTTCCACTTTGCGAACCAGTCGAGCTCAGTGCCCGGCTTGATGAAGAACTGCATCTCCATCTGCTCGAACTCCCTCATACGGAAGATGAACTGACGTGCCACGATCTCGTTTCTGAATGCCTTACCGATCTGTGCGATACCGAAAGGAATCTTCATACGGCCTGTCTTCTGCACGTTAAGGTAGTTCACGAAGATACCCTGTGCGGTCTCAGGACGGAGGTAGATGATGTTTGTATCACCTGATACGCTACCGAGCTGAGTCGAGAACATGAGGTTGAACTGACGGACGTCTGTCCAGTTCTTTGTACCTGAAATAGGACATGCGATCTCGCAGTCGATGATGATCTGGCGGAGACCCTCGAGGTCATTCGCATTAAGGGCGTCAGCCATTCTCTGGCGTACCTCGTCGATCTTCTTCTGGTTGCGGAGTACATTAGGGTTTGTAGCACGGAACTGAGCCTCGTCGAAAGCCTCACCGAACTTCTTCTTACCCTTCTCCACGTCCTTCTCGATCTTCTCCTCGAGCTTGCCGATATAATCCTCGATGAGGAC
>JAGBTT010000124.1 GCA_017631175.1 Bacteroidales bacterium
AGGCGGAGAACGGACTCTATGTCCGCATGGCAATCAGTTCATACTTACTCGGCTACCGCCCATTAAAATAGCAGCACCATGTCACATAAAGAATTAGTAGTAAGCGCATTGGAGAACGGTACCGTACTGGACCACATCCCTGCAGAAAACGTATACAAGGCATTGGATCTCCTTGATTTGAAGGATATCGAGAGCCAGATCACTATCGGCATCAACCTCGCCAGCAAGATCCATGGCAAGAAGGGCATCATCAAGATCGCCGACATATTCTTCGAAGACGAGGAACTTAACAAGCTGGCTCTGATCGCACCGAATGCCACAGTGAATGTCATCCGTGACTTCAAGGTAGTGGAGAAGAAGAAGCTCGAGACTCCTAAGGAGGTCATCGGCATCGCAAAATGCAAGAACCCTAAGTGCGTGACCAACCACCAGCCGATCAAGACAAAGTTCGCGACAGTTCACGAGGGTGACAAAATATCACTAAAATGCCACTATTGTGAAAAAATCACCAGCATAAAGCACGCTTTATAAAATAAATCATTATCTTTCGCCCCATAAATAATTAAAAAACACAATACAACTAATACCATGAAAAAAGTTCACAACTTTACCGCAGGACCATGCGTTCTGCCACAGGTAGCCATCGACAACGCTATCGAGGCCCTCAAGGATTTCAAGGGAACAGGTATCCCTGTAATCTCTATCTCACACAGAACAAAGGAGTGGGATGCAGTAATGGACGAGTGCCGCGCACTCTGGAGAGAACTCCTCAACATCCCTGAGGACTATGAAATCCTCTTCCTCGGAGGTGGTGCAAGCATGGGCTTCCTCTATGTTGCAATGAACTTCCTCGAGAACAAGGCTGCATATCTTGAGACTGGCGTTTGGGCAAAGAAGGCCCTCAAAGAAGCTAAGGCTCTCGGAAACGCTTACGCAGTCGCTTCATCAGCAGACACAGTATTCAACTATATTCCAAAGGGTTACGAGATCCCAACAGATGTAGACTACTTCCACATCACTACCAACAACACAATCTACGGTACTGAGATCCACGAGGATATGGACTCTCCAGTTCCACTCATCGCAGATATGTCATCTGACATCATGAGCCGTCCTGTAGACGTTACAAAGTACGCTATGATCTACGGTGGTGCTCAGAAGAACGTAGGTCCTGCAGGTGTGACATTCTTCATCGTGAAGAAGGACCTCCTCGGAAAGGTTAGCCGCTACATCCCTACAATGCTCGACCTCCGCACACATGTTGACGGTCTCTCAATGTACAACACACCTCCAGTATTCCCTATCTTCGTGATGAACGAGACACTCAAGTGGCTCAAGGGCCTCGGTGGAGTTGAGGTAATGTACAAGATGAACAAGGAGAAGGCAGAGATCCTTTATGCAGAGATCGACCGCAACCCTCTCTTCAAGGGTACTGCAGCTAAGGAGGACCGCTCGCTCATGAACGTATGCTTCGTGATGGCTGAGGGTTATGAGAACCTCCAGGACGAGTTCTTCGCATTCGCAAAGGAAAGAGGCATGACAGGTATCAAGGGCCACAGATCGGTAGGTGGTTTCCGTGCTTCTATCTACAACGCATGTCCAAAGGAGAGCGTAGAGGCACTCGTAGCTTGCATGCAGGAGTTCGAACAGCTTCATAAGTAAAACATCATCCCCGGCCACGCCGGGGATTTAAACTAATACCCAATGAAAATTTTAGTAGCGACAGAGAAGCCGTTCGCAGCAGTTGCGGTAAACGGCATCCGCCAGATAGCAGAAGGCGCAGGCCATGAGCTCGTTCTTCTCGAGAAATATACAGACAAGGCACAGCTTCTTGAGGCTGTAGCAGACGTTGACGCAATGATCGTACGTTCGGACAAGGTTACTGCAGAGGTAGTTGCAGCAGCTCCGAAGCTTAAGATCGTGGTTCGCGCAGGCGCAGGTTTCGACAACCTCGACCTTCCTGCATGTACAGAGAAGGGAGTTGTAGCAATGAACACTCCTGGCCAGAACTCAAATGCAGTTGCAGAGCTTGCAATCGCAATGATGATCTTCATGTCACGTAACCAGTTCACTCCTGGTACAGGTATGGAGGTAAAGGGCAAGAAGGTCGGTATCCAGGCATACGGTAACGTAGGCCGCCTCGTGGCTGAGAAGGCTAAGGCCCTCGGCATGGAGGTCATGGCATTCGACCCATTCGTTCCAGCTGAGAAGATGGTTGAGGAAGGAGTTATTCCAGCAGAATCACTCGAGCAGATGTATGAGCAGTGCAACTTCGTGTCACTCCACATCCCTGCAATCCCTGCAACTATCGGATCTATCAACTACAACCTCATCTCACGCATGCCTAAGGGCGGTTGCGTTGTGAACACAGCCCGCAAGGAAGTCATCAATGAGCCTGAACTCGTGAAGGTTCTCGAGGATCGTCCTGACATCAAGTACGTGACTGACGTCGCTGCAGCTATCCAGGCTGAACTCAACGAGAAGTTCCCTAAGCAGGTATTCGCAACTCCTAAGAAGATGGGAGCCGAGACTGCAGAGGCAAACATCAATGCAGGTCTCGCAGCCGCTCAGCAGATCTGCAACTACTTCGCAACAGGTTGCACTAAATTCCAATTGAATAAATAACATGGTAAAGATCAGACCATTCGCAGCGGTACGTCCGCCAAAGCAATATGTAGAGGAAGTGGCTGCAAGGCCATATGACG
>JAGBTT010000125.1 GCA_017631175.1 Bacteroidales bacterium
TATGATTGACAACAGCATAAAGAAAGTCCTCGTGCTCGGTTCGGGAGCACTCAAGATCGGTCAGGCCGGAGAGTTTGACTACTCAGGATCACAGGCCCTCAAGGCCCTCAAGGAGGAAGGCATCGAGACCATCCTCATCAACCCGAACATTGCAACCGTCCAGACATCAGAGCAGGTTGCCGACAAGGTATACTTCCTCCCCGTAACAGCATACTTTGTAGAGAAGGTAATCCAGAAGGAAGCTCCTCAGGGCATCCTCCTCGCATTCGGTGGCCAGACAGCCCTGAACTGCGGTGTGGACCTCTATGAGGCCGGAATCCTTGAGAAATATAATGTAAAGGTACTCGGAACTCCAGTCCAGGCAATCATGGACACTGAGGACCGTGAGTTCTTCAACGCAAAGCTTGCAGAGATCAATGTAAAGACAATCAAGTCACACGCCGTTGAGACTGTAGAGGCAGCAAAGGAGGCAGCGAAGGAGCTCGGCTATCCGGTAATCGTTCGTGCAGCATACGCACTCGGTGGTCTCGGTTCAGGTTTCTGTAACAATGAAGAGGAGCTCGTGACCCTTTGCGAAAGCTCATTCTCATTCTCTCCTCAGGTGCTTGTGGAGAAGTCTCTCAAGGGATGGAAGGAGATCGAGTATGAAGTGATGCGTGACCGCTACGACAACTGTATCGCGATCTGTAACATGGAGAACTTCGACCCGCTCGGAATCCACACAGGTGAGTCAATCGTAGTAGCTCCGACACAGACCCTCAGCGCCAAGGAGTGCCAGTTCCTCCACGACCTCGCAATCAAGATGGTGCGCCATATCGGCATCGTGGGTGAGTGTAACGTACAGTATGCATATGACACAGACTCGATGGAGTACTATGTGATCGAGATGAACGCTCGTCTTAGCCGTTCTTCAGCCCTCGCATCGAAGGCTACAGGATTCCCGATCGCATTTGTTGCAGCAAAGATCGGTCTCGGTTACGGTCTCTTCGACATCAAGAACTCTGTAACCAAGCAGACTCCTGCATTCTTCGAACCTGCACTTGACTACGTTGTTGCTAAGATCCCACGTTGGGACCTCTCTAAGTTCACAGGCGTATCACGCAAGATCGGTTCAAGCATGAAGTCTGTTGGTGAGGTGATGTCTCTCGGACGTAACTTTGAGGAAATCATCCAGAAGGGTCTCCGTATGATCGGACAGGGTGCCAACGGATTCGTCGGCAACAAGGAGATCAAGGTAGACAACATAGACGAGGCGCTGCATGAACCGACTGATAACCGTATCTTCGTGATCAGCAAGGCAATGCAGGCCGGCTACACAGTAGACCAGATTCACGACCTCACAAAGATCGACAAATGGTTCCTTAACAAGCTCATGGGTATCGTGAATACTCATAAGGAGATGCAGCAGTACGATAACTGCGAGCAGATGCCTCTCGATCTCCTCAAGAAGGCGAAGGTTCAGGGATTCTCTGACGTTCAGGTTGCCAATGCTTTATATAAAGGTATGGACACAGAGATGGCTGAAGACATCGTACGCGCGTTCCGTAAGTCTAAGGGCATCGTTCCATGCGTGAAGCAGATCGACACCCTCGCAGCCGACTATCCTGCAGCGACAAACTACCTCTATCTTACATATGGTGGTAACTTCAACGACGTCAAGTATCAGCACGATAAGAATTCAGTGATCGTTCTCGGATCAGGTGCATACCGCATCGGTTCTTCAGTAGAGTTCGACTGGTGTTCTGTCAACGCTCTCCAGACAATCCGCAACCAGGGATACAGGGGAGTAATGATCAATTACAATCCTGAGACAGTATCGACTGACTATGATATGTGTGACCGTCTGTATTTTGACGAACTCACATTCGAGCGTGTGATGGATATTCATGACCTTGAGAACCCACACGGAACAGTAGTTTCAGTGGGTGGTCAGATTCCTAACAACCTCGCTCTTCGTCTTGATCAGAACAAGGTAAATATCCTCGGTACAAAGGCAACTTCAATTGATAAGGCTGAGGACCGTCATAAGTTCTCATCTATCGTTGATGCCCTCGGCATCGACCAGCCGAAGTGGAAGGAACTTACAAACTTCGACGAGGTGGATCAGTTCATCGAGCAGGTAGGTTTCCCTGTACTCGTTCGTCCTTCATACGTGCTTTCAGGTGCGGCGATGAACGTATGCTACAATCACGAGGAGCTTCGCAATTTCCTCGGTCTCGCAGCAGAAGTTTCTGAGAAACACCCTGTTGTGATGTCTGAGTTCATGCAGCGCTGCAAGGAGATTGAGTTCGACGCTGTAGCCGATGGTGGTGAGGTTATCGCTTATGCAATCTCAGAGCATGTGGAGTTCGCAGGTGTACACTCTGGTGACGCTACAATCCAGTTCCCTCCACAGAAACTTTATGTCGAGACTGTCCGCCGCATCAAGAAGATCGCGAAGAAGGTCGCTGCAGCTCTCGAGATCACAGGACCGTTCAACATGCAGTTCCTCGCAAAGGACAACTATATCAAGGTAATCGAGTGTAACCTCCGTGCTTCACGAAGCTTCCCATTCGTGTCGAAGGTTCTTAAGATCAACATGATTGAGCTTGCAACCAAGGCAATGCTCGGCCTCAAGCCGTCCGCTCCTCGCAAGTCTGCATTCGACCTTGATTATGTAGGTATCAAGTCATCACAGTTCTCGTTCTCACGTCTCCAGCAGGCAGACCCGGTTCTCGGTGTGGATATGCACTCGACAGGTGAGGTAGGATGTCTTGGTGACGACTTCAACGAGGCGCTCCTTAACTCGATGCTCTCGGTAGGATATGAGATTCCTAAGAAGAATATCCTGATTTCTTCAGGTAACCCGCTCCAGAAGGCCGACCTCCTCAATGCATGTAAGCTTCTCCATGAAAGAGGATACAAGCTCTATGGTACAGAGGGTTCAGCTAAGTACCTCTCGGAGAATGGAGTACCTACAGAGCGCGTCATCTGGCCTAACGAGGCACAGGATCCTGAGCTTGCAGGCAAGTACAAGCAGGCGATGGAGATGCTCGCCAACAAGGAACTCGACCTGGTGATCAACATCCCTAAGAACTTCTCTCACAAGGAGCTCACAAACGGATACTACGTTCGCCGTGCAGCTGT
This sequence comes from Bacteroidales bacterium, assembly GCA_017631175.1. Lineage (GTDB taxonomy): Bacteria > Bacteroidota > Bacteroidia > Bacteroidales > UBA932 > Cryptobacteroides. The sequence goes on from JAGBTT010000125.1 coordinate 3,127, forward strand.
CGACTACAACATCCCGCTGATTACAAATGCGCGTCTGGCAACAGCCTTCATCCGTGCATTCTGCGCAATGTCAATCGATGACATCCAGATTAAGAGCTGGGATCAGTATTAATAGATTATTCTGATTAAAAGTCTGCTCCATACACCTTGGAATTCAAAGGCGAATGGAGCAGATTTTTTATATATCTGTCTAATTGCTGCGACATCTGCTGCGGCTGACGACAATTACACCACCAAACACCATTACGGCAGCAAGAACTTTCTGCCATGTAAGGAGGTCCATGCCGAGAATAATACTCAAAACCGTTGCAATGATCGGCTGGATGTAACTGTACATGCTTACGAGCGTCGGCCTGATCAACTTCTGACCCAAAGGGATGAGGAAATAGCTTATGAATGTGGCGAAGACAACTAGATAACCGAGTTCCCATAGTTGAACGGAAGGTATCTGTGTCCAGCCAAAACTGAAAACTTCGCGAAATGAGAAAGGCAGGCCCATCAGGACTGAAAAGAGAAAGATCCATTTCATGAAGGTCACTACAGAATATTTCTGAATCACAGGTTTGAATATGCCGAGGTATAGCGAGAAACTTAGACTGTTGAGCAACATCAGAAACAGTCCGGTCAAGGTGCTTTCTCCGGATGCTCCGTCATGACTGGTGTTTGTGAATATCAGGAAAAGGATTCCTGCCAGACTCAATGCCACGCCGCCTGTCTTCTGCCAGCTGAGTGGCTCTTTCAACACAATAGCTGCAATGAACATTGTATAGATAGGAGACATTGCGCTCATTATTGAGCAGTGCATCGGCGTAACATCAGGAATTGCTATCAGGAATGTAAGCTGGGTAGCAAAATATCCAAGGAATGCGGCGCCGAAGATCTTGATGAAATCTCTGGCTTCCACTTTTTCTCGTGACTGAAACATTGAAATGATCCAGAACAATGCGCCTGCTCCCAATGCCCTTATTGTAAACAGAGCCATAGGGGAGACCAGGTGTCCTCCAGTAAGGTCCTTGCATACTATTATGTTTATGCCGAATATCGCATATGCTGCAAAGCAGGCAAGATGTCCGGCCAATCTATTTCCCTTTTCCATATCTGTTACTGATGAGACTGCAAATTTAGAAATACTCATGTAGATATGACAATTATTCGGGATATTTCATCAAAGGCATGGATGTTGACTTTCTCACAACACAATAATTTTAAATTTGTTAGTGTTATGAGAAGAATTATGTTAGTAGTGTCTATGGCGGTTGCATTGGCAGCCATGACAGGATGTAAGGAAAATGCCGGATATAAGGCTGAAAGACAAGCGATGGATGAGCATATGAGACAGGAACGCAAGTTCATGGATCAGGCAATCAAGGATCACAGCCCTGATGTGCAGAGAGTGGATCTGATTGACAGCACTGTTGTGTATACTCATATATATGATGGCATTATCGATATAAAGGCCTATACATTCAGCGGAAACACATGTGTTGAAGTAGAGAGAGTGTACACATTCCCTAATCAGATGATGGCGCTTCGTCATTATAGGAATGCGATAGAGAAGGCTGAATTATATGATAACATCCAGCTCTTCAATAATCAGGTGAAATATGATCTGAAGCAACAGCAGCACGAACTTGAGACCAAGGGCTTGTCCAAGGAACAGCTCAAAGCCAAATTCGATGCCCAGATCGAGAAAGCCAAAGCCGACCTGAAGAAGCACCACGCTAAGAAATAAATTAGTTTTGTATAAAAGTGGCACCGGTCACCTGCAGGTGACCGGTGCCATTTTTACATATCATCTTCCTGCAGATACTGCAGCAGTTCTTCATTGGATTTTCTCTTGTTCATCCTGTTCTGAAGGATCTCCATTGCCTCTATGCAGTTCATGTCTGCCAGGAATTTGCGCATAACCCAGATGCGGTTAGCAATGCCAGGGGAGTAGAGAAGATCGTCTCGACGGGTACTTGAAAGTGTAACATCGACAGCAGGGAAGATGCGTTTGTTAGCAAGTCTGCGGTCAAGCTGAAGTTCCATGTTACCTGTTCCCTTGAACTCCTCAAAGATCACCTCATCCATCTTTGAACCTGTCTCCGTGAGAGCTGTAGCCAGGATTGTAAGCGAACCTCCGTTCTCTATGTTACGTGCTGCGCCGAAGAATCTCTTTGGCTTGTGGAGGGCATTTGCATCGACACCGCCGGAAAGCACCTTTCCTGATGCTGGCTGAACAGTATTGTAAGCACGTGCAAGGCGTGTAATAGAGTCAAGAAGGATAACTACATCATGACCGCACTCAACCATTCTCTTGGCCTTCTCCAGAACCATGTTGGCCACCTTGACATGTCTTTCGGCAGGTTCGTCGAATGTTGAAGCGACGACTTCGGCCTTTACGCTGCGTGCCATATCAGTAACCTCCTCAGGGCGCTCGTCTATAAGCAATACAATCATGTATACCTCAGGATGATTGTCAGCGATAGCATTGGCGATTGACTTCAAGAGCATTGTCTTACCGGTTTTAGGCTGCGCTACGATAAGTCCGCGCTGTCCCTTTCCGATAGGCGTGAACATGTCCACTATACGGCAAGAGATGTCGTTATGACCGTTTCCAAGCAGATTGAACTTCTCGTCAGGGAAGAGTGGCGTCAAGAAGTCAAACGGAATTCTGTCTCTGATGAACTCAGGAGTGCGTCCGTTGATGAACTTGATCTTCACGAGAGGGAAGTACTTGTCACCAGCCTTAGGAGGTCTGATCTCACCTGTCACAGTATCACCTGTCTTGAGTGCATGCTGCTTGATCTGATATTGCGAAACATAAATATCATCAGGTGAATTAAGATAGTTATAGTCTGATGAACGAAGGAATCCGTATCCCTCAGGTAGAATCTCAAGAACACCAGTTGCCTCTACAACGCCCTCAAACTCAGGCTGCTGAGGTGCCTGTGGCTGCTGAGGTTTCTGCTCGCGAGTCTGATTCTCAACCTTTGGTTTCTCCTGTTTTGGGACATCCTGGGTGTTAGCTTCATTCACAGGTTCTGCTGCTGCATGCTGTTGTCCCTTCTGGATCCTTGCACGTTTCTGCTTTGGCTGTTTTGGCTGTACCTCAGCTTTTTTCTCAATCTTTTCCTCCTCCTTCTTTTCAACAGGAACTGTTTCCTCTGCAGGCTTGACCTCTTCTGTTTTCTCAGGAGCAGGAAGCTCCTTCACTTGATTTTCAGGAGTATTCTGCTTCTTTGTCTTCCTGCCGCGCTTTTTCTGTGGCGCCGAAGCTTCGGGGGTCTCCTTCTTTTCAGCCGCTTCTTTCTTTTCAGGCTCTTCCGCCTTTATTTCAGGCGTTTCTGAGACCTTCTCCTTCTTTGGTCTGCCACGTTTCTTTCTTTCGGGCTTTTCCGGCGCATTCTTGGCATCTACTGCTGCTGCATGGTCAAGAATTGCATAGACAAGTTCGTCTTTCTCCATTTTCTTGTAGCCCTTGACATCAAGGCTGGAAGCAATCGAACGGAGCTGCTCGACGTCCATTTCCTTAAGATCGTTCTTATTGTGCATAATATAAGTGAATGATTAAATAATTTCCAATAATGGATATATGTACGGGAGAGTTATTGCAAAATGCTTGCAAAAAGAAATGTACGAGTGCGAAAAACGCACTTTGAATTACAAATATAAGAAAAAAATGCAAAACTTCGATGAAGTCCTGCATTTTTTGTATCTGATTTTAGAATGCGTTGTCCATGTAGCTGTTGCTCTTCTTGAATCTCAGGAGGTCCGCAAGAGCTGCTGCCTTAGCCTGTATTCTGAAACTCCAGCTCTGCCATTTACCTGTAGGCACCCATGAAACATTGATGTTGAAGCAGTGCATGTCGTAAGTTGCACTCAACTGTGTCGCTCCCATCTTCATCGCCATGAGGTCGAAGTTGGTGCTGAGCTGCATTGACAACCTTTGGGTCAGCTTTATGTTTCCACTCATACCCAAGGTCTGCGTATAATTCTTGACCTTGGTCATCTTTTCGTTGGCATACTGGTATGTCGGCCTGTAATTGAACGAATAGTTGAAATTGACGGACCATGGTACATTCGGATTCATATAATAGAGGTATCCTCCTGGAATATATTCGCCTGTAATAGGATGGTAATATATTCTTGTATAGTGGTCTGCAGGATTGCCTCCAGCCTGTTTGCTTCCGTCGTTTCCATTAATCTTTCCTTCTCCGGAAAGAGAATATGAAAGTGATACTGTAGCACTATTGAGTCGCAGAAGTCCTTGTCCCTGAGTAATTGCAAACTTATTTACCCTGACCACTCTCTTGTCCTGTACCTCCATTGCATACGGGTCAAAGTTCATGTTTCCGTTGATACCGAGCTTGCCGAAGATCGAGGTGTTCATTGTCACACCTACATTGCTCATGTTGAACTGCTCAGCAAGGAAGTTGTATCCTGTAGTGAAGTTCAGGTTGTCGATAAGCTTGATCTTCTTGGTTCCGGTTCCTGTAGTATCCTTAAGGTCGCGTACCTTTGCCTCGAAGTTGTTGCCAAGAGACAGGTTAAGGCTGGCTGTCTTACCTTTTCCAGGATATGATCCCACATTTCCAGCGTAGATGTTGTAATCCTGAGCCTGCGGCTTTCCGTTCTTGTCAATGTAGGTGAGTGTCCTCCATCCGTTGAAATGTGTTCCCTTCTCAGGACTGAAAGAAGCAGAAACTGAAGGAGTTACAACATGACGTATTGCCTGTAGCTTCCTGTGTTTGCCAAAGTTGAACATACCATACAGTCGCGTACTCATGGAGATGCTTCCGGAGTAGTTATGCGTAGCTCCGAATGTACCGAATGCCTTTCCTTTTATGTCTTCAACCCTTCCAGAGTCAGGATTATATTCCTTCTCGGTCTTTCTGAAGAACCAGTTCATGCCGTATGATACACTAGGAGTGACATTTATGTACTTCAAAAGCGTGAAGTTCGGAAGACCGATCTGGAAGTTATGTGTCATACCGTTCTGGAACTTGTCCCAGAAACCGGGCTTGTTGAACTCGGAAGCCTTGAAGTTGATCTTGTTCTGGAATGAGGTGTTGTATCCGAGAGAGAACTTTTCATAGAATCTCTCCTTTCCGACTCTGTTCTTTCTCTTGAAAGGATAGAAACGGCTTACAGACAAGGTAAGGTTAGGAAGAGTGAACGAATATGAACTGTCTCGTGAGTTCTGGCTATGCAGGGCATTCAGAGACAGATTGATCTTACCGTTCCAGTTTCTCGAATATGAGATTGAAGACGATATCTGGTTCTGAAGGGCTTCGTTCAAGGAAGTCGAGTTGTATCTGTTGTTCTGAGGACTGGAGAAGTTCACTGAGGCAGTGAAGCTTGTTCCGGGGCGGGCCTTGGCATCCTGTGAATGCGACCACTTTACACCGAAGTTTCTAGCCTGCTGGAAATCCGCGCTTCCCTTTTCTCCTATCTGGTCGTTTGAGTATGTAAGCGAGAAACTACCGTTGCACTTGTAGTTTACCTTATATCTTGAGTTAAGGTCCACGGCCCATGAACCCAGAGTGTATATATCGGCAGTAAGCGCGATGTCAAAGTAATCACCGATTACAAAGTACAGACCCGCATCCCTCATATAGAAACCTCGCTTGGTCTCCTCGCCGAAGGTAGGGAAGAGGATACCTGTAGCTCTGTCAGGGCGTTTCGGGATGAATCCGAAAGGTAGGCCGATCGGTAGCGGAACGTCGGCAATGACAGGATATGCCGGTCCGAAGACCGTCTTCTGAGATGGTTTGGTCATGACTTTGGCCGCCGTCAGGTGGAGATAATAATGCGGTTCATCGCAGTCGCAGACGGTATATTTGCCATGGGTCATGTTAATCGAACGGTCCGGCATCATCTTGATGTTCTGGCCATGCAGGATACCGTCCTGCTCCTGGGTCACCATGTTCGTGATCCTTGCTTTCTGCGTATTGAAGTTATACCTGACCTCTTCCATGGTGTAGGATTTCTGCCCCTGTTCCATTACAGGCATACCCTTGATTACGCCGGTGGTGTCTTTTGTTCCGCGCGCAAAGAGAGTACCTGTCTTAAGGTCATACTCCATGTAGTCAGCAGTAAGCTTCATGTTTCCATAGGATACGCTTACGTCGCCATAATAATAGATCATCTGCTTGCCGTTGCTGAAATCCTCGATAATCGAGTCTTTTGCAACTGTAAATGCAGGAGATCCAAGCGAACTTTTGTGCAGCATCTTGAGTGAGTCTGCCGACTTGATCGAATCTGCTTTGTGCAGTGAGTCACGGACAAATCTCAGTGAGTCAGATATGACAGGAAGTGCGACAGAATCGAGCACATTCTCCAGGTCGCCCTTGGTCCTGCGCAAACGTCTGTCACGTCTGTCCTCTTGTGAGGAAAGCGTAAAAGAACTGAGTACGAGCAGAATAAAAACTGCAAGTCCCCATTTCTCCAACACCTTTCTTGTCATACCTTTATTATATAGTGACATTAACTGATAGTCCTATCTTTCCTAATTTCTAAGTTTTTGCTAATTTTGCAAATCGCAAATTTAGAACATATTTTCAATTAATACAAAAATGAGTATGTCGATGACCTCTAAAATAAATTTAATTGCCTCGATTGTTGCCGCTGGTCTGGCTCTCATTCCGACCGCTTTGTCTGGGCAGACCTCCAAGAAAGATCTCGGACTCAATACGGTTGTGATCGATCCCGGACATGGAGGTAAGGATCCAGGAGCTCTGGGGCAGAGTTCATCTTCACATGAGAAGCATATCGTTCTGTCGATCTCCAAGCTTTTCGGGCAGAAAATAAAGGACGCATATCCGGACGTCAAGGTCATATATACACGCTCTACCGACAAGTTCATAGGTCTTCATGACCGAGCCATGGTGGCAAGAAATAATAATGCAGATCTTTTCATCTCAGTCCATTGCAACAGTAGCAGCAGCAAGTCTGCATATGGAAGTTCCGTACATATCCTCGGCCAGAAATCTGACAGAAAGACTAACACGACTGACTATTTTGAACGTAATATGTCTGTTGCACAGCGTGAGAATGAGGTGATTGTGATGGAGGAGGGATATGAAACGAGATATACTCATTTTGATCCTGAAACCCCAGAGGCATATATAGGATATGCTCTGCAGTGGAAGGCGCATTACGAGAGCAGTCTGTTATTTGCCGCAGAAGTAGTGGAAAACCTTATGGTCAAGCCACTTCAGGCTCGTAAGATAGCTATTGACCAGGATATCTTCCAGGTCCTTGTTGAAGCGAATATGCCAGCTGTGCTTCTGGAGCTTGCATTCATCAGCAATCCGACCGAATACAAGTACCTCTCATCGAAGGATGGACAGGAGGCTATAGCGGAACGTCTCTTCCAGGCTTTCAGGGCCTATAAGACCCAGTATGACATGTCGCTCAATATTGATGTCCGGGAACCGGTCGAGGCTTCATCATCTGCAACAGTTTCGCAGGATCAACCTGAAAAGGATAAGAATAAAGAAGGACTGACATCATTTTACACAATTCAGATCATGAGTGTGGCGAAGCTTTTGAAGGAAGGAGATCCCGCATTGAAGGGGTTGAAAACTGAGGCTTACCTGCCGGCAGGAACATCTACCTATAAATATATTGTAGGTAAGTTCAAGACCAGAGAGGAAGCGAAGGCTGAACTTTCAAAGGTGAAGGCGGCTTTTCCTCAAGCATTTATCATATATATAGATAATAAATAGATTGAAATGAAATATTCAAAGGAATTCAAGATCGGCGTATTTGTCGTCGTTGTGCTTACCGCTTCTTTTTTTGTGATAAACTATCTTCGTGGAAAGGATATCTTCAACAAAGAGATAGAAATCGTATCGCAATATGAGAATGTGGAAGGCCTCGTAGAATCTGCTCCAGTATTCATCAAAGGTTATAAGGCCGGAAAGGTTACTGAAGTTGCATACCGACCTGAGGTGGAACTGTTCAAGGTTACATGCTCCGTCAAGAAGGAGTTCAGGATTCCGTCCGATTCAAAGATGACCATTTATGCTGTCGATATCATGGGCGGAAAGGGTGTGAAGATCGATCTGGGCACTTCATCTGAATATGTGGAAGATGGCGGAGTGCTTGTTCCGTCATTTGAGGTCGGACTTCTTGATGGGCTTGCCGCTGGAGTGGAGCCATTGATGGCTAAGGTGGGAAATACCCTTGACAGCCTTTCTGTGACAGTGGCTGGCATCAATGCCATGCTTTCCGAGGCAAATAGGGCATCTCTGACAAGAACATTAGCTCATCTTGAGAAGACTATGGGCAGCGTCAGCGGAATTGCACGCATGGTTGACGGAAAGTCTGAGGAGATTTCTGCATTTATTGATAATCTTGAAATACTTTCAGGCAAGCTTGGTCTGATGGTTGAGAAGGTTGACACTCTCGTAGGTGGAGCTTCAGATGTAATGCATACATTGAACGAATCAGATATAGAAGGGGTCGTATCATCATTCAGGGAGCTTCTTGAAAATATCAACGACCCGGACGGAACTATAGGGAAGCTTCTTGTAGATGGGTCAGTATATGACTCAGTTGATGAACTTTTGACTGATGTAGATATGTTAGTGAGAAAAATTCAGGAGAATCCTAAGAAATATCTAAAGATTTCGGTCTTCTAATGCGTTACAAACAAGGTTATCAACATTTTAGTACATTGGAATAATTCCAAATTGTTAACGTAGTAGAATACAGCTGATTACAGGTTTTTTGTAATTGTAATAGCTTGTGTATCAGGTAGTTAGCTAAATGCTATAGATGTCTATATTTTAAATTTGCCTGTCAAATAAAATTAAAAAACAATAGAAAAAAATATTTTTTATAACTTTTTTTTCAGCCATCTTTGTACCCGAAATCAAGAATACCCCCTGAAACCTATATTTCGGATACATGACAAGCGAAAGATACATATCTGTATGGAACAACTGCCTTAACTTTATAGGGCAGAACATCGATCCAAAGCAGTTCGCAGTGTGGTTCAGGCCGATCAAGCCTGTATCGCTAGAAGATGCGACGCTTCTGGTCGAGGTTCCTTCTGAGTTCTTCCGCGAGTATCTGGAGGATGCATATCTGGATATCCTTAAAGCTGCCCTCAAGAAAGAGCTTGGCGTTGGAGCGAAGCTCCGCTATGTGACTACTCCTGTACAGAGGGCGCAGTCTTTGAACTATCCGGCAGCACATGGTAATACTCCGGTCAACAAGACAATATCTGTAGAAACATATACAAAGAGCGGAAATCCTGGACCGTTCGTGTTCCCTGGAATGCAGAGAATTCAGGTCAATCCTCAGCTCAATCCAGTATATTGTTTTGAAAACCTCGTGGTAGGTGAGTGTAACAGGATGGGTTTTACAGCGGGTGAAAGTATTTCTGCAGCACCTGGTAAGACTCCTTTCAATCCTCTCTTCCTCTTCGGAGGTCCGGGACTTGGAAAGACACACCTTGCACAGGCCATAGGTATAGCGATAAAGAAGAAGTACCCTGAACTTGTCGTATTGTATGTTCCTGCGAGCCGTTTCAAGACCCAGTTCATGGATGCGGTCAACGTCAAGAACAAGTTTACAGACTTCATAGCTTTCTACCAGAAGATGGACGTTCTGATCATGGATGATATTCAGGATCTTAACGGACCTGGCACTCAGAATGCATTCTTCGCTATCTTCAACCATCTGCACCAGTCAGGCAAGCAGCTGATATTTACTTCAGACCGTGCTCCAGCTGATCTTGAACACTTTGAGGCAAGGCTACTCTCCAGACTCAAGTGGGGTCTGTCGGTAGAACTCCAGAAGCCGGATTATGCAACCAGACTGGAAATGCTCAGAGCAAGGGCTGATAGAGAGGGTATACAGCTGAAGGAAGAAGTTCTTGAGTTCCTTGCGCAGAGAATCAAGTCAAACTTCAGGGAACTTGAGGGTGCTTTGATTTCACTTCTTGCAAATGCAACGCTAGCACACAAGGAGATTACAGTGCAGCTTGCCGAGTCTATTACTGAAAAGATAGTCGGCGAAGAGCAGAACGATGTGACCATCGATAAAGTACAGCGGATAGTCTGCGAATATTTTAAGATATCACGCGACGAGCTCCTGTCAAAGACACGTAAGAGACAGATTGTCCAGGCAAGACAGATAGCTATGTACATGTCAAGAATCCTGATTACAAACTGCTCTCTTTCAACAATCGGAGCTGAGATAGGTGGAAAGGATCATGCGACAGTTCTTCATGCATGTACGACTGTGACTGACCTGATGTCGACAGACAAGACATTCAAGCAATATGTAACTGATATTGAGAAACTTCTCGTACCGGTAAAGAGATAAGATAGAGGCAATGTTGCTTCTATCTTTTTTTTGTCTCCAATTAGTGTTATATTTGTCAATTGGTTGAATAAATTAAACACAAATCATATATGAATTCAGAAAAAGTACTTTCCTATTTCAAGGAAATCACTAAAATCCCTAGGGAGTCAGGTCACGAAGAGCATATCATTGCTTACCTTCAGCAGTTTGCCGCAGAAAATAATCTTGAATGCAAGACTGATGAGGCAGGCAACGTGCTGATTGTCAAGGAGGCGGCACCAGGATTCGAGAATGTTCCGGTAATCGTCCTCCAGAGCCACACGGATATGGTATGCGAGAAGAATGAGGGAGTTGAACATGATTTCGCAAAAGATCCGATCAAGTATATCATCAAGGACGGCTGGATGATCGCTCCGGACACAACTCTCGGTGCAGACTGCGGAATCGGTGTGGCTGCCCAGATGGCTATGCTTGTGACAGATATCCCATGCGGAAAGATAGAGTGTCTCTTTACAACAGCTGAGGAGACAGGCCTCGACGGAGCGATGGCCCTTCAGCCAGGTTTCTTTACAGGAAAGGTGCTTCTTAATCTTGACTCCGAGGATGAAGGTGAAATCTTCGTAGGTTGTGCCGGAGGTCTTGATACTACAGCTGAGTTCCATTATACGACTGTAGACATACAGGAAGGATTTGAATTAGAGGAAGTGTTCGTAAAGGATGCAATGGGTGGCCACAGTGGAGACGACATCAACAAGGGCCGTGCAAACTCTGTCCAGCTTCTCGGACGTTTCCTTTACAGCTGCCTTGATCTTGACTGGCAGCTCGTGACAATCGATGGCGGTAACAAGAGAAATGCGATTGCACGTGAGGCAAAGACAGTTATTGCAGCCGAGCCTGATACATTGGACATCATCAACGAACGTCTTGAAGCATATGCGGCAGAAGTCGCTGAGGAATATGGAGCAATCGAGAAAGAACTCAAGCTCGGATTTGAGGAAGTTGAGCTCTCAGAGGCCAAGGCAATTGATGAGATGACCTCATGGAACCTCATTACAGCTCTTTGTGCAGCACCGCATGGTGTTCTTGCAATGAGTCAGGAGATTGAGAATTTCGTGGAGACTTCTACAAATCTTGCTTCAGTCAAGATGACCCAGCCGGGCGTTATCCGCATCGGCTCAAGCCAGCGCAGCTGCGTTACAGCAGCTCGCCGCGCCGCTGCCGCGAAGATGGAGGCATGCTTCGTGCTTGCAGGTGCTACTGTAACACACGAGGGTGAGTACCCGGGATGGGCGCCTGCAGCGGAATCTCCTGTAAGGGATGCCTGCGTAGCTTCATACAGAAAGCTTTTCGGTGTTGATCCTAAGGTTAAAGCTATCCACGCAGGTCTTGAGTGCGGCCTCTTCACAGAGAAATTCCCAGGTCTTGACATGGTATCGTTCGGTCCGACACTCAGGGGAGTGCATGCACCTGGTGAGCGCCTCGACCTTGCGTCACTCGACAAGTTCGTCGACCTTCTTGTTGATGTTGTAACTAATTATAAATAAAGTAATAATGATACTTATAGCACCGTCAATGCTTGCAGCGGACTTTCTCCATCTTGAGAAGGATGTCCGTATGGTAAATGAACATGCTGACCTGTTCCATCTTGACATCATGGATGGAACGTTTGTTCCTAATATATCATATGGTTTTCCTGTAGTGGAGGCAATTGCCTCAATAGCCGAGAAGCCTCTGGACGTACACTTGATGATCGTGCATCCGGAGAAGTATATTGAGCGCTTCGCGAGAGTTGGCACCCGCATGCTCAGCTTTCACCTCAATGCGACTGACAAGCCTGCTCAGGCTCTCCTCCATATCCGTGAGACAGGCATGAAGGCAGGTCTGGTTATCAATCCGGATATGCCAGTAGAGACTCTGTATCCATATCTGCACCTCTGCGACTACATCATCCTGATGTCGGTATTCGCAGGTTTCGGAGGCCAGAGGTTCATAGAGGATACATACGACCGTATCAGGACGCTGAAGGCTGAGATTGACCGTCTGGGACTTGACGTAAAGATTGAAGTGGATGGAGGCGTGTGTCCGGATAATGCCCGCAGACTGATAGATGCCGGTGCTGAAATTCTTGTAGCCGGCAGCGCTGTCTTCAAGGCTGAAGACCCGGCTAAGGTCATAGCGGCCTTACGCTAGCCCTTTGAGACGAACTTACCCCACTATGAAACGACTTTTCCCCCTTATACTGATTCTTCTGCTGTCTTCCTGCCAAAGGAAGGCGGTGGAAGAATTTGTTTCTTATGTCAAGGCTGCAGATGAACTCTTCAGTTCTGGCCAGGACGAAGAAGCGATGATTGCCCTTACCTCTGCGGAAGATGCTTATACTGAGGGTGTTCCGCTTGTCGAACTTGGTTCGGTAAAGATGCGCAAGGGTGATATCTATTATCGGTTTTCCAACTTCAGGGATGCTGTAAATGCATATACCGAAGGTACCGATATATTCCTTTCTGCCGGTGACACGCTGAATTATACCAGAGGCATGCTGCTCGTATGTGATGCAAGCATTCTCGATCTTGATGCCGCTCGTGCACATATGTGTATCGGTGTCTTGCAGAACAACCTGAGGTATCTTGAAGGACAGACTCTGCATGCATATCATCTGTGCAGGATAAAGCTTGCAGACCTTGAAGGCGGTCCGAAGGCCGCAGTTCCTCTTGTGGATCTGTACCTTGAGGAAATGCCGGATGAAGAAAAGGTCTCGTGGAGAATCATATCCTATTATTATAACGCAGCTGGCGAATATGATAAGGCTCTTGATGCGATAAGGAAAGAGGCCCAATATAGGGATGTGACCCGTGACCAGAATTATTATGTCGTACTTTACCAGGTTTTGAAGTCACAGAACGACTACCATGCTGCTCTGGAGGCGCTGGAACGCCATAATACGCTGGCGGATTCGCTCGCGAGAATATACAATTCAAGTGATGCGAGGTTCGTTGAAGAGAGGCACCAGCTTAATAAGATGCTGATCCGTGACCGTAGGATAAGGGGAACAATAATCTGGCTTTCTGTCATAGTTCTTGCTGTATTTGCTCTGGCTTTATGGGAGACACGCAAGCGTATGATCGCTTCCATGGAGGATAAGGTGCGTATGCAGATTGAAAATGAGAAATTGGAACACCTGTATCGGGAGGCCAGGACCGAACAGGAAACTTTGAACAAGATGGCTGCAGCCGCTCCTGATGACAATGAGATGAAGAACGTCATCAAGCAGAGGCTTGCACTTCTCAATAAGGTCATCGCATCATACATTACAGACAGTTCCGAAGCAAACAAGGAGGCGAACGAGCTCCTTGAGATGCTCATATCTGACAGGGAGAGCTTCCTGGAATCTACACGCAAGTCGTTTGAAGCAGGACATCCTCGTTTCATGAAATATCTGCGCTCATGCGGACTGACCGATTGGGAGACAAACTACTGCTGTCTTTACCTTATCGGCCTCAATGGCAAGGAAATAGGGGAGTATATCAACCTTAAACGACACTATACATACGGAAGCGTGATCCGCCAGAAGCTTGGTCTGGGAGAACATGACCGGAATCTTGCCGGATACCTGAAGGAATTGCTTGAAAACCCTCCTGCGTGAAACCCGTAAGTCTTACTGTTAAAGATTAAAGTTTAACATGTATTGAATATCAATGAGTTATAATTGAGAACTTGTCGTTTCATGATGACTGCGTTAAACTCTTTTGGAGTAATTTTGTATCGTCAAAAACCACAGAAGTTTAACCCTTTAAATTAAGTCAGCCATGATTCTCGCAATTCTTGGAGCCACAGCAGGCGCAACCGTTACAATCATTCTGTTGAAGTAAATTAATACTTATGAAACTGATAAGACCTATAATCAATGCAGCAGCATACTCTCTTCTGATTGCCCTTTGGACGGTCGTCTCATCGGATTGGAAGATTTCGCTGCTGCTTTGGGGAGTCTTCTTTATCGAGTGCCTCATTCTGTTTGTCGGAAACGACCATGCCAACAAGTACTTCTGGACATGGGACTTCAATTACCTCTTTCCGAAATGGTCGAAGACCGGTGATGTCTGGATCATTGTTCTTGGCATAATCCTTATGTCGACCGGGCTGGTCATGTTCAGGATGTATCTTGAAGATCCGGATTTCGGTGTTCCTCTTTATCTGATAATACCACAGGGTCTTGTAGGCGCCTTCCTTGCAAGGTATGGCTATCTTAAAAATGCTCCGAAGGACCCGATTGCATATGAGGAGGCTAAGAAGAAAGAGGAATATGATGATACATACGTTGTAGTAGCTGAGGTCAAGGATGGCTCTTCGGCGCACATCATCAAGGATCATCTTGAAGCGAATGGTATCAATGTGCTCATATATGGAGAAAGCCTGCCTGATTACCTTGGTGGCGGTAACGACATGATGCCGGTCCGCGTCCTGGTACGCAGAAAGGATAAGGAAAAAGCTGAAACCATTATTAATGAATAGATATGAAGACACTTAAGATAATACGCGATATTGCTGCAATTCTTGCTCTGCTCTCAGTTGTCGTACTTGTCGTATATTTTGTAATGCAGGGCAACAAGGATGCTACGATCACAGCTGTAATTTTCGGTTTGTTTTTCGGCGTATCCATTCCATTTAACTGGAAAGACTTCCGCAAGCAGGAAACAAGGAGCGAACTCACAAGACCTGTCTCGCCTCAGACTTTCTATGGTAAATCTTTACTTTGGGGATTCTTTACAATAACCTCATTGATCCTCATGCCGTTAGATAAAGTGACCTGGCCATTCTTCCTCCTCTTTGGCTTCATGGGTCTCTTCATCTGCCTCAGCAACATCATCCTCTACAAGTTCCGCAAGCAGATTGAGGATTAAGCGTTATATGAAATTTCCTTAAAGGCGAATTCTCTGAGTTCGCCTTCATTTGTCTCTATCAGCAGGTGTCCTATATCTGATAATCCTCTGATCATACCTGTAAATCCGGATGATGATGAGTTGTCAAAGAAGACAGCAGGTTCGTCCTTACGCCAGAGGTGGGAGAGGTACATGTGGCGGAGGCGGCCGTAACCTCCGCGGATATGGCAGTACCGGTCCAGGTACCCCAGGAATATATCCATGAATTCTTCCAGCAGTTCATGCAATTCATAATGTGGGACTGAATCAGAGACATTATGGGATCCGGTCTCACCAGAGATCTCATTACATAGCACCATAGAAGTCGGATTCGACAAGGTAACATCAAAGTTTCTCTGATTGACATTCAGGCCGATACCTATAATGCTATGCTGAAGCCATTCTCCACGCAAGGAGTTCTCGATCAGCATGCCACAGATCTTCCTGTCGCCGACATAGATGTCATTCGGCCACTTTATCTTCGCATGAATATCATGCTCTGCAAGCATGTCCACGACGGAAAGTGCTGCAATCTCGCTGAGGACGAACTGGTCGTAAGCGTGCATGGGTTCGAGCTCGCCAGCCATAACATTGACAGTGAACTTCAGGACGATGCTGAAAGTGAGATTCTGACCAGGTTCTGATAACCAGACATTTCCTCTCTGTCCTCTGCCTGATGTCTGTGACAAAGCTGCCACTACTGACAAATTGTCAATGTCATAAATGCGCCTTCTGCACTCTTCATTTGTAGAATCTATGCTTTCAAACCAGATTATGTCATGCTTCTTTGCCATGGTGCGGATTTTGCTTATCTTTGCGACGGATTTTTCACAAATTTAACATATTTCAGATAATGGACAATACAGCACTCAAGGTCATTGCAGACGCAATGCTCGAAAAGAAAGGACAGGATGTGGTGTCGCTTGACCTTAAACCTATCGGAACAGCAATTTCAGATTATTTTATAGTATGTAACGCGGACTCGACTCCTGCAGTGTGCGCAATCGCTGACAACGTAGAGGACAGGATGATTGAGAAGTGCAAGAGGAAGGTTATACGTACTCAGGGTAAGGAGAACGCATTCTGGGTTATCCTTGATTATGGTGACATCGTCGTGCATGTATTCCAGACTCCATATAGAGCCTTCTACAGACTCGAGGATCTCTGGGCTGACGCAGAGCGTACAGTATACGAAGACTAATCCCAAGCAGCAAATATGGCAGAAAACAATAATAGCTCTCCTCGCGGAAACAAACCCGTGAGGATTAAGTTCAATATATCCTGGATATACTTCATCCTCCTGATCGCAATAGGATGGATGTTCTTCAACCAGGGCGGTGCCAACCCTCAGAAGGAGGAGTGGGCAGACGTGCAGAAGCAGTGGCTTGCAGGTGACATCAAGGAAGTCGTGTTCATAAGAAATGAATACGAAGGCCGCGTCACAATGCGTCCGGAGCGTATCGAGCACTATGCTGACAAGTTCGGAGGAAAGGTTCCGGAGAAGTCTCCGCACTTCATTTTCCTCGTATCAGGCAGCTTCAATGCAGAGGAGATGTTCGGCGAACTTAATGCACAGCTTCCGGAAGACCGCCAGGTCAAGGTGATTATAGAGAATCATGAGAACTGGTGGAGCATGCTGGAGTGGCTGATATTCCCGATTCTTCTTATCCTCATGTGGGTTTTCATGTTCAGAGGCATGAACAGAAACATGGGTGGTGGCGGACCAGGTGGTCCTGGCGGTATCTTCAGCGTAGGAAAGTCTACCGGCAAGCTTGCTGAAAAAGGTGAGAACCAGGTTACATTCAAGGATGTAGCAGGACTTTATGGAGCCAAGGAGGAAGTGATGGAGATTGTTGATTTCCTCAAGAATCCTGGTAAATACACAGCTCTCGGCGGTAAGATTCCTAAGGGAGCACTCCTCGTAGGCCCTCCAGGTACAGGTAAGACCCTTCTTGCCAAAGCCGTTGCCGGCGAGGCCAATGTACCTTTCTTCTCGATTTCAGGTTCTGACTTTGTGGAGATGTTCGTCGGAGTGGGTGCATCGCGTGTACGTGATCTCTTCCGTCAGGCAAAGGAAAAGGCGCCATGCATAGTGTTCATCGACGAAATTGATGCAGTAGGACGCGCCCGCAGCAAGAATGGTGGGTACTCATCTAATGATGAACGCGAAAATACACTGAACCAGCTCCTTACTGAGATGGACGGATTCGGGACTAACTCAGGAGTGATCATCCTTGCTGCAACAAATCGAGCAGACATTCTTGATAAGGCTCTCATGCGTGCAGGACGATTTGACAGGCAGATCCATGTGGACCTTCCTGAACTTCAGGAAAGAAAGGAGATCCTCAATGTCCATCTGAGGAAACTCAAGCTGGCGGCTGATTTCGACGTTGATTATATAGCAAAGCATACTCCTGGTTTCTCAGGAGCAGACCTTGCAAACATATGTAATGAGGCCGCTCTCACAGCAGCAAGACGCAACAAGAGTGAGATCGACAAGCAGGATTTCCTTGACGCCATCGACAGGGTGATCGGCGGACTTGAGCGCAAGGCTACTATGATGACTGAAGATGAGAAGAGAACCACGGCATATCATGAGGCTGGCCATGCGGTTGTCAGCTGGCTTCTTCCTAATGCCAATCCAGTATTCAAGGTAACAATCGTGCCGAGAGGTCAGTCTCTCGGAGCTACTTGGTATCTACCTGACGAGCGCTATGTGACTACCAAGGAGCAGATGATTGACGAGATGTGCGCTACTATAGGAGGTAGGGTAGCTGATGAGATCCATACCGGACAGCCATGTACCGGTGCTCTCAGTGACCTTGAGAAGCTCACGAAGCTTGCTTATGCCATGGTTACCTATTATGGTATGAGCGAGAATGTAGGCAACATCTCATTCTATGATTCGACAGGTTCACGTGCTTATGACATGACAAAGCCATATAGCGAGAAGACTGCAGAACTCATTGATAAGGAGGTCAAGGAACTTGTTGACATGATCCATGAGAGGACAAGAAAGATCCTTACAGAGAATTTTGAAGGATTTAGTCAGCTTGCAGAGCTTTTATTGGAGAAAGAAGTTATCTTTGCAGAGGATCTTGAAAGAATCTTCGGACCGCGCGCTGGCGCTGCGAAGAAAGAGGATGATGTCAAGGACGAAACAGTAGAGACTGCAGAAACAGAGTCCAATGAATAATTTTATCAAAAGAACCATATCAGGTGTGGGATTCGCGGCAGTGATGCTTGCCGCGTTTCTCACTAATAAGTTTGTATTCGGAGCAGTAATGCTCTTCGCATTGGTAGTGATGATGTGGGAGTTCCTCAGGATGACCTGTGGAAAGGAGTATAAGTATTCCCAGA